>CAJTZY010000003.1:75139-134868 GCA_910584085.1 uncultured Bacilli bacterium | reverse complement strand
TATAATTGCCATTTTTTAATTTCTCTATTGGCTTTTCAAAGTCTTTTGTTTTTATTATTTCATTGGTATTAACATTTCTTTTCAAATCGCCTTTATGAATATAGCAATGCAAACATCCATCACTACATTTTTTACATCCTCGCCACGGATTCCACATTGCCATAAAATCTCACTCCTAAAATCTTGATTTTTCGTAATTATATGGAATACTTGTACCTACAACTACATCTTCTATTTTTTCTATAATTAGCCAATCATCCATATTTCCTTGATGGTCAAAATCTAATGGTTCAATACTCTCTACATTATCAAATTCCACTAAGCATAAACATTTTTTATGCCATCTTTCTTTTTGTTTATCAGTTAATTGTAATTTGCTATTATTATCTTCAATGGTTTTCGTTATTTCATCTTCAGATAATTTAACAAAGTTCTGAACATTTTTTACAACTGCCTTTGCTGTTATTTTTTTTGTTCCTTTCTCCATAAAATAAAGTATCTCATCTTTAAATACTCTACTGTGTGGTATCTTTCTTCCTGCTGCACCTCTTATAATCATTGTTTTACTACCTTCCAAAATTTTTGATAATTCCTTTGATTTATCATCACAATATACTAAATGTACCATAATTTTACCTCATCTTTCTCACTTTCAAATTACTATTTATTGCTTTGTTTATATTTAATATTATATAATTTTTTTAATTATAACTAAGATACTTTTTTACTGATTTAATATAATCGTTTATCATATTTCTAGTATCACTAACTTTAACAGCTTTAACCTTTCTATTTAGATAAATAATATTTTTAGCTAAAGTAATATCATTAGTAATAATATTATCTACTTTTAAATCTAGCATTCTTTTTATATTAATTGCATCATCTATTGTCCAAGCATAAATTTGTTTTCCCATACTGTGAATTTTAGTAACTAGTTCTGGTGTTATGAAGTATTCATTAATGCTAAAATGATCTGCTGCAGTAAGTGATTCAATATCTTCCCTAATCTCACCTGTTACAAAAACTGTTTCTATACTGCTATCATATTCTTTTACTTTTTCTATACTATTATAGATTTGTGAAGTAACAACGCAATTATCCTGATAATTTAATTTTTTAATTATATCTATAACTTTACTTTCAAGATTTGTCTGATGTCTATTAGGTTTTAATTCGATATTTAATTTTATATTATTTATTTTTGCCCATTTAATAACATCCTCAAATAATGGAATTCTTTCATCCTCAAATCCTATATAGTTTCCAGCATTTAGTTTTTTTACCCTATCATATGACATTTCCCAAGTATTTTTATAAACTCCTGTTGTTCTGTGAAAATTTAAATCATGGATAACAATAATTTTTCCATCACTTGTTTGTTGCACATCAAGTTCTATCCAATCCGCACCTAACTCTTTTGCTTTCATGAATGCAGTCATTGTATTTTCTGGATAGTTTTTTGAGGCGCCTCTATGTCCTGTTACTAAGGCTGGGCTAAAACATTCTAGTTTCATATAATAATTAGTTATATCATATTTTCCATGAGAAAAGTTTATAATAAGTATTGTATTAAATATAAGTGTTATAGGTACTATAACAACTATAACTATTTTTAAATGTCTATATTTATTTTTTATTGTTTTTAATGTTATTGGTGCCTTTTTTTCCTTTTTTTCTAACTTATGAGAATAATATAATGTACTTATAAAAGAAAAGTTTATTATATCAAAAAAAGTATAAATGATAGTTATTGATAATATAGGAAGTATCAAAATAATAATATTAGATATTTTATCAAGTCGTATTATTAATATATTTAGAAGGATAAGTATAAAGAATATTATAGATATTAAAACTTGAGTAATAAATAGTTTTAATAAATCTTTAATATAATCATTTTTATTTAAATTTATACTCTTTTTTATTGCCTGTTTAAAATTAATATTTTCAAGTACTAAATAATGAAGTGAATAAATAAATCTAAATAATATTGATGATATAAGTATTAAACCTATAAGACCTAAAGATATAAATAGTTTACTATTTATGGTTAAACTATTTGTATAATTTAATATTTTAATTACACTAATAAAAATTACAAATATCAAAGTACTAAAAATTAAATTAAAAAATAATACTAAAATAAATAACTTTATATTTTTAATTTTAAAAATATTCTTACATTTACTTAGTGATAGTTTAATCGCATCTAATATATTGATTTTTTTACTTTTACTAGACATATCAAATATTATAATTATTGTAGTAATGTCAAATATAGTTAGAAATATTGATAGTAAAAGTAGTATTAATAGGACTAATATAAATAATGGATTTAATAAAAATCTAAATTCAAAATAATTATATCCTGTTAACTTAATTAGTAAATTAGATATTTTTAAAAATAGTGGTGTGATAAATAATAATGTAATAACTTTAAAACTTAATTCAAAACTAATTAGTGTACTTAAATTATATTTTATTATTTGCATTAATTTTTTTATTTTTTTCATAATCCTCACTGCCTCATATCAATTATATCACTAGTAAATAAATTTTTAAATAAATAAAAAGTAAATAAGTTATTATGTTATTATTTACTTTATTAATACCTTATACTATTTTATTTCAAATTCTACCGAAATAATATATTTTTTTCTTTCAGCCCTATATTCAAATTCTTTAGTTAGTTTATATTGTCCAGGTAATAGGGAAATGCCAAAATTGCAAGTTTCTTCTACTGAACTATTTCTTCTTAAAATATATGCGATTAAATTAGAACTGTTTTTTACTCCTTCAACATTAACCCACTCATCATTTTCCTTGCGTTTTACTATAAAGTCTCCACCATAATAATAACTTTTGTTTGTACCATTTTTTATTACTAAAGTAATCCCTTCATTGGTAAGTTCTTTTATACTCATAGTAATATTCTCATTATACCCAAGTTTACTTAAAAGTTTATTAAAACTTTTTACTGATTTTCCATAATCCTTTATATTTCCATATCTACCATTTAAGTCATCTAAGGTTATTGTATATTTCATGTTTTTAGAAAATATCCATTCAATTTGATCTACATTATCTATTAAAGCTAAAAGGAAGATTGATTTTTCTTCTATATCATTAAAAATATTAATTTCTTGTTTATTTTGCGATTCTTGTAAACTACTATAATTTATTGTTAAAGTATATGGTCTATCTGATGTTATAAGGCTAAATGTATAATCTCCATATGACCAAATATCTAAAGCATTAAGTAATTTTCCAACTGATGAATTATCACCAATATATGGAACTTTTAAATCAAATAAATACTCTGCTGTTCCTGTTTTATGGTTTTCATTTTCTTTTTTACTGTTATTAAAATATTTAATTAAAACAAATATAATTATTAATAGTATTATTTCTAATATTAAAGTTAATAATTTCTTTTTCATAACTACCTCACTACTTAGTTCTTTTTTTTGGAACCTTAGTTACTTTTTCTACTTCTTTTACAACTAACTTACTAAGTTCCTTATTATCTATATCAAGTATGTAGTGTTCTTTTGCCCCATCATAAGGAAATCCTTTTGATGCATCTTTCATTAATTCACTTAAATTATCTAATTTTTTTATATATGAAATATTATCACATACTGTTATAACAGGTTTATTATTTACATAAACCATATACTCACCAAACATTTTTTTATATCTAATATCTCCTATTCCAGATATTTGTTCACATACATATTCAATATAATCTTTTGTAGTCGCCATAATATTCCTCCTATTTCATTTAATTTCATTGATGCTTTCTAAATCTGATATTTTTAAATACTCAGTTACTGTTTGCTTTTCACTCTTATTATAATATCTAAATATAAACCAATTATCATCATAATCAAGTATTCTACCAACCGTTTTAAAGCTAGAACTAAATAAGTAAAAATTTGTTACATTTTCATTATTTATAATTATATAAACATCCTTATTTAAATAATCATTTAAATTTAATTTATTCTTCTTTTCTTTATCTAATAATTTTTTTAATTTTTCATTTATATCAAAAAGTGCAAATAATATCACGAATCCTAAAATTATATAAAAGTACTCCATTATTTATCACTTCCTTTATCTATAACTTTAATAGATGTGATTAAAGAAGTATCTATTAATTTTTCTATTATTCTATTTTTATCTTTAAAAGAAAACTTAATAAATTCATTACTTGTATCAATAACAGTACATACTCTGTTGAATACTTCATCATAATCATCTGATACTATATCTATATAGCAATTTTTTCCAATTAAATTTGATAATATATTTTTTTTGGTACAATTTATTTTTAATTTACTATTTGTTAAATCATCCAAGCTTATATTAAAATAACTTGCTATATTCTTTGCCTGAATAATATCTGGATTAGTTATATCGTTTTCCCAATTAGATAAGGTTTGTCTTGTTACTTTTAGTTCTTCTGATAATTTTTCTTGTGTTAAATTATGTTTTTTTCTAAGTTCAATTATTTTTTTACCTAATGTCATTTTTTTCACCTCAAATATATCATACTATAAGTTTTAATAAACTTTAATAAAATATCTTTTACATTTTGCACAAATTCTTTTACATATTATAAACTTATTACTAGATAAGCTATAATAGGACTTAAATATATAGCTATATATATTAAGGTTATCCATGGCTGATAGTCAATATAAAATTCTTTGAATGATAAACTCCAAGGATGTTTAATTAGTACCCATCCAATTAAATCAAATACGACTGTTATAGATCCCCAAATAATTGAGGTTGCAATTGCATTTGATAAGGTTACTATTTCTAATCCATTAAAGTAAATATATGCGAATATGGGAAATATAATTATATTATACATTGGATGCCACGGCTTTGTTTTTTCATACCCCTCACCCATTCCTGGACTATCTTTCATCGATTTCATATGAAGTACAACTATATTAAAAATTGTATGTAAAATACCAATTAATGTAACTATAAAATATGAAGTAGAATACCACAACATTGAAAAGCCAAAATTTTCCATTTATTTTCCTTCTTTCATTTTATTTATTCACAAATTCCATTATTATTTTTAAAATAATTATTTATATTTTCTAGGGTTTTCGATAAATCACTAAAGTCAATATAATTATTTTTTAAATCATTTTGTAATTCACTAGAACAATTCGAACAGTTAAAATATCCATCTGTTCCAACGGAAATTATATAATCTTTATTTTGAATAGAACACTCCATTTCTATACTTTCACTATTTCTTATCCCTACATTTGGTCTTAATATAGAAAATAATATTAGTGCGGTTATGTCAATAACTAACAATATAACAAATCCAATCCCTATTACTTTCAATATTTTAATAATAATACCTGCTAATTTCTCTGTATTACTAATTTTTTCTTCTAACCTATTTTTAATATCATTATCTAATAATTCATCTATACTTATATTTAGTGCTTTAGATAATAGTTTTAATTGTTCAGGATTTGGGTAGGTAATACCTAATTCCCAATTTGAAATAGTTTGTCTTGTAACGTCAACTATTTCTCCTAATTGTTCTTGTGAAAGTCCCTTTTGCTTTCTCAATTTTAAAATATTTTCTCCAAGTTTCATTCTTTTCTCCTTTCACAAACAATTATAATTATTTGCGTTTTACAAATCTACCAAAGTTTTTTAGAAGTTTGTCCAAGAGTTTTAACAAATAGTAAATTATAATACTAAAATAGTGATATTTGCTCATTAGTTTTTATTTCTTTTTTATAGGCACTGATAATATCATTCATATTATATAGTATTCCATATTTATCGCATTCTTCTGTGAATATTTTATATAAATCTTTATAGTTTGAAACTATACAATCATATTTTTTACCATAAAATTTAATGTACTTTTCTTTTAATCCTATAAAATGTTTATCTAATTTTTCAAAATAATAATCTCTTTGATTTTCCCTTAAAGTTAAACACATATAGGTATGTATAAATTTAGCACCCGACTCACTTGCTAGCTTTACTAGCAATTTAATATCTTCTTCTTTATCAGTTATAAATGGAAGTACTGGATTCATCATAATACCTACAAATATGCCACTATCACTTAGCCTTTTTATTGCTTCTAATCTTTTTGAAGTCACACATACATTAGGTTCTATTACCTTTGATAACTCATCAATGGGTGTTGTTATAGTAAATTTTACTATGACATTATTTTTATAATTTATTTCTTTTAATATATCTAAATCTCTAAGTATTAAATCACTTTTAGTATCAATTGAAACACCATAACCATATTTTGAAATTAACTTGAGTGCTCCTCTTGTTTGTTCATACTTTACTTCTAATGGATTGTAAGTATCAGACATCGCACCAATTCCTATAACACCTTTTTCTCTTTTCTTCATAAGTTCAGTTTCTAAAATATTAAGTGCATTAGCTTTACCTCTAACTATATCAAAGTTAGGTATATTGTAACAATTACTTCTACTATCACAATAAATACATTTATGAGAGCATCCTCTATATAAATTCATGTTATAATCAATGCCGTACCAATATTCACCATTTTTGACTTTTGAAAGTATTGTTTTAGTTTTAATAAATTCCATTTTTAATCACTCTTTTTTATTTATTATATCATGAAAAAAGCAAATCGCATATTCCATTGATTTGCCAAAACTTATTATTGTGATTTCCTTAATTTATTATTTGCTTTTATAATCATATATATTGCCATAAATGAGTTAATTAAGCATATAGCAAATCCCATAATGGAGGTTGTTATCATTTTAAAATTTGAATCATTATCTCCAAACTGATAGACCATTGCTACTTCTAGTGATATCATGGAAATCATTGCTACTGTTAAATTAATGCACTTACTAGATGTTAATATAGGGCTATGTTTTTTTCTATATTTGATAACATTTATAGTCGCACTAATAATTAAATAAAAATCATATAAGGCCACTAAATAAATTAAAACTCCGTTATAATTTATAATTTGATCATGTTTTATAATGAGAACAATAATGCCTACTAAAATTAAATTTAGAAATAATAGTATTATTCCTGTGTGTTTTAATTTCTTATATTCTTTTTCAGCGTTATTTATATTCTTTGCAAGTGAAACTTTAATAAAACATAAAAGTAAATAATAAATAGAAAAAGTAATAAACCAAATAGATTTATAATAAATCCCTACTACTAATTTAAATATTCCATATATTAAATTAAAAACAAATGAAAAGTACATAGATGTTTTTGTTACTACTAGAAAGTTTTCTTGATATAAATTATACACTTTACTTTTCTTTATAGATTCATGGCCAAATTTACAAGTTTTGTAAAACCAAATACAAAAAATTACTAAAGCATAAAATGATAATACATAGCTTATGTATGCGACAAAAGTTTCCTCTAAGTGGTTGCTAAAAACATATATTAGTAATCCGAATCCTAAATTAAAAAGAAAGAATCCAATAATTTTGTTAGGATATAATATTTTTTTTATTATTTCTTTCATTCTTATTCAACTCCATACTATAAATTATAACAGAAAAAATGGAAGAATTAAATCTTCCAAATAAACTTACTATTTTTTTAAGTATGCATATATTGGGTAATTTAATACACAAATTAAAAGTCCAACAATTCCTGTTACAATACCAATTAATAAGTCTGTACTACTTGGATTACCTACCATAACTTTGCTCATACCAAATCCCATGATTAATGCACCTATAACACCGATAGTCCAAGTAAATACTATTCCAAGATTTACTTTTCCATGTGACTTCTTAGGATGATTAGAACGATACACAGGTATAATACATAGTAAAATAATAAATCCTATAACTGCTACCACTATACCTGTTTTAAATAAATCCCATTCAGGAATTAAACACATACACATTCCAATTGCAAATACTAAACCTCCAATAGTTCCTAAAATAATTTGAATTAATGTTTCTTTTTTCATAATTAATTATCCTTTCCTATTAATTTATCATTTTTCTTTTTCATTTCTTCTTGTTCATGATTTAATCTTGTCTTTGCTTCTTCAATTGTCTCACCATCTTTTTTTAAGAAGGTATCAACAAACTTATCCTCAATTTTTTTGTACCCACTGACTACTGTTTCTTCTACTTTTTTGTATCCACCAACTACTGCCTTCTCAATTTTCTTGTTTGCATCAACTATTTTTGACATATATTTTCCTCCTTTTTTATAAACAACGCTTGTTTGTTTAATACAATAATAGTATAATATTTATGAGGAAAAGAAACAATCATCAATTTATACACATGTGTTGGAATAATGGAGTGGTAATGTGAATATAGCAAATAATATGAGAAGAAAAGATTCTAAGCAAAGGATTGAAAAAATATTTATAGAGTTAATTCAAACTAAGGAAATAAATGAAATATCCGTAACGGATATCTGCAAACGAGCAAAATTAAATCGTTCAACTTTTTATGCTAATTATGTGGATATATATGATTTAGCTGATAAGATAGCAAAAAAGTTAGAAACTGAGGTTTATTCTCTATATAAAGAAGAAAGAAAGAATAATATTAATTCAAATGATTTTCTAAAACTTTTTAAACACATAAAAGAAAATCAAATATTTTATAGAACATATTTTAAATTAGAAATGGATAAATATTTTATTATTAAAGAGTGGGATACTAACCTTTCTAAGTCAATATATGATGATAAACACATAGATTATCATATTGAATTTTTTATGTCTGGTTTTAATGCTGTTATAAAAAAATGGCTATATAATGGATGCAAAGAATCTCCAGAAGAAATAGAATCAATTATAAAAGAAGAATATAAAAATAAGAATATCTAAAAATTTATTCTTATTTTTATTTTTTTACCTAAGCATACTTATATTTTTTCCTATTTGTAATTAAAAATATTATGCTTACTATTAATGATAATATCTCTGCAACAACAACTGATAGCCAAATACCATTTAATTCAAATATTGCTGGTAGAATAAATATCATTGTAATTTGAAACAATAATGTTCTTAAAAATGATATAATTGCAGATACTAATCCGTTATTTAAAGCAGTAAAGAATGATGATGAAAATATATTTATACCACTAATAATATAGGATAGTGAAAATAATCTTATTGCAGTAGTTGTCATATTTAGTAAAGCCTTATCATAACTTACAAAAATACTGGCAAGTGGTTTAGATAATACTTCTGCACATAGCGTCATAACTACGGAAGTTATAATAATTAATTTTAGACTTTTTTTAAATAAACTTTTTAATTCCTTAGTATTTCCCGCCCCATAGTGATAGCTAATTATAGGTGAAGAACCTATTGAATAACCTAAGTATGTACCAGAGAAAATAAATCCTACATACATAATGATTCCATAGGCAACTACACCATTAGAACCTGCATATTTCATTAATTGTAAATTATATAACATATTTACGAGTGACATTGAAATATTTGTTACCATCTCACTTGACCCATTAGCGCAAGCATTTAAAAGTGGCTTAAGTTCAAATTTAGTTTTTATTAATTTCAAGTTTGTATTATTTTTACGAATAAAAAATATTAAAGGAAAAACGCCACCAAATACTTGACTTAGACCTGTTGCAAGTGCTGCCCCAAAGACTCCCATTTTAAACACATATATAAATATGAAGTCAAAAACCATATTTATTACTCCTGCAACAATTGAAATAATAAGTCCCATTTTTGGTTTTTCAGCTACTATCAAAAAACTTTGAAAGCAATTTTGCAATAGGAAAAATGGTAATGCAACAATTAAAACTCTTCCATATGTCACACAAATGTTAACTAAATCATCTTTGGCACCTAAAAGTATTGCAATCTGTTTAATACATATGAACCCGATTAGTGAAAGAATAATTCCTGCAATTAACACTAAATATATAAGCATAGAGAAATATTTTTTTGATTTTTCTTTATCACCTTCTCCAATTGTTTTGGATACTAATGCACTTCCACCTGTACCTATCATAAATCCAACAGATCCTAGAATCATTATAGCAGGCATAATTAGATTAACTCCCGCGAAGGCATTACTTCCTACAACATTAGAAACAAATATACCATCTACTACTCCATAAATAGAAGTAAATATCATCATTATGTTTGTTGGTAGTGTAAATTTAATAAGTTTTTTATATGAGAAATGTTCAGATAAACCAATCATTATTTATCCCTCCCAAAATATTTTTCTATATACTTAGCAAGTGGGGATATAATATCTTTTATATTTAAATTTGATGTATTAATGCATAGATGATAATTTTCTTTTTTGCCCCAGTCTAAATTAGAAATTATATTATGATATTCTATTCTTTCTTTATCTATATCTTTTATCTTTTTTTCTAGTTCATTATCGGTTAATAATTCATCATTTCTTTTATTCTTACAACGCATAATTTTAGACTCCGTATTTGCATAAACAAATATATTCATAGGGTTATACGATTTTAAAATTACATCTGCTCCTCTGCCTACAATAACACAGTTGCCCTTTTCTGCTATTTGTTTTAATATTTTTTGCTGAGCTACTAAGATTTTTGTTTGATCTTTTTGTATTTTTGAATACATAGAAAAAGATTTTGCAAATTGAAAAGCATAAGGATAAATTCCATTTTCAGAAATATTTTCTATATATTCTTCCGTCTTTCCTGTTTCTTTTGTTAATAAATTTATAATTTCACTATCATAATAAGCAAAGTTTAATTTTTCTGCTAGTCTCTTACCAATCTCTCTTCCACCTGAACCAAACTCCCTACTAATTGTAATAATTTTATTCATTTTTACCTCCTAAAAAAAGCCCGGAATATTTTTAAATATTACCGAGCGCACTCGACATCTTTATCGACAGAAGATTTATTAATCAAACCTTGGCATTGCGATGCCCCTGTCCTCCGATGAACATATATAATTTTTTGTTGTTTAAACAAACAATAGTAATTGTATTATATTTGTTTTTAATTGTCAACTATTTTATAAAATTTATTATTATTTTAGTCTATATTATTTATATTCATAAGAATTATTAAGTGTTTTATATTTACACATTAATTCATATCATACTACTCTAAATTTATAATTACTTCATTGTAAAGTCTTAATAGTTCATTATATGTTTGATTTAATCCTGCGCGATCATCTAATAATATATTATAATAAACTTTTCTTCCTTTAAATGGAATAAATGGTGCATCATCATTAATAGAATCGTATGGTAAATTTTCTTTCTTTAATATTTCTTTTATTTCTTCATATCTATCAGGTTCTGATGATGTAAAAACTATAAAATAAGCGTATTTTTTATATTTTCTAATCAAATCTTTAACCATTTCATATGAAGCATTTGTATGATGATAGTCAAAAACGGTACTATCCAAATCATAAGCTATAATTAATCTTTTATGTAAATTGAATTCCTCTTTTAACCTTTTATACGATTTTTCTGTATCTAAATATTCATCGACCATGTATTTACTCCTCCTATATTTAATTAATATCTATATTAAAATAACCTTGAACTCATAAACTTATATTTTTAAAAAGTATAGTAACATAAACAATAAATTAACAGTTAATAAAATTAAGTTATTTTCTATATTATTTTCTAAATCAATCGCAGGAACTATTGTTATTTTTATCTTATAGTTACCAATATTTTATCTAAAATAAAATGAGTTTTAAAGATTTTATTAAAACATAATTGTGGTATTTTTTTGTTCTATTATAAATAATACACATTTGCAGGTATTGTAATTACTTTACCGTAGTTAAACTAACTGATTCTTTTCCTTCCTCTTGATAAGAGACTGGAATTTATGCAAACCTGTTTTTATATAACTTTATCTATTTTATCTATTAACAACTTACACACTTCCACATCACCAATCAAAGTTATCGAAAAGGTTTTATATCCTATTCTATTAATACTAGCTCCACAGTGATAAAAAATATTATTATCGATTATAAAATATCTATCATGAAATGTATTATCATAAACAACTTTTAAATTATGATATTGTTTATTATATTTTATAATGTCTTGTTTAGTAAGCAGATTATCTTTTTTAGTTATAATTACTACATTCACATCTAATCTTTTAATAATATCTAATATTGTACTATCTGCATATGCATCAATTATTATTAGTTTTCTAGTAGCACTTTTAAATATTCCTTGTATTTTAGAATAAGCATCATATATTTGACCATTAAAATATATTTCATTTGTTTTTCTTCTCTCTTCTAATTTGTTAAAAGATGTTTCTAGTACTTTTATTTTTTCGTGGTCTTCTAAAACTAAATTATTTATATACTTTTGTTCAATTAAATTAGATGAAATATACTTACGCATTGCAACAAAAGCGCGCATAATTGTAATGCTTATTTGGGATGCTACTTCTGTTCTAAGTATTGTTGCAAGCATTGCTACTCCTTGTTCTGTAAAAACAAATGGCATTTTCCTAACGCCACCATATTCTTTTAAACTTGAAGTCCCAACTTGGGACTTCAAGTTTAAATACTCATCTTTTGTTAGTTGAAAATAAAAATCTTCAGGAAATCTATCTAAATGACGACTAACAGCCTGATTAATTGTTTTAGTTCCATTAGCACATTCATAAAGAATCGCTAAATCACTATCAAGCATTACTTGCTTTCCTCTTACCTCATAAATTAAATTTTCAATTTCTATTTCCTCTTTTGTGATAACCTCATTCATTCTTTTAACCTCCTGATATTCTTAATTTTATAATTATATTTTAACATAGATTATTATACTCTTCATCACTTACTGGTTCACACCATTCATTAGATGTATTTTCTCCTGGTACTTCTACTGCTATATGGCTGAACCATAAATCTGTCTTTGCTCCATACCAGTGTTTTACATTAGCTGGAATTGTAATTACCATCCCCGGTTTTAATTCAACTACATCTTTTCCATATTCCTGATAGGAGGCTGGAATTTATGCAAGCCTGTGTAATCATTCTATTTGTTCTTCATAAGCCGTCTCTATTACTTTTTGTATAAAGTCATTTTTAGAAGCTGTATACATCTTTCTATTATTTGAATATTTATTTGCTAAATCTTTCTTTAATTTTTCGTACGCTTTTAAAGTATCTATATTATATTTTAAATAATCTCTAAAAATAATTGTGTCTTGATACCTTTTACTATTTAATTCCATTATGTGAATAAAATGAGTGCGATTATCTTCAGAACCCTTTCTAACTAAGATTTCATCATTAACAGAATTCTCTTTGATTGAATATGGTTCCTTTTCAAAATAGCTTTTTACTTTTTCAAAATCTTCTAATTTATTTACTGCAATAGCAATATCAATAATTGGTTTAGCAGAAAGTCCCTCTATAGATGTAGAACCTATATGTTCAATTTTTATTGCTATATCTCCAAATATTTTAAATAAAATTTCTTTTTCTTCATTAAATTCATTTGCCCAATTAAAATCATATTTTTCTAATTTAACTGTGCCAACTTTCAATCCCACATTAATCACCTAACTTATCATACTCTTCATCACTTACTGGTTCACACCATTCATTAGATGTATCTTCTCCTGGTACTTCAACTGCGATATGGCTAAACCAAGAATCCTCCTTTGCCCCATGCCAATGTTTTACATTAGCTGGTATCGTAACCACATCTCCCGGTTTAAGTGATTGTGGGGGACAATTTTCTTCTTGATACCAACCTTCTCCAGCAATGCAAATAAGTATCTGTCCTCCACCTTTTGAAGCCTTATGAATATGCCAATTATTTCTACATCCTGGCTCAAATGTTACATTTGCTAAAAAAACTGGACATTCTTTAGGATTATTAAGTGGATTTAAGTAAGATTCCCCAATAAAATATTTTGCAAACGCACTATTTGTAGTACCTAATCCAAATATATTTTCTTTTTCAAATTGTTCTTTATTCATATTTTTTCCTTCCTTAAATTATAATTTTTAAATACAAAACTACTAATTTTAAAAATTTATTTACTATCTAATTTCTTTTTTATTTTAACTAAGTATTCTTTTCTTTTTTCTAATTTATCTGGACTATGCGCAAGGGCATCACAATACTGAATTTTATAAAGCTTAAGGCTTAATTCATAATTACTCTTAATATCATTTTCAGTAATTGGTGTATCATGAAATTCAATTAAGTAACAAATTTCATCTATGAATTGTTTATCAAAATTTAACCTAGTTAGAATATCTTTGGATATTTCTGAGGACACTTTAGGGTGATCTTTAAAATGTCTTATTTCACCTTCTTGATACGAAAAGGGTTTTCCTATATCGTGCAACAATAAACATAATCTAATTTCAAAATCATTTTCTGATAAGCTTAATGCAAATAGTGTGTGATCCCATACATCTAAATGATGATGGGGATGTTTATGTTCAAATCCTATCATATTTTTTATTTCTGGTATTAATTCTAATATATAATCTAATTTTTCTTTTATAGACGAAACTACATCGTCTGATGTTAAAATTTCATATAAATACATTTAATCACATTCTTTCGGGGTTTTAATTATTATATCCAATCTTCCACTTTATTACGAGAACTATTTACAGATGCTCCACGAATTGCAAGTCCATCTACTACATTAGCTCCATTACATATTCTTTTAATTTGACTTGGAATATTACCTAATCCTGAACCTTCATGAGTTGTAAATGGCCTTATTATTTTACCACTAAAATTAATATCTTTTAGTGCTGTAACCATTTCCTCTGGCATATCTCCCCAATATACAGGGGCTCCTATATAAATTACTTCATAGCAAGTTAAATTTGGAACCTTTTCTAATATTTCTGCATTATGATTTGCCTGACGCACTTTAGCTTCTTCAATACAGGTATCATAATCTTTTGAATATGGAATTTTAGGTTCTACTTTAAATATATCAGCACCTGTAATATCTTTAATATATTCAGCTACTACTTCTGTATTTCCTTTATCAATATATCCAACAGAATAATTTTCATCTGCCCTACTAAAATAGATTATTATGCTTTTCTTATTTATATAATTTTCTTTAAACATATTTTTTTCTCCATTTTATTTATTAAATTGTTATTTATACCCGTATTTATCTAAATTCACAGTATATCTTTTTACTTCTATGCCTTCATTTTTTAATTTTTCTTTTTGCTTTTCTATTCCGCCAAATGCAAAGTTTTCTGATAATTTTCCTTTGCTATTTACCACCTTATAACAAGGGTATTTATTACCATTAGGATTATTATGAAGAATGTTACCAACTACTCTTGATAATTTAGAATTTCCTAAATATTCAGCTATTTGTTTATAAGTTACAACTTTACCTTTTGGAATTGTTAATAAATATTCGTATACTTTTTCCTTCATTTTTTCTCCATTGTATTTTTTAAATATTAGAAAAATCCTTAAATTGACTATTTAATAAAAAATAATAAGTCCAATGCATCTATTAAAGTATTTTTTATTTTTTTACTTAATTTACATAATTTAATTATACTTCCAATAATTAAATATATACTAAGTAGACATAGCATAAATCCTAGAACCCCATTAGGAGCTTCAAATACAAAAACTTGTAAAATAAATGACAGTAACCCTATTACTAGTAATATTGTGCATAAAATAATTTGATTTTCTTTTTTCATAATTTTATCCTCCTTATAAAATTTAATTAATAGTATGCGCTGTTATGATTGTATAACTATATGAATTAATAGTTATTTTAATATTGTCAATCTGACAATACCAGTTTTTACCTTGTTTATATATATTACACTTTTTATCTAAAATTTTATTTTTACAATAAAGCACTACATCATTAATATCTAACTTAAGATTTTTCTTTATTCTATCAATTCCCATTTCAGTAGTATGAAGTTTATCTATATTATTAAGTAATATTTGTTTATCTTCCATATTTAACACTCCATAATAATACTATTTTATTTCTTTAATCTTTTCTAAATCATTACTACATAATATTTCCAAATTATTAAATATTTTCTCATCACTCCAGTTCCACCACTTTATTTCTTCTAGATAATTTATAAGTTCATCACTAAATCTTTTTTTTATTATTTTACATGGATTTCCAACCGCTATATGATAAGCTGGAATATTACTTGCTACAGTAGAATTTGCTCCTATTATTGCACCATCTCCAATATGAATTCCTGGCATAATTGTTACATTTTGTCCTATCCATACATCATTGCCTATAACAGTATCACCTTTTAGTGGTAAATCTTCCATACTAGGTGTCGTTTTCTCCCAACCATTTCCCATTATATTAAATGGATATGTTGTTATTCTACTCATACAATGATTAGCCCCATTCATAACAAATTCTATTCCTGATGCGATTTGGCAAAACTTTCCTATAATAAGTTTATCCCCATTGAAATCATAATGATGTGTAACATGTTCTTCAAATTTATCAGGATCATTTTTATCATCATAATATGTATAATCTCCAACTATAATATTAGGTCTCGTTATTACGTTTTTTATAAAGCAAATTTCTTTAATGTCAGGAGTTGGAAATTTACTATTTTTATCTGGTCCAAACTTCATATATATTCCTCCATCTATTTATTATAATAATCTATTAATTTTTCTTGTAAACTATAATTTTAAGAAAAAAATAAATCTTTTTACTTTAAGAATTTATTTTTTATCATTTAAATTAGTACTTTAAAAATTGACATTTTTAGCCCTTATATTCTGTATTATATCCATGATTTTCTGCTGGTCTTTTATCGTTAGGATACATTACATCGCTATAAATATCCTTTTGTAGTTTTTTAACTAGATTATATACTTCTATGTAATTTGAAATACTATTAATAGAAATAGCGGCCCCTCCTCTTACGTTTGTAATTTGGTTAGTTGTAGTTATAATATCACCAACATTAAACATTTGATCAAAAATTCCTCTATGTAAATTTACATGAGATAATTCTGCAAATGGTTTAGTATTAAATGTCTTAGTAAATACACCACCTGATGCATATATTGCATGATCTGTAACAATATATTCGGTATTTTTATACTTTCTAAAAGTTAGTAATACACCGCCTAAATACATCCAAACAGGCATCATGTGAATTAACATAAATGGAATAATAAAGGGCATAATTTCTAAAGCACCTTTACTCATAAATGTTACACCTATAACTGCAAAATCAATGATAGCCCAAATTACAGCAAAGGGTAATAAGGGATTAAATATACTTTCAAATATAAAACACTTTTTATCTGGTTTACCTTCATATAAGATTTTTTCATTATCTCCAACTAATTTTCTTAATTCTTCTTTCATATTAACTCCTTTTTCATGTTAAAATCATAATTTATACTACATTAATCTACATATAAATTGTAGTATGTTATTTTAATTTGCACCACATTTTGCAATTTTCAATTCTTAATCCATTATCACCTTGCTTTTCATCATAAGCAAATGACTTTAATAAATCACATGGAAATTCACAACATTCACCACAACATTTTAATCTCTTCATTTCACAACAATTTTTTATAGGACAGGAATCAGACCAAAATGGTTTTGTTATATTGATACATCCATCACATTTTCCATCTTTTTGAAAATTACATTCACTACAACAAATACCACATCTAGATTCAATTTTTATTTTCTCTTTAACTTCTACCATAATATACCTCCATTAAAACTATGGTAGTGTGCAATGATTTATACACTACCACTTGTTTTTTCTTTATATTTCAATGTTATTTCTATATTTTTATAGAAATTATTATTCTATTCTATCAAAAAATCACATATCTCGATATAATATTTTTAGAAACAATAACAATATAGAATCGAGGTATATATCATGCCTAAAATTATATCATTAATTATTAAATTTTTAAATAGAATTAATAAATTTATTTGGAAAATCATCATTTTTCTTTCTAAATTTATTAAAGTTGAATCTTTAGCTTCTTTTAACAATAAACATACTGATAAACGTTATTGTTAATTTAAAGTTAATAATCAATCTATTATTGAGCCTTTTGTTAAGATAGAACATAAAGATTATAAACAACTTATTAAAGATAATAATATCAAGTCTATTAAGCATCGTAATGGTAAAGATATTACTATTTATGTTATTTGTCCTTGTTGTAGACATACTCTTAATCATAGAGTTTATCGCGATGATTTTGATGTTATGTTTGTAAAAACTCTAAATGTTCTTATTACCTAAATAACATTGCTTCTTTAACTCTTTCAGATAAAAAGAAATTTGAAAAAAATCCTACATTATTTAAACTTAGATATATTTATAGAAAATTCAATATTAATTTTCCCACTCTTCAAAAAGACTACCGAGAGTTTATTAAATCTCCTATTGATATTTCTCGTGCTTATTCTTCCCAATATATCATTGGATTATGTCTTACTTAACACGTTAATTATGGACTTTCTTACAGACAAACCGCTTCTATATTAAAAGATATTCATGAAGTTTGATAATGCTAAAATATTTTTGTAGGTTTTTCGACATTTTTATTTAATTCATTTCCTAAAATTATATTTTAACATTATCAACTTTAAAATACTATTATCGTCCTAAAGGTGGCTTTACTTCTTTAGATAATGCCAATAGTTATATGATTTTATTTTCCACTTGTTTTAATTTTCTTAGACCTAATTCATCTTTAGATTGGAAAACTCCCGTTCAACTTGATGATCTAAAGAATATATCTAATATGCCTAATAAGTGGATTAAACTTATTAATCTAAGTTATAAATATATTGATATTTATGGTTAAAATCTTTTTTTTAAATCATACCTTAACTTGTTTTCGTTATACTTTAATTTTTATTAATTCCATTTTCAAAGATTTTTTTCTATTAATTTCACTTCTTAATAGATATTCATAGTCATTATTCAGTTTTCTATAAAACTTTTCACACTATCATTTTACTTAAAGGATGTGTACACTTTTCCTTTGACAATTAAATTATATGACAAGAAAAAACAAAAAGTAAGTATACATTTTTTTGTAAAATACTTACCTTTTAGTACAAATTATTATAAATCAAAAAAATAAAAAAGGACTGTAATTTTTTTACAATCTAATTTAGCGATTACTTTTATATTCAATAATTCCTATAATTCCTATAATCACAAACTCTACTGCTAGTAATAGTGTTATTAGCCATTTGAAAATATCTTCCCCATTTATAAGTAATATTATAAATGCTACTATTGCTAATATTCCAAATACTAACTCTACTATTGAACTAACTAAACTTAATTTACTTTTCATACTTATCTCACTCCTAAATTTATGTTACTACTTAATAGTTTTATTTATATAAATTGCATAAGTAAGTGATATTACTGTTAAAAATACAGGTACTACATATAAGAAAAATGAATTTTGAACATTAAATATAGAAAGTGAATTTATTAAAGAGTGAGTTATTATACAAGGAATAAGTGATTTACTTTTATGAAATATTGTTACAAATAGATAGCCAATAGCTATCGCATAACAAATTTGCACTAATGTTGGAATTAAATCTGCTCCATTTAATAAGTTTACTATATGCCCTATTCCAAAAGTTATAGAACTTACAATTATGGCTCTTTTTAAATTAATTTTTTCCACCAATCTAAATAAAAATCCTCTAAAAATAATTTCTTCTATAAATCCAACATTAAGCATAGTTAAAATGTGAAATATAATTACTTTTGCTGAATTATTAATATTAACACCATTCCATAGATTAACCGATGCTATTAAAAATAATGGAATAAAATATAGGTATTTCTTTAAATTTGTTACTTTTGTTAATCCATAATATGATGTTCTTTTTAGTATTATCATTAATACAATTAAAGCAAAAGAAAATATAGTATTTATAATTGTACTCCTATAATCTGATGTTCCAAAATTCTGAATACAATATGAGTTTACCACTACATAAGCCACTATCAATAATATACAAAATAAAGTTTCATGTTTTTCAAATATTTTTTTCATATTATCCTCTTGTCCTCCTAAATTTACAATGCTCTACTAAAAGCATCTTCTAATATTTTTTTACAGTATTTTTCATCATAAGTTATTGAATTGTTTGCAAGCAAACTAGCAAGTCCATGTGCTGTAATGAATAATAATTTAAAGTTTTCTTTTAAATCTTTATTAGTAAGCTTTGTTTCTCTTTTCATTATTTCAAATATATATTTAAGTCCATCCTCATTATTATTTAATAAATCCTCAAAATTAAAGTTTGAAAATTTATCACTTTGAAATAAAAATTTAAATAAATTTTTTTCTTGTTCTGCAAATTTAATATACTGAAGACCAATATTTAATAAAGGATTATTATTACTATTTTCTTTCATTAGAAATTCAGAATGATAACTATCTGCTATATTATATAATTCCTCTTTTAACAACTCCATATTTTTATAGTGATACATTATTGGCTGAGTTGAACAATTTAATTTCTTAGCAATATTTCTAACATTTAGGTTATCAATTCCATCATTCTTAATAATTTCTAATCCACTTTTTAATATCATGTCTTTTGATATTTTAGAAATTGGCGGCATATCATTTTCTCCTTTATAACAAATGTTATATAACAATTGTTATTATATATCCATAATATAATTTTGTCAATAGATAGGCATTAAAAAAAATAAATCATATGAACCTGAATATGATCTACTTTACTAATTATAATTTGTATTACAAAATAATTTTAAGTTTTCTTTCGGGTCAATACTATTCCAACTATTAATGCAATAAGAATAATTGGCGCTACCCTTATAAATAACCATTCAAATGAATGAAAAGTAACTCCTAAAACAGCATTTTCAGGATTATTATAATTCCAACTCAAATAAGGGCTATTTAATAATGTTAGAAAGATAAAAATTATTATTATGATTGTACATAATGAAATTAATCCACAATGGATTATTTTTCTTCTTGCATCTCTTATTTGCAATAACTGCAAATTTATTAGTTCTAATTTTTCAGAGATTGCTTTCAAATCATCTACTTTAGACTCTATAATATTTTCTCCAAGCAAAGTGCTTACTGGTGTTTCAAGAACCTCTGATAACGAGATTAACAATTCTGAATCAGGTACTGACAATCCTTGCTCCCATTTAGAAATTGTTTGTCTTACCACATTTAACTTGATAGCAAGTTCTTCCTGTGAAAGGCCTCTTGATTTTCTTGCTTGTTTAATGTTTTCTTTTAACATTCTAATACAACTCCTCTCTTTACAAACTATTATATAAAGAATAGTTCGTTGCTACAAGCAATGCTTATTAACATTAAAAATTTATAGTCAATAATCTTAATTAAAACATTATAAACTTACTATTTTTCTAAAATATTATTACACCGTTTTATTACTTAGTTTTTTCATGTTATTTTTAATTTAATCATAAAATTAATTTTATTTTTTTAATGATATTTCATAACTATTATCTATAAGTTTATAAATTTTTTTTATATCAATACTTCCATCTAACCTTATAGTAATCCAACTATTTTTATTCATATGATATCCTGGAAATATTTTACTACAATCAATTATACTTTTAATATCATCTCTTTGATATCGTAAATCGATAATTTCTATTATTTTATCTGATTGAATTCCTAATTTAACCTCAGGTATCACTAATAATATTCCATACCATTTGTTATTATTTTTATTTCTCCATACTGCATTATTGGAAAATTTTTCCCATAGATACTCTAAGTCATCGTTATATTTTTCTTTAATATAGTTAATTACACACACAGCTTGTTTACTTTTAAATATATTTCTTGTTGTACATTTTTCTATAATATCATTTAAAATACTTTCATATTCTTCCTTAATTTTTCCAACAAAATTACCAGAAGATTCTTTTACATCAATCAGTACATATTCTTCTTTTGTTGATAAATCTAATACCATTGATAACTTTTTTTCTTTTGTTATTTCTACAACAACCTTAAACTGACTATCACAAATTTTATTTTCATATAAGTAATTATTTTCTTTTTTTAAAAAGCCATATTCTAACATTTTATCAAAATTAATAGTTCTATTTTCAAAATATTTATTTAGGTTTCTCATATATATTACTTCCTTTTTTATATTTATACTAAATATTCTATCATAAAAGATAGAAATTGTTTGTCAAAGGCCTTTTACATTATTCATATAAGTTGCAATCTATCTAAATAAATCATCCCTAATTGTAATGTATCCTTCATGCGTAGTTGTAAATAATAATGGTATATCACTATTATCAAGAAATGCGATATCATTTATTCCAAAATTGGTATTTTCTATAATATCACTATTATTTGAAATAGTATATTTACAAAAAGTTTCAAATTGCTTCAAATAGTTAAAAATTTCTTTTGATGAATTTATTTTATATACTTTATTTTTATTACTAGATTTTGTTCCCCACCATTTATTTTTTTTGTCTATTGATATGATAAAGTTTTTAAATTTTTCTATAAACTCAGTTTCATCATCATTAACTAAAACATACTCAATATACTTACATTTGTTTTCTAATTTCTCTATTGCTTTTAAATAATCATTATGATTATTTAGCTTCCCTGTATAATCTACTAATTTCATAGTGTTGTTCTCCCTTAAATTATAATTTTATAGTTTTAATAATTTTATTATGCTGTTTGCTATATCTATCTATTGTAACATTTATTAATTTATATCAAAATTTTCTGTTTTTAAATCTGAGTAGTATCTACCATTTGTAGCAGTAAATTTTAAAACACAATAATCTGGGTCAGTTACTCCTTTTTTATAAAATATTATATCTCCTTTTTTCCATATCATATTTTTAGTTTCCTGATCTATTAATACTTCCATTTTACCTTTTAACATAACACCCTCATACTTAATTAAACCTTTATGATAAAAGTAAATACTAGCATTAGGATTATTTTTATATTGTTTTACCCTCATAGATGAAGTATTAGTAGAAAAGTAAAATTCTTTTAATCCATTTATCCTTCTAGGTTTTAACATGGCTTTTACATTGGGACAATTTTCATCATCAATAGAACATATAAAACTAACTTTTTGCTTATTAATAAACTTTTCAATTTTCCTTAAATCCATTATACCTAATCTTCCTTTCAAATTTCTATTACTTAAAACTTACATAATGTATTCCAATACTTTTATATATATCAGAAGCTCTAGGTAAATTAAAGATTCTAGCAATTAATAAATTATATATTTCATCAATAAATATTATACTAAAAAGCGTAATACTGAGTGTTAAAAAAAGTTTTTTATTCATCTTTTTAGCTAAGTAAAAGCAAAAAGGCACTATAACATAAATTAATAATAAACTAGATAATCCAAAAAATATTACACTTCTTAGGCATATAAATCCACCAATATTTCCAAAGTTTAATATTTCTGTATTATAGTCCCAGCACCTAAACCCATTGCCAATTACATACATACCAAGTCCTGAAATGTATTCAATTATGCCACATGATAATAAACTTATTAAAAATACTTTAAATAAATTTTTTCTATGTTTATATGTTAACAAATATACAAATATTGCTCCTGTTGCATATATATTTATCCAAGGTAAGAAATTTCCACCTCTCCAGTAAAACTCTTTCATACCTCCATTAAAATAATAAAATATAAACTCATATATAAAGCCAAATATTCCTGATATTACAATAATTAAACAAAATATTCCTAACATAGTTATTTTATCAAATGAATGACTTTGTGATATATAATTTTTATATTTATCTTTCATACAACTAACTCCTTTTATATTAACTTTAAGACTTTATAGTTTTTTTATATCAAATTTATATAATTTTTCTCCATCTTTTATGTCCTGAATATAAACTGCTCCAAACCTTTCATAATAATTTATTAAATTTGTTTTTAAATAAAGACACTTTATGTTCATCATTTTTGCTTCTTTTAATATTGCATCATTAAGTATTTTTGAATATCCATTCACCCTATATTCCTTTTTTACATACATAGTTGAATACCATGGTGAGAGATTTAAAAATTCTTCTGAATCTTTAGAAAAAATAGATATGAAGCCTACCAGTTCTTTATCATTTAGTAATATTAACTTATATATTTCATTTGTATCTAATTGATTTAACATTTTTTCCTTTTTACTTTTAATTCTTTTCTCATAATTTTGTTTTGGATTTGTTGCCCATTCATTATATTCTAAAATGGCAACTTCATCTATATATTGTTTACACTCTTTTAGGTTACATATTTTTAACATAGAACCACCTACTCATTAATTTTATTATATCAGAAAAAAAGCAAATCTACTATACTCAATTTGCTCTATAAATTATTTCAATATAGATAATAATAAATTGGTTAATTCTTGTTCAGTAATATTTGAAGTTTCAATATCGAAATTGATGTCTTTATAATTAAACTCTGTAAAATATAGTTTGTTATATTTGAATATTTTTAACTCAAAATTATTTATACTAGACATCCTACTTCCTTCTTCAGAAAAATAATAATCTCTAACAGGTTTATTTTCTTTAGAAAATGAAATTCTAATATTTCTATCATTTTTTTTGTTTGAGTAATTAATTACATAACTTTGCAATATATTATAATCATTACTATCTCTATCATGTTTAACATATATTCCATAAGTTTCTTGATTATCAAAATCACTTGGTACTTTTATATCTGTTATTTTCTTAAAATATTGAATACTATCAATGCTTGTTATTTTAATATCTGCATTTTGAACATCTGCATCATCTTGAGCCATTTTACTTATGTCATTAATATATAAGTTAACATTATCTTTTGTTTCTATATTTGGCTTATATATATTAGTTTTTAGTTCTTTGTTGTTATTGTTAACCAACAACACGCCACCTATAATCGCTACTAAACAAATTGGTACAAAAGACCATTTCCACAAATTCTTTTCTTTTTTCATTTTATCATCTTTCTCTATTTTTTTGATTATTTCTTTATAATAATCTTTAGGGTTTATATCTTGTTCTATTGCTCTTTTTAATTTTTCTTTATTTGTCATTAACGACCCTCATTTCCAAAATTATTTTGTAACTCTTTCAATGTTCTATAAATTAAATGCTTTATATATGATTCACTTGAATTTAGCTCTTTAGAAATCTCTTTAATACTTAATTCTAGTTTATAATATAGATAAAATACTTTTGGAATATCTTGATTCTTCTTGCCTTTAATATATTTCCAAATTGTATTCCAATTATCTTCCCTAATAATAATTTCATTTATGTTCATACTATCTGACAAGGTTTCAATTAATTCTATGCCTTTATCGTTTGTTTCAAACAATGAAATTGTTTTGAACTTTTGAAGTAATGTATAATGTTTTTTTATTTTATTATTCGCAATACCTATAAGATAACTTTTAATATTAATATCTGATAATTCTTTTTTATTTAAAATATTCCAAAACTCTAAATATGTTTCCTGCATAATGTCATTCGTATCATTAATATTATGGCATTTAATAACTACATATTTAAGCAAATCTAAATGTGTCTTATCATATATTTCATTAAATTTATATAGGTTTAATTGACCAGTCATATTCATCACCTACAATATAATAATCCCTATTTTTCCTAAAAAAGTTCCAAAATTTTGAAAAAAACAGATTTTTTTTAAATCTGCTCTACTTTATTGTTTGTCTTTTTTATTAAAATTTTTTTACCAAGAAAGAAAAACAAGTTTAAAAGATACAATAATTTCTTATAACATATATTTTTTTATATCATATCACAAATTCATCAATTACTTATTCAATTCTTTTTCTAAATCTTTCATATATCTTTTTTGTTGCTTTTTCAAATAAGGTTTTGCTAATAATCTCATTATGAAATTATTAGTTTCTATTTTCTCTGTAAAATCTAGTAACACATTTCCATTATCCAACTTTTTAAATATTCCTATCCATTTACCCTTAATATTAGTATTTTCTATATCAAATTTATATACTTTTAGTTTCTCTTTTGACGTAATTGTAAAATGAGTAGGATAATTATTTTTAGCATATTCTATAAAATGTTTATCATCAATAATTTCAATTTTTGACAAATCACTTCTCCAAGCATAATTACTATTATTAGTAATAATATCCCATAACTTTTCTATATCACAATTAAATTCTTTTTTGATATTTTGCTCAACCATATTCTCACTCCTAAATTTTAATTTTTATGGTAGCCAAAACAATAAATCTAATGCACATAAAATTGTATTTTTTAATTTATTGTTTGTTTTACATAATTTAATTATTGCCCCTACGAATAAATAAATACTAATAACTATAATAATAGGTGCTATAATTTTTGTGTTACCTAATAAAAATATAGATGTTAAAAATAAAATTATAGAAATTATTATTAAAATATAGTATAACATCTTATTCTTCATTAACTTTTACCTCCTCGACAAATTGTAATTTGAATTACTATTTATTCATTTCTTTTTCAAATTCGAACATTCCGTTATCTTCCTCATATATATCTTTTGACATATTTGAATCAGGATGTTTTTCGTTATAGTATTCTACTATTTTAAACTTTAATTTATTTACATAAAAATGAATATTTCTTTTATCAAAATATGGAGTGCAAGTTTTCCATACCTTTGTATCAGAATAAATTTTTTCTATTTCTTTCCATATTGCTTGACCAATTCCTTTACTTTGAACATCTACCCTAGCAAATAAGAAATCTAAATGATTGATATTATCATCATTTATTTCTACAATAACTCCACCAAGTATCTCGTTATTATCATCTACCATTTCATAAGAATGGCATTTAGGATTATTTAAAGATTCATCAATATCTTTTTCAGGAAGAACTTGTGATTTATCATTACCATATACTGATTCATATCCATACTGGAATGATTCTTGCATATATTTTTTAAACTTAACAACATCTTCTTCTTTTAATCTAATTAGTTTCATATTTACTCACTCCTAAATTTTAATTTGTTATTTAAATCTAAATCCCGTTTTTCCATTTTCACTAACATATTTAGGAAGATTATAATTAGAATTATCTAAATGAAACCTTATTTTATATTTTTGACAATAAAGTACATAATCTTCTCCATCTGGAAACAAATAAACCATTTCAATTCTTTTTAAGTTTTTATAACAAGTATTTAAATCTGTTTTTTCATCTAAATAAAACATATTTTCTTCTTGTTCTTGTAATAAACTTATAATATCTTCCTTATTATCATTATTTATCTTTAAGTATACATAATCTTGTATTATACCAAAAAATAGTAATACAATTAATATGATAAATAACGATAATAAAAGTATTAATACCACTAAAATTCCATAAATTATTTTTTTCATAGTAAACATCCTAATAATACATACATTTTTTATTTTCAAGAGAACACTTTACTTTTTGACCTTCATCAATAGAATCATCTCTTTTTATATAAGAAAATAAATAAATATACTTATCATCAATATTATTTACAAACAAATGTAATTGACTAATATTAGGCACATCTTTGTAGTTTAATTCAATATACGATTTTTTTACTTTTTTGTCATCAAGTTCATACTTGATTATATTTGCTTCTCTACCTATACAATGAATGTAAAAACTACCATCTTTAAAATAAGCCGTTTCTTCATCTATATCACAATTAATTATCTCTTCTAAAACATAATATTTAGAATTTTTTTCTAAAAGTATTACATTATCAGCATAAGTAGGATTATTTCCTTTAAAGCCTACTAATATGTATTTATTGTCTTTATAGTCAATCTTCTTGTATACCAGTCTTTCATTTTCTGGAATCATTTTATATTCTTCTAAATTTGTTAAATTATTATTTAATAATCTTGCTATTATATAAATAATAGATAATATAAAAGTTATCACTACTGGAATTATAATGTAAAAATATTTTTTCTTCATCATAACTACCTCCTCAACAAATTACAATTTATAACTCTGTTTACAGTATATATTATACCGTAATTTTACATAACAACTAATCTACTTCATAAATTATAATTTAGTGAATAGTGTGTGCTGTTATAATTGTATAACTATATGAATTGATTGTTATTTTTATATTATCAATTTCACAATACCAATTCTTACCTTGTTTATAGATATTACAATTTTTATCTAAAACTTTATTTTTACAATAAAGAACTACATCATTTGTATCTAATTTAAGGTTTTTCTTAATTCTATCAATACCCATTTTTGTGGTATGAACTTTATCTATATTAGATAATAGCGCTTCTTTATTCATATATAATCATACTCCTAAATTATAATTTAATATCAATCTTCATAATAATATCGTAAGCAGTAGAACACTCTTCTTTTTGTAATTTTGTTTCATTAACTAGATATTCTATTGCCTCATCTCTATTATCAAATTTTTTTAATATATCCCTTACTTCTTTAAATTTTTGGGTAATAGACTGAATTTCAACATTCATAATTTCTCATCTCACTTTCAAAATGTAAATTTATAAATATTTTAATTGTATTATTTCTGAATCAATACATCTGGATATTCACTAGCAACTTTTTGTGCTGAAATATATTTATTTTCTAAAGCATATTTAAGATTCATTATTTGATTATTTACCATAAATTTGATTAATATTTCGTTAGTATCATCACTCTTTAAATAATAACTATTTTTACTATCTTTATAAATTAATTGTTCTTTCTGATTATAATCATCCCTATAGTCAAAAATGCCATAAAATATATATTCTGTTTCATCTTCAATAATTTTTCTTAAATCTGTACCATTAGAAATTGAGTAATAACAACCATTTATACTTTTAGGAATTAATCTATAACCATCATGCCAAACATATATTGTATCGATTAATTTGTTATCATTATCATACATTTCAAATTCAAAAGCATAATTATCTGACAAACAAGTTTCACCATATTTTTTACTACTTTTAATAGCATTTAAGATTTCTGTTAATTTAGTTGTATCACTTATTGTTCCTAATTCTTTATGATTAGACTTTATAACTACTTTTGTAGTATCGTTTATTTTATCTAATATATCATTTGGAATTGACTTACCTTCCTCAATATTACTCTTTGCTATACAATTATTAACAATTTTTTTTAAGTCAACATCATTATTTGGGGTATGAATATAAATAGTAGGAGTTAAAGAACTTTCATATTTTTGATATAAAGAAAATTTGTTATAAAAATATTTATCAAAATCTTTCATCACACTAGATTCAAAAAATCCATTTTTAGGAAAAACCATTACATAAGTATTATTTGGATGATTACTAGCATATACCCCTTTATAATAAGCAATTTTTCCTTTATCATTACTCTTTATTTCACTTAAATGTATTTCCACTAAATAATCTTTTTCTGTTACAAGATATCCACCTAATTCATTTTCTAAACATTGTACTAATTTCTTATCATAATCTTCTGTTACTTTCTTATCTATTTCTTGATTTTTCTTGCTACAACCTATAACTTCTAAAACTATAACTACATATAAAATTAATAATAATATTTTTTTCATAATCACTACCCCATTCCAAAAATTACTATTTGTATTTTTTTAATTATATCAAAAAAAATGCAAATAAACTATAATTTGCATTAATTTAATTATATTAATAATTATTATTTATCTTTTAATATATTTTTACTACACATATAAGTAATTAAGAAATATCCTCCATATACTATTAAAATAAATAATGTTGTTAAAAATATATTAGATGTTAAATCTATATGTCCCATAGCAAGTATTATATTATTTAATTCTTTTAATCCTACAAAACTATGTATTAAAGCTATTATAAGTGGAAACATAAACGTTACTCCTATTTGAATTAAAAGAGCTTTGTTTAACATTTTATTATCTGCTCCAATTTGTCGTAGTACTCTATATCTATTTTTATTATCACTTGCTTCACTTAACTGTCCTATTGCAAGTACTGTTGCACTTGTTATTGCAAATGTAATACCTAAATATAATCCTAAAAATATAAGTATTGCTTTTAAACCTATACTAGATGTTTCCATATCTAATTTAGTACGTAAGTTAAATCCCTCTAAACTTAACTCTTCTGATTCTATATATTTTCTAAATTCTTCATCCATAGTTTCAACATCTTTTGTATCCACATAGTTACCTATTATAGATGCATCTACTTTAATTAAATTTTCTACTATTTCATCACTTACAACTACTACTCCATCATTACTCGCTGAATTACTATTTATAATAGCAGTTTGTATTATTTCATCAGTTGCAGGTTTTAATTTAATTCCATTTATTTCTATACCTTTTTTTGATTTATAATATGGCGTATATGCGTCCGTTATAATTTCTATATTTGCCAAAAGTAAGTATTCATTATCTTTTATATCTACTATTTCTTTTTTAGTTAATTTCATTATATTTTTATAATCAGTTTCACTTATTATATTTACATTAAAATTTAATGAAAGTGCAGAACCATATTCCTTTTGTAATTTTTTTACCGATTCTTTTGTCATCATATCAGAAGTAATTAAATCATCTGTTTGATATCTATAGAAAAATATACTTTCATCAGAATATTTTTTAAATTTTTCACTCTTATTAAGTTCTTCTAAATTTTTATGATTTATAGGAACTTTCTTAAACTCCCCATCTTCTCCTAATTCATGGGCTGTATAAAAAATATTAATTGTATAATCTGTTAAGTTGTTTTCTTTTAAATCTCCATTAAATGCACTTGCCATAGACATAGATCCAGATAATATTCCTACTGTAAGTAATAGCATTAAACTTATTATTGTAGTTGATATTACTGTTGTATTTATTTTACTGTTTATTTGTTTTAAAGCAAACATATTTAAACCTCTGTAGTATATATGCTTAATGTGTTCAAATACTTTAAGGAGAAATCCTGAAAGTGAGAAAAATAAGAAGAATGTTCCAAGCGAACCACATAATATCATAGTTATAGTATCTTTACCCATCATAGTTAAAGCATGTTTACTTAATAATAAATTATAGGCATATCCTATAAGAACTATAGATAATATAAATGTTAAAAGAGTTATATACTTGTTTCTAAATTTTACTTTTTCATTTTTTTTAGATGCTGTAAGTAAATCTATTAGTTTATATCTTGAAAGTGTTATTACATTAAATATCATAACAAGTATAAATATTAAACCAAAATATAATAATGTTTTTGTAAATGCTGATGTTGAAAATATAAATTTAAAACTATTCATATTTACTTCAAAAAGTTTTGCTGTTAGTATGCTTATAAACTGTGATATGAATACTCCAAGTATTAGTCCTATTATAAGAGAAAATAATCCTATTATTATTGTTTCTATTACAAGTATCCATGAGACTTTTCTTTTACTCATACCAAGTGTAAAATAAAGTCCAATTTCTTTTTTTCTTTTTCTTATTAAAAAATTATTTGAATAAACTATTAAAAAACCAAGTATTATTGATACAAATGTCGATATATATCCCATAATAAATACAAGTGATTTTATTAATTCTGCCTTTGAATTATTTAACTCTAACATAGATTCTTGTGCATCTATTGAGTTAAACATATAAAACATTGCAACTGCAAATACAAGTGTAAAAAAATATATACTATAATCTTTTATACTCTTTTTAATATTTTTTAAAGATAGTTTAAATAACATTATTTAGGTCACCTCCAAGGAGAGTAACTATATCTATAATATTTTCAAAAAATTCTTTTCTTGATTTATTACCTTTTGATATTTCATTAAAAATCTTACCATCTCTCATAAATATTATTCTATCAGCATAACTTGCTGTAAATGCATCATGTGTTACCATAAGTATTGTAGCTTTTAAATCATCATTCAAGTTTTCCATTTTCTCTAATAACATCCTTGCAGATTTAGAATCAAGTGCGCCAGTTGGCTCATCTGCGAGTATTAGTTTTGGATTTGTAACTATTGCACGTGCTGCAGCGACTCTTTGCTTTTGTCCACCACTCATTTGATATGGATATTTGTTTAATATTTTTCCTATTTCTAATTCCTTAGCAACTTCCATAATTTTTGATTCTATGTTTTTTGGTTCTTCCTTATTTATTGTAAGGGACAAAGCTATATTTTCATAAGATGTTAAAGTATCTAGTAAATTAAAGTCCTGAAATATAAATCCTAATTCTTCTCTTCTAAATTTATTTAACTGATTTCCTTTTATTTTAGTAATATCTTTATCTCCCAAATATATATGTCCACTAGTTACTCTATCTATTGTTGATATGCAATTTAAAAGTGTTGTTTTGCCACTTCCACTTGCTCCCATTATAGCAACAAATTCACCCTTTTTTATGTCAAATGAAATATTATCTATTGCCTTAGTAATATTACCCTTATTTCCATAATATTTTTCTAAATTTTCTATTTTTAAAATACTTTCCATTTTTTCACCTCTTACCTAAATTATATTATACAACATTTTTTATAACAATTGATTTATATTACAAAACCTTACAGTTTTGTAAGGTATATTATTTTAAATGTAAGAATAGTTTATATTTACTTGATTTAAATATATGAATATTATATAATTGCACACTATCTACCTGCGAAAGAAGATGGTGAAATGAATAAGAAAGATTTTTTAATCTTTGTCTTAATCATTATCATCCTTCTACTTATAATTTTATTATTTAGATGATAATGAATAATAAAAAGAAAATGCACTCAATCTAACAAGATTAAGTGCGACCCAAATGGTGAGTACTCAACTTTGCAATGTTAAGCATTCCCTTTTTATTGTATTCAAGTTTCCTTGATGTATTCATATTAACATAATTTATACTGTTTGTCAAACCAAATTTTATTTATATTTTAACAATTTTTAATACTATCTTACACTTTCTATCATACTATTTTTTGGAAATACTATCATAACTTTAGTACCCTCATTTATTTTTGATGTAAGTGTTATATTATGACCTAATTTATTACAAAGTTTTTTACATAAATATAACCCAATTCCAGTGGATTTATATTTTTTTCTTCCATTCGTACCTGTAAATCCTTTATCAAATACCTTATCAATTTCACTGGACTCAATACCAATTCCATTATCCTCTATATAAAGTATTACATTATTCTTAAATTCATTAGAATATATTTTAATAGTAGAATTTTTTTCTTTACTATATTTAATACTATTAATAAGTACTTGATTAAGTATGAATTCTATCCACTTTGAATCTGTATCAACAATACTTAAATCTGATATCTCTATCTTTATTTTTTTACTTATTAAATTTTTTTTATTTCTTTTAACTACACTATCTACAATATCTTTTAAGTTGATTTTTTTAATAATATAATCTTTTTCTACATTACCACTTCTAGCATAATATAAAACCTGTTCAATAAAATTATCTATCTTGTTTATTTCTTCTTTTATACTCTTAGTTATTTCATTTTTATTATTTTCAATAATTAATTCTGTAGTTGCTATTGGAGTTTTTATTTCATGACACCAAAGTTCTATATATTCTATAAAATCGCTACTACTAATTTTATATTTATTTATATATTCTATCATTGATTTATTAATTTCATATAAATATTCTAAAAATAGTTTGCCATCTATAAAACTTGGTTCCTTTATCATTTCGGTTATTAAATATTTTTGATCTAAATTATCAAGTGTATCTTTTATGTTTTTATAAAAAAGTTTCCTTCTTATATAATCAAATATAAAAAGAATTATAAAATTTATAAATAATATTGATACTATAAAAAATATAAGAAGTTGATTTACTTTAAATAGTGATAATAAAATAATAATTATAAAAATAGATAATATATATGTTATTAATTCTTTATACTTATCTTTTAAATAACTAATTAATTTCATAATATTATATACCCCTGTCCTCTTTTGGTTATTATAGTATTATATAGTCCAATACCTTCTAATTTTGTTCTAAGTCTATTTATATTAACTGTTAATGTATTGTCATCAACAAATTCATTATTATCCCATAAGTAATCCATAAGTTCATCCCTAGATATTATTTTACCAATATTTTTTAATAAGTAATAAAATATCTTTAATTCATTTTTAGTTAAATCTATGCTGATATCGTCTTTTATAATTATTGATTTAGATACATCAAGCACTATATCTTTATACTTTATTTTTGAGGAACTTGAATTTCTATTTAATATTCTATTTATTCTAGCAAGTAATATTTCTTTATTATATGGCTTAGTAATAAAATCATCAGCACCGTAGTTGATGCTTAATAATTCATCTATTTCTGTATTTTTACTAGTTACCATTATTATAGGTATATTATTTTCTTTTCTTATTTCTTTTAAAATATATTCACCATTTATATTTGGCAAATTTATATCAAGTAATATTAAATCACAATCTATCTTTTTTATATCATTAATTGTATCTTCAAAATTTTCTAATATTAAAACTTCATAACCATTATTATTTAAAAACTTTTTTAATTCTATTCTAAGTTTTTCTTCATCTTCAACTATTAATATTTTTTTCATTAAATCATCACCAATAATATAACTATATCATAATAAGAAAAAAAAGCAATACTTATTATTTACAATATCTAAAACGTACCGCTTATATAGTCTCTTATATTTTTTTTGTTTTTTGATCTCCACCAAATTCCCCTAAGTCAAGATTATCTAATGGTTTAGCTGTATCTAAATCAAAATTATTATTTATGTACTCGAATAGTATTGCTTTCATTTCTGTATCAGTAATTTCACTTAATATTTTTATAGCCTCACTATGTGTTAAATATTTATCCATTTCATATATTATAAAATGAAATAATTCTTTGTTTCTTGAAACATATGGTAATATATATGATTTATATTGTTTCATCTCTAGTTTAAACTTGTCTATAACGCTTAATAAACCTTTACAATTTTTAAATGCATCTTTACATATATTATCTAAACTTTCTGGTGTTGTTATACTTGTTAATTTAATACAGTCATTAAATGCACGATAATCTATTCTTTTTAAACCTTTTGGAAGTATTACTTCTTCTAAATTAGTACAACCATCGAAAGCTTTTCTTCCTATTCTCTCTACGCTATCTGATAAAACAACCTTTCTTAGGTCTCTGCAATTAGCAAAAGTCAATTTTCCTATTTTCTTTATTTTATTTGGAATATTTATATTTATCAATCCACTATGGTAAAATGCAAAGTTTCCTATTTTTTCTACATTATCTGGTATTATTATACTTGTTAAATTAGTACAATAAGCAAACGCATCTTTTCCTATTTCTTTTAAACTATCTGGAAGAATTATATCTGTTAAATCACTATTAAAAAATGCACATTCTTCTATTTTAGTTATATTACCTAGTATGTTTACTTTTTTTAAACTTAAACATTCGTAAAATGCACGGTAATCTATTTTTGTTATACTTTTAGGGATTGTTATAGTATTTAAGGATTGACAATTAGCAAATGCTTCTACATCTATTTTTGTTATCCCCTCTGGAATAGTATCCTCAGTTATTCCTTTCTCTTCAATATATTTTTCTAGTACAGTACCATTAATTTTAAATCTTTCCATATTTACTCCTCCAACTAAATTGTTTTATATTTTACCAAATAAATTATAAAAACACAAATTTAAATATTAAAAAAGAATAAATTATTTCTAACTTATTCCTCTTAATATTAATCTAAATCATGACGCGATAATATACTTGCTGGTGTTTTTCTTACTACGTTAAATACTGGTACAAGTCCTATTATTAAATTAAATAAATATACAAGTATAATTGCTATTACAATTGTTATTGGATTTATTATGAACATTCTACTTAACATTTTAACACTTGATATTGTATTTAAAATATACGCCATAAATATTAATCCTGGAAGTGATGCGAGAGTTGTTATTGCAAATATTTCCCCATAGAACATTTTATAAATATCTATCTTTTTAACACCTATTGCTCTATATATTCCAATCTCTTTAACTCTCGATAGAAATGAAGCTCTAATCATTAGAAACATTTCTATAAGTGAAATAAGAAGCATAATTCCGGATACAATTAATGTATTATTATTTCTTTCTTTTACTTCTGCTTTATATTCGGATTTACTATATTCATAACTATCTTTTATATTTAAATTTAAATCTCTAAATTCATCTATAGTCTTTTCTTTATCATTTGAATATATTGTTAAACCTTTTTTTGTAACTATTAAATTATATTTTATAGTATTATTATTAACTAAATAATAATTATAATCATATTTACTATCATAGTAACCTACTACTGTTAATTTAGTATCATTTATCTTATCATTAATTTGTTTATTTATAGGCATACTATACTTATTATTAATATTTACTATAGTTTCATAATCCTGCTCTGGCCATCTGCCTTCTTTTAATTCTATTTTATCTTGATATAATGTATAATCAAATATATAGCCATTTTGTTCTTCATAATAATCCTCTGTTGAATTATCCATTATATTTACAAATTGATTTTTAGATGTATAAATAGATGGGCTCTTTAAATCTGTTATACCAACTATTTTAAAATCTTTCATATTATTTATAGTTACTACTCTATCTAGAATATATTGATAATCAATAATTCCTGACATTTTAAGTGAGTTTTCACGGTTTAACATATTTTCAATAGAAAATTTATCTACTACTATTTCGTAATCATTTTCTGGCATTCTTCCAAGTATTAAATCTTCTTTCTTTATCATTGATATATCCGATAATGAACCTGATAAATTAGCCCTAGTTCTTTCTGTTTGATAATAATCATTTACTGAAAATTTAAAGTTTACTATAGAGTTTCCCGGTATAATATAATTAATACTATCCATTTTTTCATACTCTAGGTAATCATTCACTGATGTTTTATTATGATTTACTGTTAAGTAATTTCTATTAACACTTACAAAATCTTCATCTTTAATATTAAAAGTAGATGCGATAGAACTAACTGAATACATAATAAACATTCCTGATACTAAAAATCCTATAAGTAATATTTTCTTTAAGACTGAATAATCAAATACTTTTTTAAAGCCTTGTATTAAAAGTGTAAATGGATTTAAAATTGATGAATATTTTTTCTTAACATTATTATCTATAACATCTTTAAAATTAAATTCAAGGTTTTCAAGTTCACTTTTATCTATTTTTTTATAGTGATCATCTATAAATTCTATACTTGAATTATCTTCTACAACCTCTACCTTTTCACGAGTATTACTTTTAATATAAATATTTCCATTTTTTATTACTATATCTAATTTAATCTTATCTTTATTATTACTATAAATATCTATATCCAAATTATCTTCTTTTAATTTATTATTATATTTAAAATCTTTTAAATAAAAACTATTATCTATTTCATAATCAAGTTCATCCACATTATCATTTTTATAATCTTTAATTATTTTTCCATCTTGAACTTCTATAATTCTAGATGCATAAAATTTTGCTAAATTTTGTTCATGAGTTACAAGTATTACAAGTCTATCCTTAGAAATTGCTTTTATTATCTTCATAATTTCTAGGGAATTTTTACTATCTAGATTTCCAGTTGGTTCATCTGCAAGTATTATTTCTGGATTTTTAACAAGGGCTCTAGCAATACCAACTCTTTGCCTTTCTCCACCAGAAAGCATACCTGCTGGTCTTCTTTTATATCTTTCCATGCCAACTTTATCTAATACATATTCAACCCTTTTTTTAATTTCTTTTTTATCCTTAATCCCTATCATTTTTAGTACTAAAGCAACATTATCATATACGCTTAAATTATCTACAAGTTTATAATCTTGAAATATATATCCAATATTTAAATTTCTAATTTTATCTACTTTATAGGGAATTTTAGAACTAATTTTTTCATTATTAATTAGTATTTTTCCTTTTCTTATTTTATCAAGTCCACCTATACAATTTAGTAATGTTGTTTTTCCACATCCACTTGGTCCAAGTAATGCGACTAATCCATTATCTTCAAATTCAAGAGATATTTCATTTATGACATGTATTTGATTCTTTTTATTTTTATTAAAATATTTATCAACATTATTTAAAATTATCATAAATTACACCTCCTCAACTATAGTACTCATCGCACTTTTCTTAAATAATTTTTTTGAAAATTTTTGACTTATTAGGTATGACATTAAAGTAATTATTATATATAAAATTAGATAATCACTAAATTTTAAAAATGTAAGTATTGTTTTCATAAATCCTATATTTAATATATTTATACTATTCAAATATATAAGTATTATAAATGAAAAGTAAGCTAGATTCGATACAGTTAAAAGTTCTATTATAAGTAATTCTTTAGATACTTTTTTTGTAGCCCCAAGCATTCTTATTGTAGAGAAATACTTATTTCTAGATTTTAATATTACTCTAATTACAAAGTAAGATATAAAGAATAATACTATAACCAAAATAATTGTTACTACACTTTTCATAATTCTTATCATTTCGCTTGCTCCATATGAAACCAGTGTATCTTTTATAGCAAGTGTTTTATATCCGATATCATTTAATTCAGTTAAGGTCTCATCTAATTTCATAGGATCAATGACAAATGCGCTACTTTGATAATTTGCCTTATTAAATAAGTTATTGTAATCTTCCTCATTTATGTAAACTAAACCATTATTACTATCAAAATCTTCTATGCCTAAAATATTTTGCATATTTCTTTTATCATAAGTTCTAGAAATCCTTAAATCTAGTTTTTCATTATAATATAAATTATTTACATCTATACTTAATGTTTGATTTATACAATTTTCCCATGGACATTCATAACTTAAATCACTAGTTATATATGCTTCTCCCTTTGGAACATGTGAATTACTAACAATTCCAAATGATGTATTATAGGAATTGGATTCTCTATATTTATTCATAAATAAGATTTGTATTTTACTGTAAGCTTGGTTTTGTTCGAATGAAAATTTATTTATAAATTTATCACTCATATATAAAATTGAATTATAGTCTTGTGTATTTTTGTTATATGCAATACCTACTACTTTTACTTTGGAAGATTTATCTACTTCTCCATTAAACTGATTTTGTATGTAAAGTTCATGTTCTAATAATGACTTACCTTGATATCCTAAATAATAATCATCTTCACTACCTTGTATAATAATTTCATTTTCATTTTCTGGCATTCTTCCAAGGTCTAAATCTCCTCTAAAATTTTCTATGTTATTAACACTTCCACCAAGATAAAAATTAGAATCATCTGTTATATTTATATATGAGTCAAGTAATAAATCGTTTTTAACAATATAATCAATATTCTCTATTCCACTTATTTTTTTATAATCATCATCTGTAAAACCAGAATTATCTTTCTTTTTTAATACTATTCTTTTATCACTAATATTACTAAATATATAATTTTCTCCAGATTTAGACTCTATATATTCTTGTTCTTTGAAACTAGCATATTCACTTATTATAGCAATTGTTATAAAAAGATAAACTGCAAATATAAGTAAAAATTTTGGAATTATATTAAATGTATTTCTAAATCCTAATCTAAATTTATTAACTCTTGTTATATCTTTATATTTAGCACTTTTCCTCTCATCTATTTTTTTTACTTCACTTATTTTCTTATCTTCTAGAACTCTCCCATCGTGCATCTTTATTTTACGAGTTACATATTCTTCTACTTGTTCATAATTATGAGTTACAATTATTACTAGTTTATCTTTTGATATTTCACTAAGTAATTTAATTATAGCTTTAGCAGATGATGAATCAAGATTACCAGTTGGTTCATCTGCTATTATGATTGGTGTATCTTTAGCAAGAGCACGTGCGATTGCAACTCTTTGTTTTTGCCCACCTGAAAGTTTTGATACTTTAGTATTTCTAAATTTATATAATCCTACTTGTTTTATTAAATCAATTACTTTTCTTTTTACATCTTTTTTCTTATTTCCATTTAAAAGTAAAACAAGTTCTATATTTTGATAAACTGTATAACTATTTACTAAGTTAAAATTTTGAAAGATATTTCCTACGTATTTTCTTCTATAATCCTCAAAATCTTTTTCTGTATAATGGCTAGTTTCTTCACCATTTATATACATTTCTCCTTCTTCATAAGTATCTAATCCACTTATTACATTTAAAAGAGTTGATTTACCACTACCTGACTCTCCTGTGATAGCTACGAATTCGCCCATGTTAAATGATAAATTTATTTTACTAAATCCACTAGCTATTACACCTTTACTGTAATAAAACTTTGATACATTTTTTAATTTTATTATGCTCATAAACTCCTCCTTTATAGTCACATTATAGCACATAATATTCTAATTTTCCTTAAAAATTTCTTAAGATTTTAAATTGCAACTAATTTATACGTAAAAGCAACTAAAAATATACAATATGTTAATTTATTTTAAAAAAGTTATTAATATTTCCTTAATAACTTTATATTAATTTTATAACTACTATTCACTTAATTTTTCTATTTTACCAATATCAAGATTGGTACTTTAGATATAAAACTTATATCCATTTATTTCACTCTTTAACTTTTCCACTAAAACATCTACTTTGGTTTCATTTAGTTCTAATTCATTACAATCTAACATTGTAATTAAGCTTGTTGCTCACTTTTATTATACTATGCTTTTTTACCTTAATTAAATTTATTTCATAAATAATTAAATTATCTATATACTCTATTCATTATCTTTATCATACATTTCATAACAGCATTTAAGTGGCAATATTTTATCATTTGAACAAGTTAAATTTATTTGTATATAATAGAGCATTTTATTATATGATTCACTTACTCTAACACCATCTGAATATCTTGTAAATAGTAACCTGCATTTCTTCTATTTAATCCATCATATTGTTGTGTATTTAATTCAACATTAATTTCTCCTACTTTTTTTTACTATTATATCTAGTGTTTTACCTTTTATATTTATATTATCTTTTACTTGTTCTGGAGCAAGTAATCTTATTATTTCTACTACTTCTTCTATTACCTTTTAAGTAAGTCATGATTTTTTAACCTCAAAATATTGATTTAAACATTGAGTCATTACTTGATTTAAAAAACTTTGTCATAATACCCTCCTTGCTTAGGAGTTTAACATAATATATTTTTTTAATCAAATGTACATTTTTTAATTTCTGTAATGTATTTTTTGCAGAAACTCTTTAAATTAGTTAAAAATATTAAATAACTGTAAAATTTTTATTGCAGTTATTTAAAAACGTATATATTTAAAAAGAATTACTATTTTTTTAGTAATTCTTCTAATTTCTTACATTTTTCTTTGTCCATTTGATTTATTCCATCAAGTTTATATTTTATTTTTAATTTATTATACTTTTCTATACCCATATTGTGATATGGGAGAAGCTCAATTTTTTCTACATTATTAAATTTTTTTATATATTCTTTTAAATTTAATATGTATTCTTCTGTATCATTTATAGATGGAATAATTACCTGTCTTAACCATATTTTATTATTATTTTTTATTAATCTTTCAGTAAATAAATTAAACATATCCATACTCTTACCTGTTATTTTTTTATAACTTTTTTCATCTATACTTTTTATATCAAGTATAACTAAATCGGTATATTTTAATATTTGATCTAAATAATTAATATCGTATCCAGTTCCTGATGTATCAATACAAGTATGAATACCTGCTTTTTTACACAATTTTAACATATCAAGTAAAAATTCAGATTGAAGTAGAGGTTCTCCTCCTGAGAATGTTACTCCACCACCAAGTTCTATATATGGTCTATATTTTCTTACAATATCCACTATTTCCTTAGAACTCATTTTTTTGTTTATTCCTACCCTCCAAGTATCTGGATTGTGGCAGAATGAACATCTAAGTAAACATCCCTGCATAAATATAACAACTCTAATATTTGGTCCATCAACAAGTCCCATTGTTTCTATGGAATGAATGTAACCTTCTTTAAATTCTTTCATGGAATGTCCTTGAGATAACTTCTTGTTGTTGTTCTTTTGTTAAATGATTAAAATTAACTGCATATCCTGATACCCTTATAGTTAAATTTGGATATTTTAATGGATTGTTCATAGCATCAACTAATAGCTCTTTATCAAGTACATTTACATTTAAATGATGAGCACCACTTGCAAAGTATCCATCTAATATATTTTTTAAATTATTTATTCTAGTTTCAATATCAGCACCTAGCGCGTTTGGGACTATAGAGAATGTGTTTGATATTCCATCTTGACAACAATTTTCATATGGTAATTTTGAAACTGATGTAAGTGATGCGAGTGCGCCACTTATATCTGCACCTTGTGTAGGATTCGCACCTGGTGAGAATGGAACTCCCTTAGCTCTTCCATCTGGAGTTGCTCCTGTATGTTTTCCATATACTACGTTAGATGTTATTGTAAGTATTGAAAGAGTTGGTATTGCATTTTTATAAAGTGCGTGTTTTTTAAGTTCCCTATAAGTTCTTTTAACTAAATTAACTGCAATTGAATCAACCTCATTTATATTGTTTCCATACCTTGGAAAATCAAATTCTATGTCAAATGAACTAGTTAGACCTCTTTCATCTCTTTTAACTCTTACATGTCCATACTGTATAGCTGAAAATGAGTCAACTACTATTGAAAGTCCTGCAAGACCAAATGCCATTAAATATTCTGGTTTAGTATCAATAAAAGCCATTTGACTACTTTCATATGCATATTTATCATGCATATAGTGTATTATGTTTAAAGCATCTATATATATCTTTACTGTTTTACTTAGTACTTTATCAAATTGTTTTAAAACTTCTTCTATATTTAAATATTCTCCTTCAATAGTATCAATATTATCTATTACTTGTTCTCCAGTTATTTCATCTCGTCCACCATTTAAAGCATATAGAAGAACTTTTACAAAATTTATCCTAGCTCCAAATAGTTGTGTTTGATGACCTATACTCATAGCTGATACACAACAACTAATTGCATAATCATTACCATATAGTGGCCTCATTAAATCATCATTTTCAAATTGTAAAGCATGAGTCTCTATTGAAATAATACTAGCATATTTTTTGAAATTATCTGGTAACTTTTTGCTCCATAAAATAGTTAAATTAGGTTCCGCAGAACTGCCTATATTATTTAATGAGTTAAGCATTCTAAAAGATGTTTTTGTTACTAATGACTTTTCATCATTTAACATACCACCAATAGACTCAGTTACCCATGTAGGATCCCCTGCAAAAAGTTCATTATATTCTGGTGTTCTTAAATGTCTTACAAGACGTAATTTTATTACAAATTGATCAATTAATTCTTGAGCCTCAGTTTCATTTAATATTCCACTTTCCATATCTCTTTCAATATATATATCAAAGAATACAGTATTTCTACCAATACTTGTTGCAGCTCCGTTATTTTGTTTTATTGCAGCAAGATATGAGAAGTATGTCCATTGTATTGCCTCTTTAGCATTACTAGCTGGCTTGGATACATCAAATCCATAACGTGAAGCCATTTTTTTTATGAGTTCTAAAGCCTTAATTTGCTCAGATACATCTTCTCTTAATTGAATAATTGATATATCAGCTATATTGTTAAGCTTACTTAAGTCTTGTTTCTTTTTTTCTATTAGAAAATCAGCGCCATATAATGCGAGGCGTCTATAATCACCTATTATTCTTCCTCTTCCATATGAATCAGGTAGTCCCGTTATCAAATGATTATGACGAGCCTTTTTTATCTCATCTGTATAGGCATCAAAGACACCATCATTATGAGTTTTTCTTATGTTTTTAAAGTTTTCTTCTAATTCTCTATCTAAATGATATCCATAAGATTCTAGTGATTTATTAACCATTCTAAGTCCACCATATGGATTAACTATTCTTTTAAGTGGTTCATCAGTTTGAAGTCCAAATATAACTTCATTACATCTATCTATATAGCCCGGTTCAAAATTATCTATACCACTCATAATAAATGTCTCAACATCAAGTACCCCACTTATTGATTCTTTGTTAAGTAATTTTTTACATTTATTCCATACTTTAGAAGTTTTTTTTGATATGCCCTTTAAAAAACTAGCATCATCAGTATATTCTTTATAATTTTGCTCAATAAATTTTTCAACATTTATTTTTTCTTTCCAATCGCTTCCTTTAAAGCCTTCCCACTGTTCCATATTACCTCCTAATACTATTTAGAAATTCTTCCTCTGTCCAAGTTGTAATACCTAATTTTAAAGCATCGTCGTATTTACTACCTGGATCATTACCTACTATTACTACATCGGTTTTTTTACTAACTGAACCTGTGTTTTTTCCACCCATTGCCTCAATTAAATCTTTAGCTTCATTACGTGTTAAATTAACTAGTGTACCTGTAAGTACAAATGTCTTATCCATAAATAATTCATTTATATTTTTTTCTTTTTCTATAAACGTCATATTTACTTCATACTCTTTTAATCTATTTATTAAATCTATATTTTTTTCATTGTTAAAGTAGTCTTTAATACTATTTGCAATTATTTCACCTATATCTGGAATTGTAGATAGTTCTTCTACACTTGAATTAATAATGTTATCTAAATTTTTATAATACTCACTAATTATTTTTGCGGTCTTTTTTCCAACATGTTTTATACCTAGTCCAAATATTAGTTTTTCTAATGAATTCTTTTTACTATTTTCTACATTAGTAATTAGATTATTTATACTTTTCTCTCCAAAGCCCTCTAATTCTTGTAGAGATTCTTTATATTGATATAGTTTATAATAATCACTAATACTTTTTAAGTATCCCATATTATAGAAATCTTCTACTATACGCTCTCCAAAACCTTCTATGTTCATAGCGTCTCTTGAAGAAAAATGTATAAGTCCTTCTATATTTCTTGCATCACAATTTGCATTTGGACAAAAATATGCAACTTCACCATCTTTTTTAATAAGTTCTGTACCACATATAGGACAATTACTAATCATTTTAAATGGAATCTCGCTTCCATCTCTTCTATCAAACTTAACTTGAACTACTTCTGGAATTACATCTCCTGCTTTACGAATAGATACAGTATCGCCTATCATTATGTTTTTTTCTTTTATATAATCCTGATTATTTAATGTTGCACTTCTAACTACACTACCTGCAAGTCTTACTGGATCTAAATCTGCTCTTGGAGTTATTTTTCCTGTTCTACCTACACAAAATTCTATATCTTTTAATTTTGTTAAGACTTCTTCAGCTGGAAATTTATATGCGATTGCCCATTTAGGAACTTTTGCAGTAACTCCTAATTTTTTTTGATCTAAATAATTGTTCACTTTTATTACTATACCATCTATTTCATATGGTAGTTCATTTCTATGTATAGTCCAGTAATCTATATATTCTAACAAATCCTTTAAAGTATTTACTTTAGTTATATTAGGATTTACTGTGAGTGTTAAATCCTTCATAAACTCTAACGATTCATACTGTGTTTTTAAATCATATTTTGATGGTTCTGGTATGTGATACATAAATGTGGATAAATTTCTTTCTCTAGATATTTTACTATCAAGTTGTCTTACAGAACCTGCTGCTGCATTTCTAGGGTTAGCAAATTCTTTTTCTCCTTTTTCTCTTCTTTCTTCATTTAGTTTTTCAAATGAATATTTAGGCATATAAATTTCTCCACGAACCTCAATATCAATATCTTTAGGGAGCGATAAAGGAATATTTTTAATAGTTTTAACATTGTGTGTGATATCTTCTCCAACCGTTCCATCGCCTCTTGTGGCTCCCCTTATAAGCTTTCCATTTTTATAAAGTAATGAAACAGAAAGTCCATCTATTTTAAGTTCACATACATATTCTGGATTCTTAACTACTTTTTTTATTCTTTCATCAAAGGCAATTATTTCATCTTTATTAAAGATATCACCTAAACTCATCATAGGAACTTCATGTGTAACTTTTTTAAAATCACTTATAACCTCTCCACCAATGCGTACTGTTGGTGAATCTGGTCTCACTAGTTCTGGATGATTTACCTCAAGTTTTATTAATTCATCCATATATGAATCATATTCTTGATCTGTAATAGTTGGGTTATCTAGTGTATAGTATTCATAACTTGCTTTATTTAATATTTTTATTAATTCATCTATTCGCTTTTCTATCATATAATCACCATATCCATATTATTAATTATAACATATCTGGTTTTTATTTTAAAGAAAAATGAGTAAATTTTTAATTTACCCAAATAGTATACATGATTTTATTTATTTTGTGATATATTTTCTTGGAACTCTTTTAGATATTCCACAAATAAGTTCATAAGGTATTGTATCAATATAATTACTTAAATATTTAATATGATTAATATCTTTAAAAATATAAACTTTATCATTTAGTTTTACACTATCATCTATTTTTAGCATTAACATATCCATACATATACTACCAATTATTTTATATTTTTTATTATTTATATAAACATATGCTCCACTTAATTTTCTATTAATTCCATCAGCATATCCTATAGATACTATTCCAATTATTTCATCACTTTCTGCTTTATATAATCCATTATAACTTACAGTTTCTCCCTTTTTTATTTTTTTTATTTCAATAACTTCACTACATAATGTAAAAGTATTTTTTAAGGATAATTTACTTTCTGTTAGCCCATACATGCATATTCCAAGTCTACAACCATTTGAGAAGTCTATTTTGGGATAATTTATTAAAGTATCACTTTGTGCGATATGTACTATATCAATTTTAGTTAATTCTATATCACTCGTAATTTTTTTAAAGTTATCTATCTGAATTTGTGTATGTTTTTTTGATTTTGCTTCATATATATGAGTATAAATTCCTTTTAGGTAAAGTTTACTATTATTTATTTCATCAATCATTAAGTTAAATTCTTCTTTTTCTTTTACCCCTAATCTATTCATTCCAGTATCTATTTTTATATGAATATTAATATTATAATCTTTTATTTTTCTTAAATAATTTATATTTGTAACAGTAACATCTATTTTATTTTTTTCACATATTTCCATATATTTTACATTTATTATTCCAAGACATAATATTGGTATATCAAAGTCTTTTCTAATTTTTAGTGCTTCATCCAAGGATGAAACTGCTAGATAATTACAACCACCTTCTATTATTTTTTCAACTACTTTATTTGTATTGTGACCATAAGAGTCAGCTTTAACTACTCCTATATAATATTTATATGCATTATAGTTATTTATTATAGTTTCTACGTTATATTTAATATTTTGTAAATTAATATTTGCACATGTTTTTCTATACATTTTCATCACCCTTATAATTATACTAAAAAATAGATGATTTAACATCTATTTTAACTTATTTAATATTACTTCTAAGTTTTCTTTTTCCATTTTTAAAGTTTTTCTTTCTTGTTCAACTATATTTTTAGGAGCCTTAGATACATAATTTTCATTTGAAAGTAATATTTCACGCCTTTTTATACTGCTTTCTAATCTTTCTTTTTCTTTTTTTAAATTTTCTAATTTTTCTATCTCATTCTCACTACCATCATAGAAAATTGATATATTTTTATCTATAACTATTTCATTTAAATTTTTCTTTTCTGTTATAAAATTATCAACATTTAATTTTAACATATTAGATATTATTTCTATGTTGTCTAAGTTTGTATAGTAAATATAATATTCTTTTATATTATTTTCTAATTTTGCTTTTCTTACTTTAGTAATAGTTTCAAGTGTATAATCTAAATCTGAATCAAAATTATAATCTGAATTATACTTAGGATAACTACTTATCATAATAGATTCCGTTTCTTTTATAGGTAGCATTTGATAAATTTCTTCTGTAACAAATGGCATAAATGGATGAAGTAATTTAAGTATGTCAGTTAAAACTTTTAATAATACGCTTTTTGTAGTTGTATTCATATTGTGTTTAGAAAGTTCTATATACCAGTCACAAAAATCATTCCAAATAAATGAATAAAGTTCACTACCTACTACATTGAATTCATATTTTTCCATATGTTTTCTTGCTAGTTTAATTAAGTTATTTAGTTTATTTAATATCCACTCGTCACTTGTATTTAAGTTTTCTAATGTATAATTTATAGTATTAATATCTTCTATGTTCATAAGTACAAATCTTGATGCATTCCAAAGTTTATTTATGAAGTTCCAAGTGCTTTTAACTTTTTCTTCATCATATCTAAGATCCATACCAGGGGCAGTTGAAGTAGCTAGGAAATATCTTAGAGAATCACATCCATACTCTTCAATTACATCCATAGGATCTACTCCATTACCTAGTGATTTACTCATTTTCCTTCCAAGTTTATCTCTAATTAATCCATGGATTAAACAATCTTTAAAAGGACGAGTACCTGTGAATTTTAAGCCTTGGAAGGTCATTCTATTTACCCAAAATGGTATTATATCATATCCTGTAACAAGTACATCATTTGAATAATATCTTTTAAAGTCTTCTGTATCATTTGGCCAACCTAATGTTGCAAAAGGCCATAACGCACTACTAAACCAAGTATCTAAAACATCATTATCTTGTACCCAACCATCATCAGTTGGAGCTTCCTCACCTACATATATTTCATCATCTTTATACCAAGCGGGTATTCTATGTCCCCACCAAAGTTGACGAGATATACACCAATCATAGGTAATTTCCATCCAGTGGTTCATAGTTTTTTCAAATCTTGATGGAACAAAATTTACTTTAGTATCAATATTTTTTTGGTTTTCAAGTACTTTATCTGCAAGTGGTCTCATTTTTACAAACCATTGCTTCGATAGATATGGTTCAACTACTGCATCTGTCCTTTCACTATGTCCTACACTATGTGTCATTTTTTCAATATTTATTAATATTCCCGATTCAGTTAAATCTTTAACGAGTTGTTCTCTACATTCTTCACGAGTAAGTCCTACATATTTACCAGCGTTTTCATTCATTGTAGCATCTTCGTTCATAACTACAATTCTTTCTAAGCTATGTCTATTTCCTACTTCAAAGTCATTAGGATCGTGTGCTGGAGTAATTTTAACAACACCTGTTCCAAATTCCATATCAGCATGTTCATCCCCTACTATAGGTATTAGTTTATTTATTACTGGAAGTACTACATTTTTTCCTATTAAATGATTATAACGTGTATCCTTTGGATTAACTGCAACTGCAGTATCACCAAAAAGTGTTTCAGGACGAGTTGTTGCAACTTCAAGGTATTCATCACTATCTTCTATAAAATATTTTAAGTGATAAAATGCACCTTCATCATCTTTATAAATAACTTCTTCATTAGAAAGAGCAGTTTTTGCAACTGGATCCCAGTTTATTATTCTCTCTCCTCTATAAATTAACCCTTCGTTATATAAAGTTACGAAAACATGTTTTACTGCCCTAGTTAAATTCTCATCTAGTGTGAATGCCTCTTTTTTATAATCGAGTGCAAGCCCTAATTTTGCCCATTGTTTTCTTATATTGTCTGAATATTCTCTTGTCCAGTTCCAACATTCGTCTAAGAATTTTTCACGTCCCAATTTATATTTATCTATTCCATTACTTTTTAATCTTTGAACTACTTTTGCTTCCGTTGCAATAGCAGCATGGTCCATTCCGGGTAGCCATAATGTATCATATCCATCCATTTTTTTATAACGAATCATAATATCTTGAAGTGTTGTATCCCAAGCATGACCTAAATGAAGTTTTCCTGTTACATTTGGTGGAGGTATTACTATTGTATATGGTTTCTTACTTAAATCCCCTGATTCAAAATATCCCTTTTCTTTCCAATTATTATATTTATCCTTTTCTACATAGTTATGATTATATTTTTTCTCTAACATAAAATCTTCCTTTCTAAATTTCTAATTTTTTTCTATATACTTAATATTAATATTGTTTTTACTTGTTACTACATTTTTTCCTAATTCTTTTTCTAAATCATCACGAGTATTTTTGGCAATTTTACCACCACGTCTTGCGATTTCTTTATTTTGTGAAAGACCATACGGTTTATGCACACTTGCAAGTTCACGAGTAGCTATTTCACCTAAATTTGTTAAGGCTAACTCTAAATCTGTCATATTATCTCTTAATGATTCTTTTCTTATACCTTTAAATTCTTTATACTCATTTGCATTCATTCCAGACCATGTTCTATATATCTCATTAGTTAGTATGGCATATTCTAGAGACTTATCTATTCCACCATCTTTCCATATGTCGGTTAATTTAAATCTGTCCACAATACCTGTAAGTCTCGCCTTAATCCATTTATCATCATATCCACGTTTTCGATAATAATCTACTGCTCGATTAATTGCTATCTCTGGATCAAATACTTCATTGACTCTCTCACTACCAAGATTTGCAAGCCACAGTTTAAATGGTTCTGCTTTTGGACTTGGTACCGATTCAATTAATCTTAATATACCTTTCGTATCTAGTGTATCAGTCAAGTACCTTTTTCCATCTTTTAAAGATTTTATTTTCAGTTGTACGATTTTATCGTACAGCTGACTTCCTTCATTTACTAGTCTTCTTTTTATATCTGTCCAATATCTTTTAGGAGTATTACTCCCTGTCAATACACTAATAACATCAACCACACTAAAATAGTAATCCCCCTTTTCACTATCCCAAACACTTCTTATCTCATCTTCTTCAAATAAATTTGTAATTAACTCTAATTTACTATCATTCATATATACATTCCTCCTTCATAGAATAATTACTTCTAATTATATTATTCTACAAAAATTACTGATTTCCTTTTTTTTACAAATCTTTTTGAACATTTTTAACTTAAAAGCAAAAAAATCACAATCCTATAAGGACGTGATTTTACGTGGTACCACCTTAATTCGTGCATGATGCACCTTAAAAATATAACGGTTTAACCGGAATGCTCTACTAATTTCAAGCATTCACTCACTTGCTACCTTCATATATTTTTCATTAAGAAAAGTTCTCAACTATTACTTTTCATCTCTTGTAATTACTTAATATATTACTCCTCAAGTTCATTGATTTAATTCATTTATATTATATGATAAAACTAATAAATTTGCAAGTATTTTTATGAAACTGGTGCGATAACGATGCGAAATGAACAATCATTATAATTAGAACCTGTTCCATCATTACTATAAAATATTCCCGCTGAAGTGGTAGTATTATTTCTTCCACCAAGTACAAGCCATGGGTCATTATCCGATGGGAAACGTATATAATCATTATACCAACCAGATGCTTCACTTAATGAATAATCAAAGCAATTGGAATTAGAACAAGATGTTGTTTTTGATGTTGGTACATATATATCATAATATTTTAAATTTGGAGGTTCTATGCCATTATATGTACTTTTATCTCCTAATACTCCAGTATATCCAGAATTACGTGTTCCATTAGTGCCTAAAATTGGATTACCGTTTGTATCAAATGAAACCCCCATAACATATTCTCTTGCTCCTCCACTCATATCATATACTCCAGTTATATTTCCTGTTGTACTTGCTGCTTGTCCTTTTATTGTTTCATATGTATTTGTCCCACATGTATCTATTGATACTTCAGCACTTACTGTATCTCCACCTATTCCTGTTATATAACTAGAACAATTATTGATTGCTACTTCTTTATTTGCCCCTGTATAATTTGGATTACCATATTTTCCATATTTGCTTTGTGATAAATACGCAACTGCTCCCCACTCACTATTTTTTGCCATATGACTATCTCCATTTATAAATGTATTTAATTTTTGTGCGGTTGCAAACTGAGTGCTAACATTTTGATTTCTAAGTGATGTAATATTTGGTAGTACAGTTGGATTATCAGCTGTCCCTGTTGTTTCAAATTTTCCTACCCATATTCCAGATAATTCTTCATCACCAAATGTAAATGCTGGATGAACCTTATATCCATCACTTGCTTTAGTTTTAGATTTTAATATAAAGTTAATTTTTATCTCACCTGGAAGTGATTGTGTACCTACTGTTCCATCTAAATGTGTTCCATAAGTACCGTCTATTTTATATTCGTATCTTGGTATCCATACAAACATTCCTTGTACTTCATTTGATACATCTATAGTATCTCCTACCTTTTTTGTCACTCCACTTTTTAGTATAACTGCATTTGCCCATTCTTGATTAGAATAATCATACCAAATATCATCACTATCAACAACCTTCCAACTGTTTTTATTATATACAACAGGTATTAAGCCATTTATAAGTTCTGGACTATAAGGTTTTGACTCTTTAGCCTCATTATATAAGCTATTAAGTACATCAGATTTTTGTTTATCTAAAATAAGTTTTCTGCTACTTAATACTGAAAGTGTAACTGTTATTAAAATTATACACATGATTAATATAATATACAAAATGGATGAAATTGCAAATCCTTTATTATTAAGTTTCATATATCGCCTCTTTATCCTAAACTAATTATATATTATTATTTAAAATAATTCAAGTAATCTTATGTTGTTTTTGGCTAAGTTTTATTGTATAATTAATATGGTGATGATATGCATATTAAGGGTTGGATAAAAATTACTATAATAATAATACTTATAATTTGTTCTATATTTTTATATAGTAGATTTTTAGGGACTAAGGGTATTGAAGTAAAAGAATATGCAATAGTTAATTCAAAAATACCATCTAATTTTTATGGTTTAAAAATAGTTCAAATAAGTGATATACATTATAAAATGACTACAGATAAAAATGATTTAAAAAAAATAGTTAAAGAAATAAATTTATTAAAACCTGATATTGTACTTTTAAGTGGCGATTTATTTGATACAAGTATTGTATATAGTCAAGAAGATTTTAAGGATATAACAAAGTTACTTAAATCTATAGACTACAATATTGGAAAATTTGCTATTAAGGGGGAAGATGATTTAAAAATTAAAAATTGGAAGACTATTATTAATGACAGTGATTTTATTAATATAAATGATTCCCATGAGTTTATTTATAACGGATCAACTGAACCAATATTATTAGTAGGTATTAGTTCTAATTATGCTGATAATCATATAAAAGAAACTGTAGATAATATATATAAAGAAATAGATATGGAATATAAATTTTCTATATTACTTATGCATGAACCAGATTTTATAAATAATATTGATTATTCCAAGTTTAATTTGATACTAGCAGGACATTCTCATAATGGTCAGGTGGTTTTGCCTTTTATTGGTGGACTAATAAGAGATAAATTTGCTAAAAACTATTATAAAAATTACTATGATTTGGGTAATACTGATATATATATATCTAGTGGTATTGGTACTAGCAAATATAAATTTAGATTTTGTAACAAACCTTCATTTAACTTATATAGATTAAGAAATAAATAATTATTTCTTATTTTTTTGCCATATAATTTAATGGTGATTATATGTATAATAAAGAGGAAATGAATGCAATAAATATTCAATTAGTAGCACTTTTTATAGTACTTTTTGCAGATGTTATTTCTATTATTATTACATATAATCAAAAGCTTGATTTAGAAAATAAAGAGACTATGTTTGAATCAAAGGAATTATTTAAGATAACTCTTTATAATAGAATACTTATATTAGTATTATCATTTGTGTTTTTGTATGTTAATTTTAAACTTTATAATATTTCTAAAAAAGAGGGAGAAGATTTAAAATCATATACTTTACAAATAGTTGCATCCCTACTTGTAATAGCATCTGGCATTATCGCACTTTATGTAGTTAAACTGTCTGATACTAATAATATTGTTGATGTAGAAAATCCTATTATATAAAAAGTTAGATATTTCTATCTAACTTGCCATATACTTACTACATTAATATTACTTGAGTGTGGTGCTGGATTTGGAAGTGGCATCTTTATTATCATAGGTACTTTAAACGCAGGGCCGAATGCCACACACATTCCAGGTTGTAAACTTTTTTGTTTTTCAATTATTTCTGCACTCATATTTGGTAACATTTTCTTTATATATTCTAAATCTCTTGGATGTGTCATTTTAAATATTAAGAAATTACTAATTTGTGAAATAACAGATTCTGAAAGTTCTACTGGTCTTTGTGATACTAAATTAAGAATTAAACCAAATTTTCTTCCTTCTTTAGCAATCCTTTCAAATATGTTATACCCAAGTAAATAATTATCCGAATCATTTTGAACATATCTATGTGACTCCTCAAGTAACAAGTGAAAAGGAACCGATCCACGATTTTGTAAATGTTTTGTAAATGTAAATAACATTTTTGAATATATTTTTACAATAGTTTTAGCTAATCTATCATCTATATCCTCTAAATTGAAATTTACTATTTGAGATTTTCTATTATTTTTAGTAACTAAACTTGCAATATAACCACTTAAATTTACATAGTTTGGATAATCAAAGAAGTCAGCATCTTCACTAATAGCGATAGAATGTAGCCTAACCTTTAAAGTAACTGCTTCATCATATAGTTTATCATTTCTAAGGAAACCTTCACTTATAAGTGTAAAATCGAGTGCTGTTTGAAGCGTATTAATATCAAAAGCATGATCATTTGGTGCCTCATAATTATCTAATGATTCATCAATAAAACTTGTTACATATTCTGTTATAAGAACACCTTCGGTAAAATCACCAGATCTATCTATTACAAAACATTCTCTAAATTTTCTAATATATCCTATACCCTGTATAGGGGCATCTAAATTAAATTGTTCTGTTTGACATTCTGATACTATTGTAAATATATCGTTACGTTTGCTAGCTGCTGCTTGATTAGTATATAAAATATCTAATATTGCTTTGGCTATTAAATGATTTTTATATCTAATAGATTCTGGTGTATCCATAGAGATCATTCTAGCAAGTTTTATCATTTTTTCTATTATTTGGAGTTGGGAGTGTTTTTCTGCATTTAAAAGAAGTGCAAAATCGTCAATATCAAGAAGCCAAAGTGGTATTCTAATTAACTCACCATTTGCATCTGTTCTATTTGTTGTATAATATTTAAATTGATAATTTGGATTTACTTCCCCAAGTCTTTCAAATGCATTGTGATACTCACCATAAGCATCAAATATCATATAATTTGCTCTATATGGATTAAAATTTGGATCATAAAACATACTTTGTATAAAACTTGCAACTCCGTATGATTTACCACTACCAGTATTACCAAAGATTGCTAAATGGTTACTACATAATTCATTTATATCTACAAATATTGGCTTATCATTATATAATGGGCTTAGTCCTAATTTAAACATACCTTCACCACTAACACCTGTTATAAGATTTAATTCTTCATCTGTAACAAGTCTTATATTAGCCTCTAAGGTTGGTTTTCTAAGTACACCACCTACAAATTTATTTCCATCAATTACACCTAAAAATTGTACCTTTATTATCTTTTCTGATACATCTTCAATTTCTCCTAAAACTCTTCTTTCTCCATCTTCAAAAATAATGTGCATGTTCATAAGATCCATACTAACTGGAGTTCCTTCAGGAATACTTATATGAGCTACACTATCACTAATATACACTATTTTTCCAAACATATTATCACCCTCAAATTAATTCTTCTATTTTTACTTTTATATTTTCATCTATATTACTAATTAGTTTCTCTATTTTCTTTTTATTACTATATAAATTTAGTTTTGATTCATAATAATCTAGTTTTTGAATTATATCTTTTATATTTTTATGAACCGCATTACGACTTACATTATTATTATCAGCTATTTCTTGTAAAGTTAAATTGTTAAAGTAATAATCTGTAAAATACTCTTTTTGTTTATCCGTAAATAATTCACCATAATAATCAAAAAGTTCTACATAATGAATATCCATTAGAATACATACTCCATAAGAGTAGTAATAGCTACAAATATACCTACTACTACATATACAGATGTCATATACTTTTTCTTATAAATTTTTACATTGTTATAGGCCATTGTAAATAAAATCATTACAATTATTGCATAGAATGCTGGCATAAAAACGTCACTTATTAAGTTAATAATTGCAAATATTAACATAAGTTCTGTTAATACTATTTGAACTAAAATACTTACTTCCTTTGAACTATATTCTTTTACATCTACTATTTTTGTATTCATAAAACCTCACATATCCTTAAACAATCCATATATATATTTTTCAATATCGAATGTTCTTAAATCCTTTTCTTTTTCTCCAAGTCCAACAAATTTTACTGGAATATTTACAGATTCTTTTATAGCAAGTACTATTCCACCTTTAGCAGTACCATCAAGTTTAGTAAGTACTATTCCTGTTATATTTGTTATTTCCTTAAAACTTTTTGCTTGACTAATGCCATTTTGACCAGTTGTCGCATCTATCACAAGTAGTGTTTCATGTGGTGCGTTAGGTATTAATTTACCTATTACTTTATTCATTTTCTCAAGTTCATTCATAAGATTTGTTTTATTTTGGAGTCTTCCTGCTGTATCTATAAGAACAACATCATAATCCTCATCAATTGCAGTTTTAACACCATCATAAACAACACTAGAAGGATCACTGGATTCACTATAAATTACTTTAGAGTTAGTTCGATTTCCCCACTCCTTCAACTGTTCTATCGCACCTGCTCTAAATGTATCACCCGCAACAAGCATAACCTTTTTTCCTTCTTCTTTAAGTTTATAGGCAATTTTACCGATTGTAGTAGTTTTTCCAACTCCATTTACACCTACAAAAAGTATAACTGTTGGCCCACTCTCACTATAATTTATCTTATTAACTACAATATCATTATTAACATAAATTATAAACATTTCATCGATTATTACTTCCTTTAAATCTTCACTATCTGTTATATTTTCATGTTTTACACGATATTTTAACTTATCTATAAAATCCATTACAGTATTAACACCAATATCTGCCATTATAAGAATTTCTTCTAATTCATCAAAATATTCACTACTTACTTTTTTATATTTACTATTTAAAAGTCCTATTTTATTTACAAATTCTTTTCTTGTTTTTTCTAGGCCTTTGTCAAATGCTTCAACCTCTTCTTGATTATTTTTAGTAAATAGATTTTTAAATTTATTAAAAAGTCCCATTCTACCCCACCTTACTATAAACATTTTACTACATTTTTTAAGAAAAATAAATGTTTTATTAGACAATTTAAAAAATAATAAAAAAGCAATTTAAACTATTAATATTAAATTGCTTAACTATTTACTATTTTTATTTATATATTTTATTCGCTTTGAATAAGTTTTTGTATTAGTAATTTTATCTATATCATCAAGTGTTACAGTTGAATTAACCCTAGATAAAGGATTTAATATATGACTAAGTGGTATTATCTTAGTTTCTGGATTAATATTCGAAGATATTTCCATGTTATCTTCTAATGAATACGTACGTCTTTCATTTAATATAAATTCTCCATTTATAACATTATAATAACTATTTTGACATACTATAACATCTCTACCATCAATATTTTCAATAGTAGAAAAATCAAGATTACTTGTTGTAATATACTTTCTTTTTAAATATTCAATGTAAAAATAATTACTATTTTCTTTAACTAATAAAGCTCCCATTGGAATTTCTTCAAATGTATTTACTATATAACTACTTAAATCAATATTTTCCATATAATCACCTGCAGGTTATATTATACTTAAATATTTTAAAAAGTCAAATTCTGACTTTTATATTATATTTCCTTTATTTGTATCTTCAAAATTGCCTAAATCATATTCATCTAATGAATTAATTTTTTCATTTCTAATTTTGCCAGAATATTCAATTAACATGGCATTTATTTCTACATCATAATTTTGACTTACTAACTCATCTATATCATCTAGTGTTAGAAAATTACCCATTTGAAATAATATAACTTGAATTATTTCTTTATTTTCTTTTATATGTTCAAATATTTCCATTTTATTTTCTTTTATGTATTCTTTAAAATATTTCATATCTTCTTCTCTATATTTTATCTTACCTGTATAATAATTTTTTATGGCTGATATAATAGCAATTTGTTTTGACTTACTATCTAATATGGAAAATGTCTTATATGAATATATATTAATATCTTTAATGTATCGAAGATTGAGCGCGCAAGATTCTATTTTTTCTATACTATCTGGGATTGTTATACTTGTTAAATTAGTGCAATAGGCAAATGTATACGGTTCTATTTTTGTTATGCTTTCAGGAAGTACCATAGTTTTTAAATTTGTACATTCTGCAAAAACACCTTTTCCCATTGATATTACACTATTTGGAATTTTTATGTTTTCTAAATTTTCACAATTTGAAAATGCAAAATTACCTATGTTTGTTACACTATTAGGGATTGTTATACTTGCTAAATTAGTACAATGATTAAATGTACCTTCTCCTACTTTTGTTACACTATTTGGGATTGTTATATTTTTTAAACCTTTACACCAAACAAATGAATATTCCCCTACCTCCATTACACTGTTTGGCATTATTATACTTGTTAGATTTATACAATCCATAAATGCTTTTCCACCTATTTTTGTTACACCATCTGGAATTACAACTTCTGTGATACCTTCTTTTTCATGGTATTTTATTAAAACATTATTTTCGTCTACTTCAAATTGATCATCTATCATTCTATTTTCCATATTGTTTTTCACCTAATCCATTTAATTTATCTAAATCCTCATCTAAACTTAATTCATCCAATATATTTTTCCTATTCTTTTCTACTTCTTCACGATAGTTTTTATCAATATATTCTAATAATAATGAATTTATGTCTGCCTTGTTTTCTTTTTCTAAATTTAATAAATTTTGGGCTTCTTCATATGTTATAAATTTTTCCTCTATTTCATTTAACATATAGTTTAAAAGTGATGTATTAGAAATTACAAATCTAAGCAGGTCCTGTTTGTTTTCAATTATATATTTTTTAAAAAGTAGCATAGCTTTTTCACTATATTTTATTTTACCTGAATAATAATTTTTTATCGTTGAGCCAATTGAAATCATTTTTAAATAATCATTCAATTGAAAAAATTGGTCATATGTTGATATATTTATTTCTTCAATGTATTTAGAATCAAATGCATAATCTCCTATACCTATTACACTTTTTGGGATTGTTATACTTGTTAAATTTTCACAGTGATAAAATGCATAATCTCCTATTTCCATTACACTATTTGGAATTATTATACTTGTTAAACTTTTGCAATCTGAAAATGTATCTACACCTATTTTTATTATATTATTCGGGATTATTATATTTTTTAAATTTTCACAGTAATAAAATGCATAATCTCCTATTTCCATTACACTATTTGGAATTATTATACTTGTT
>CAJTZY010000003.1:0-75039 GCA_910584085.1 uncultured Bacilli bacterium | reverse complement strand
CATAATCTCCTATTTCCATTACACTATTTGGAATTATTATACTTGTTAAACTTTTACAATTTGAAAATGCAGATTTACCTATTTTCGTTACACTATTCGGGATTATTATACTTGTTAAGTTTTCACAGTGATAAGCATAATCTCCTATTTCTTTTACGCTATCTGGAATTACAACTTCTGTTATTCCCTCTTTTTCATGGTATTTTACCAAAACATTATTTTCATCTATTTCAAATTGTTCATCTATTATTCTATTTTTCATAACTTTCTCCTATAGACACTGTACAACTATTTAGCCTGATACCAATTATCACCATATTCAATATCTACTAAAAGTGGTACATCTAATTTTACAACATTTTCCATAGTATCTTTCATAAGTTTTTTTACTATTTCAAATTCATCCTTTTTACAATCTACTACAAGTTCATCGTGAACTGTTACAAGTATTTTACTTTTTAAATTATTTTTATTAAATTCATTGAATAATTTAACCATGGCAATTTTAATTATATCTGCACTTGTACCTTGTATTGGTGTATTAAGTGCCATTCTTTCAGCAGCACTTCTAATCATATAGTTTTTGTTTTCTAACTCTTCTATTGTTCTAATTCTACCATACATAGTTTTAACATATCCATCTTCATGTGCTTTTTTTATACAATCATCTTTATATTTTTTTATACCTGGATAAGTTTCATAATAATCATTTATAAATTTAGTTGCTTCTTTTGTATCTATATTAAGATTTTCGGAAAGACCAAATCCACTGATCCCATATATTATACCAAAATTAACCGCTTTAGCCATTCTCCTCATATCTTTAGTTACTGCTTCAATAGGTACTTTAAATATATCACTTGCAGTTTTTGTATGAATATCAATATTTTGATTAAATGCACTTTTAAGCGTTTCTATATTAGCCATACAAGAAAATATTCTAAGTTCTATTTGAGAATAATCAGCACTTACTATTATAGAATCTTTACTTGGAATAAATGCTTTTCTAATAAGTCTCCCATATTCATTTCTAATAGGAATATTTTGTAAATTTGGTTCTATACTAGAAAGTCTTCCGGTTCTTGTAAGTGTTTGTGTATATATGGTATGAATTTTATTATCGTCATGTATATATCCAATTAATCCTTCTATATAAGTTGTGTAAAGCTTAGTTAGTAATCTATACTCTAGTATACATTCTATTATTGGATGTTTATCTTTTAACTTTTCAAGAACATCTGCTGCTGTTGAATAACCATTTTTGCCTCTTTTAGCTTTATGTGGAAGATTTAATTTTTCAAATAATATTTCACCTAATTGTTGAGGAGATGATATATTAAATTCTTCACCTGCATAATTATAAATTGTATTGCTTATTAAATCTATTTTTATTTTTATTTCATGTCCCATGTTTATTAAATTATCACGGTCTACATTAAATCCAGTATACTCCATATCAGCTAAAACTTCACTTAATGGTAGTTCTATATTTTTAAATAAATCATACATCTCTTTATCTTTTAAATCTGATTCAAATTTTTCTTTTGTTTCATATATGAATTTAGCCCTTTCAACACATATATCTGCAATATCTAATTTTTCTTGTTTTATATTTGAATTAAATGCAATTTTAAAGCCAAGTTGATTGGCAAGATATGCAATATCATCTTTTAGGTTATATTCAAGTAAATACGCAGCAAGTGCAGTATCAAATACTACTTTATCTAATTTTATATTATTTTTTTTACACATTACAAGTAGTTTTTTATAATCAAATGTATATTTATTTATAGTAGTTAAAAATTCTGGATTTTGTATAAGTAATTCTTTATTAATAAAAAGTGCGGTATCTTTATTATATATACCCATACCAAGTATATTAGATTTGTGATAATTATCATGATCTACTTCTATATATATAGCACAGTCATCTTTTATATCTATATCTTTTATATCTGTTACAACTTTGTAATCTATTTCCTCATGATTTTCTATGGTAACCTCTTTTTTTATATTTTTAAGAAGTGAGAAAAATTCTAATTCTTCATAAATATTAGCTAGGTCTCTACTTGGTCCTAAATATTTAATATCTGGAATATTTATTTCCATTGGAACCTCTCTATATATTGTTGCAATTTCATAACTCATATAAGCACTATCTTTACCACCCACTAATTTTTCTTTTGTTGCACCTTTAATGTTTTCAATATTTTCATAAACACCATCTAATGTTTTATATTGATGAAGTAATTTTAAGGCTGTTTTTTCTCCAATACCTTTAACTCCTGGAATATTATCACTAGGGTCTCCCATTAAGGCTTTTAAATCTATAATATTTATTGGATTTATACCCCAATCTTCTTTGAAAGACTCTTCATTATATCTAATATAATCTTTAGATTTTAATAATTTCATTTCAACATGTTTTGATATTAATTGTAGTAAGTCTTTATCACTACTAACAATTAATCCATCATAGTTATCATCATTATCACAATATCTTGCAAAGGTACCAATTATATCATCTGCTTCATAGTTATCTATTTCATAATATTTAATTCCCATACATTTAAGCATTTCTTTAGCAATTGGAAACTGCATTTTTAATTCTTCTGGGGTTTCACTTCTACCATCTTTATAAAAATCATACTTTTCATGTCTAAATGTTTTTCCTTTGTCAAAAGCAACAACCATATATGTAGGTTTTTCATCAGCTACTATTTTATTTATCATATTAGCCAAACCAAATAATGCGTTTGTTGGAAATCCTTTACTATTTTTCATAAAATTACCATTATATGCAGTGGCATAATAACTTCTAAATAATAAGTTATTACCATCTACCATAATTATTTTTTCCATAACATCACCAATAACATTATAACACACAAAAACATATTATTTCTAATATGTTTTACTTAATTTCTATTTTGTTCTTGTTTCAACAACATTTTCTATTGTGTTTTCTTCGTTTGCATTAACTTTTTGCTTTAAAGTTTCTGATAATTTGTATTTATAATTTTGAAAATAAAAGTCTATTCTCTCCTTTGGTACTTCATCAAATTTGTATAAACCACTTATCTGTTTTTCATATGAGAAGAAATGATTTTCGCCATTAAGTGGTACTATGTATACAGACATATATTTTTGTTTTTCGTTATCATAAAAACATACATTATAAGACTTATAACCTACGAGTGCAAAAAATTCTAATAGTTTGTCAATATATGCTTTACCTACAGTAAATCCAACATTTGGCTTTGTAAAATTAACATTATTTTGTATAGCCCTATATGCTTGAAAAATATATTCTTCATTATTTAAATGTTCTTTTTCTTTTATAATATCTAACATTTCTTTTATTCTATTTATTTTTGCTTCTTCTTCCGTTGGATACTTCTTTGTTTTATTACTTTCTTTTAGCGGTTCACAGTTATTGTGAGTATTAAGTCCAAACTTAATTGCTGCCATATCATTGATGTCTAAATCTGCAATATATACCTGTCCATCTATTAATACTTCTACATTTGCAGATACGGTATTTACAAAGTATGCACCTGTCTTTTCATCACGAAAACTTTCTTGTTTATATTTAACTCTTGAATCTATACCAAATTCACGTAAAAGTTCACTATACATTTTTGCCCAACTAAAACAAGTTATATTATAATCTGTAACATTTTTAATATCTATTTGTTTAGATTTTAAATCTTCTCTTTCTTCTTTTTTGAAAAACCAATTTGGATCATATTCAAAGAGTTTTCCTGTCTTTCTATAAATATATCTAGCTATTTGAAGTTTGTTTGGAGTTTTTAATTCATTTACTTCTTTATTTAAAGTTTCTAATAAATTCATAACCATACCTTCTTTACTATAAATAATATATCAAAAAAATAATATAACTGTCAAATATATATTATGAAAATTTTTTAAAAATATTAAAAATGTTAATAAATTTTTACCTTTATTAACATAATTCTACTTTTATAGACATTTAATTTACTCGCTTTAATATTTTTTCTGCAACTTTTCTAGAGCACTTTTTATTATCTATTTGTTTTTTACTATATTCTTTGTTATAGTAATTGACTTTTTCTTTTGAAATTTCTAAAAATTTATAAAATCCTAGGTTAGTTCTTTCATACGAAAAATATTTTGTAGTATCCTTTAGAGATATTTGATATACGGATATAAAAACATCTTTACTCTTATCAATAAAATTAATAACTTCATATCCATAATCAACCTGCACAAATATATTTAAAAGTGCATCTATATATACTTTACCAATAACAAATCCCACTTTTTTTGAAAAATCTATTTTTTGTTCAATTAATTTACAAACCTGATAGATATATTCCTCTTGCGTCACTTTTGAATTGATTTTTATAGAATTTAATATTTCTCTCATATCTTTAACTAATTTTTCCGAGTTTAATTCTTGACTATTATCATATATAATCCCATCGTATTTATACTCTCCTTCATTGTATCTTCTTGCTGATTGACAGTTATAGCGGGTAGCATATCCAAATTTAATTGAAATAAGGTCATTAAATGTAGCAGTTATATCAGCTCTATATATTTTTCCATTTATAAATACCTCTACATAAGCATGATTTATTGTTTTATAGATACGTTTTGAAATTTCATCATACCTACTTTTTTCAGTATATACGACTTTCGATACTATTCCAAATTTATGTAAAAGTTCATTATACATTTTGGCCCAACTAAAACAAATTATTTCAAAATCTGTAACATTGTTAATATCTATATTTTTATTTTTAACTTCTAATTTTTCTTCAAAAGTTCCAAAGTTCCAAAGTGGATCATATTCAAAAAGTTCACCAGTTCTAATATAGATATATCTTGCAACTTCTAATTTATCAGTAATATTAAGTTTAGTAATTTCTTCTCTTAAAATCTCTAATAAATTCATAAAATCCCTTCTTTAATCGTGTATTATATCAAATAGAAATATTAATGTCAAACACTAATTTTTTCTAATTCTACATTTAATTTTTCTAGCTTGGTATCTAATATAGAATAAAGATAAATATTTACATTTTTATTGACTATTGTTTCAATATACTTTTTATATCCATTTAATTGTTTTAAGTAATTCCAATCTTTAATATTTTTCATTTTATAATCTATAATATCTATGTGGTCACTATATTCTAACATTAAATCTATAATACCATGTTTTATATCATTATCTTCCTCATAAATAAATTCGTATTCTTTATAAAGATTTATATAGTTTTTATTTATTAGATTCAAAAATTTTAGTACATATGGATTACTTGTATTTTTAAAATTCTCAGTTTCAAATATATAATGTAGTTTAGTTCCTTCTTTCATATTATCATATTCTTCTTTTGTTATAAGTTTATTCGTAATTTTAGAGAATTTAGATTCATTTAAAATTTCATAATTAATATTATTACTAATTTTATTTATTTTAGTATCAATTGTTTTTATTTTAGTTTTATAGTTATAATTTTTAATAAGTTCAAAATCTCTTGTTAATTTAACTTCATTAAAATCTATATCTTTTATATATGGAGTTAATACTGGAATTATTGATTCAAGCATATCGGATATTCTATTAAAGTTAAGTCTAACCTTATCTGGCACTAAAGTATCATAGCTATTTTTTTCTTTATTTAATGGACATACTATTATAATTTTTTCACGTGCTCTAGTAAGTGCGACATAAAATAATCTGATTTTTTCACTTATATTATCTCGTATTTCTTTAGAAAGTAGTAAATCTTTAAGTATAGTTTGTTTTATTCCATTATCTATGTAAGGCGTGATTATATTATAATTTGAATCTACAATAAATTTAGCTTTTTTATCTTCATCATTAGCCTTTTTACTTAATCCCGTAAAATAACAAATACTGTATTCTAATCCTTTACTTTTATGGATATTTAATATTTTAACACTATCACTACTATCAGAATTAAGTGAATATTCTCCTGTTTTAGACGCGGTTATGTCATTTAGATAACGTGCAAAATCAACAGGTGTATATCCAATATTTGATAAATTTATACTTAAATCTTTTAAATAATCTAATCTAATAATTGATTCCTTTATATTTCCTATAGTAATTAATTTTTCATATAAATTAAACTCTTTTGTTATCGCATTTATTAAATCTAAATTAGATATTTCTGATATATTTATATTTTTACATTTTTTATAAAGTTCTGTATCATAAAATTTGTTAGATTTTACTATATCAAAAATTTCTTCATCACTTACTTTAAATAGGTATGATCTAGATACACTTGTATATAAATATTTAAATTCATCATCAAAAACATTTAAATTTATTTTAACTATTAAATTTATTAAATTTTTAAGTACTATAATATCGTCACCAATAGTAAATTTTTCGTTTTTTATTTGTACAATTGGCACACCTACATATTCAAATATTTTTTTATACAAATCAAAGCTTGTACCTCTATCCATAATTATTGCAAAATCACTATATGTTGCATCGCGTAGAGCATTTGTTTTTTTATCAACTACTTGATATTTGGTGTCTACCTTTTTCTTTATATCATATGCACAGGTAAATGCTTCCACCTCATCACTTGAAAACTCATTTACTGATTCTTTATCATAGGTAAGTATTTCCATGTCATTATTTTGATTTGTTTTACAAGATGTAATATAGTTTATATTTCCAAAATTCATTTGATGTGATTTTTTATATTCAGCATCCCCTATGTTGTTATCCATGATAAGATTAAATATTAAATTAATGTTATCAAGTACTTCACTTCTTGATCTAAAATTTTTAAGTAAGTCTATTTTTATCCCACCATTATGTTTTGAATATTCATCATATTTATTTCTAAATATATATGGATTAGCATGTCTAAATCTATATATTGATTGTTTTATATCCCCTACCATATATACATTGTTATTTGAAATCAAATTAATAAATTCTTCTTGGATATCACTTGTATCTTGGTATTCATCTACCATTATTTCATCAAAACTTTGTGTTAATTCATCTTTTATCTTTGGATTTTCTTTTATAACTTTAATAGCCATTAGAGCAATATCTGAAAATGTGTATAATTCATTTTGTTTTTTATATTCTAAAAATTTGGAATCAAATTCTATTTTAATAGAAATTAGTGCCCTAATATATGGAACTGTTGATAGTAATGAATTTTTCATCTCATCAATACTATCAAATCTTGTTAAATCTTTTAAAGTTTGTAAAATTTCAGTTATTTCATCTTTATATATTTTAAAATCTTCATAGCAATTATTATTTTTTCTAGGGGAACCAATTATTTTTAAATTATTTTTTATTTCATCATAAGTTGTGGATTCTAATAATGGTTCTAAATTCAATGTATTAATATATTTTTCATCTACTCTAGAGAGTAATTCTTTATATGGATTATTGATTGATTGTTTAACATCAATTAGATTTTTTAAATATTTATCTATCTCACTATCTATAAATTCAGAGTTAAAATGTGCATCAGTATAACTATTTAAATATTCAAGTTTATTTGGTATTAAATCTAATTTACTTGATATATTTTTTATAATTTCCTTTATATTATCATCACTTTTAATACAAAAATCATTTATTAATTTATCAAAATCTGAATTTCCATATTTATTTTCGAATATTTCATCTACTATTTCATTTGTTTTAAGTACCTCTATTGAAGAATCCATAATAGAAATATTTGGGGATAATTTTAATAATGAGTGATATCGCTTAACTATAGATAAAGCAAAAGAATCAAATGTTGTAATATATGCAGAGTCAATATAGTCTAACTCTTCTTTTAATCCTGCTTCTTTTATGGCATTTCTAATTCTATTTTTCATTTCATTTGCTGCTGCATTTGTAAATGTAAGTATTAAAAGTCTATTTATACTTCCACCATTTAATAATTTTCTAATAGTACGTTCAGTAAGTACTGCGGTTTTCCCGCTACCTGCTCCCGCTGAAACTATTATATTAGTCCCTGTTCGTGTTATTGCTTCTTCTTGATCTTGTGTCCATTTGCTCATATTATTACCTCTTTATATTTAAGTATTACTCTGTTTCATCAAATTTATTGTTAGATTTAATATTTACAAAATCGTATTCTTTCATAAAACATAAATCTTTAAACTTACAAAATTCACATCCAATATTTTCATTATCATATTTGGGATTAATATCAAATTTAGAAATCAAAATATTATCAATAGTTTCTTTTATTTTATCTTTTGTTAAATCAATAATTTCATCTATATCTTTGTCATTTAACATGCGTTTCAAACTATTTGAACTAAAATTGCCATCTTTATTTATTTTTATTCCATCTATGACACTACTTTCCATATAATTACTATCAAAATATTTTAATATATCTTTATCCGTATTAGTAAATCCTATAAGTTTTAAACTTTTTTCCTTCTCATCATCTGATTTATTATCTAGTGTTATATTTTGTAAATAAAAACCTGCAAATCTAATATTTTTATAACTATTTTTAGATAGATACATATAGGTTGGAAGTTGGAGTCCTATCCCACTATCTATATATTTTAAACTTGGCTTTTTAACATATGTTTTATAATCTATTATAGCTGCAATCGTAATATCATTAAATATATCATAAACTATTTTATCAATATATCCAACAAAATTAATATTATCTCTTATAGGAATATTTACATATTTTTCTGTTTCTACTTTATTTAGTTTACAAAAACTTTTTTGTTTTTCTAATACTTTTATTAAGTACTCTATATTTTTTATAGTCCTATCTACAAAGAATTTATTTGAATTTGTAAGTGTTATATCATTATCACTTATATACTTATAAACTTCATAATTTATATCTATATTACCTTTTGATAATTTTTCAAGTACGGTGTGATATAGATTCCCAAGGATTGTACTAAAAGAGTCTATATTACTTTTAAGTCCTAATATTTTATCTACATAAAATCTAAATGAACATCTATTATAATTATCCATAAGTGTGTATGATAAGTTAAAGTTTTCTAAACTACCAATATAATTTTGCAATTTTTCTTTATTTAATCCAGTAAATGCATGTGAATATGTATTATATGGAATATCATAGTTCGACATAAGTAAATTTAAATTATCACTAGTTTTTCCAAATTTAATTAAATCGTCTATTTGTTCCGCTAACATAATTTTATCACTAATCTCACTATAACTTGTTAAATAATCTAGTTTTTCTTTTTTTACCTCTACATTTAATTCATCTATTAAACTAGATGGATAGAATGTATTAAATGAAGTTTGTTTTTTATAAGTTATAATTAAATTTTTTATATTCTTAATTGAATTAATTGTATCATTTTTTTCTTTTTTATTTTTTTCTATTGTATTATCTAAATAACTTGGCTTTATAGAATCACTAATATAATCTTCATCTTTAAATATTTTTGGTATTATACCTTGATTAAAACCTAACATAAACACATATTCATCATCAAATAAATATGTCTTATAATCAACTACTTCTATCATATTAGTATAAAGTGTATTTTCAATATATGTATGTTTTAATTCATGTTCTATTAATATCTTTAAATCATTAATGTCAGTACACCAAATATATTTATTACATATATTAATTATTTTATTATATGTGATTGTTGTATTATAATCATCTATTGATTTAATTGCTTCTTCTATACCTTTATCTAAGTTTTTATAAAATATACTTCCTATCAAACTTGATATAATGGGTATTTGATTAAATTTATTTATTTTTAAATTATAGAAATCAAATATTTTATTTATCATATTTATATAATCATTACTTATATTAGTTAATTTTATTTTATTTATTTCTACTCCATTATTTATAAGACTAGATATTTTTTTAGCAACAAATTCTATTTCTTCTTCTATACTATTAAATTCGTATATGCTTGGTGTATAATTTTTACTCTCACTATTTATTATAGTTACGGGTATATCTTTAAGTAAATGTTTTTCAAATTTAGTTAGTGAATAATTATACACTATAATATTTTTATCTTTTATATACTTTTTAAATCTATTATTAAATATAAGTAAATTATTTTGTATCAACTCTTGTTTTAAATGAACTAGAAAGTCTAATTTTTCATCATTAAAGTGTATATCTTCTACATAATAAATATTTTTTAGGTATTCAAGTGCGATTTCATATTTAATGTTATATTTTTTTATTAAGTATAGGATTGTTTTTTCATCATAATCAAAATAATATGATTTAATGAATTCATCCATACTAATAAATTTAATATTAATAAGTTTTCTTAATTCTTTTAATATTTGATTTTTATATTCATTATTACATATTACTATAGAATCATCTTTTATATCCTCTAGCATACTACCACCTCTTTATATTATACAATATTTTGAGTTTTAAAAAAAGGAAATTTAGTTAATAGTTTAATTATTTGTAATAATTATCTTTTTTATGATTTATAGTGAATTTAATAGTGTTTATTGCATATAATATTTATATAATTACATTTTTTATAAGTTTATATTTTTATGTAAGACTGGAGTTTCTACCATTTTTTTCAAAAAAAGTATTGACTTAGTGAACTGTTAATAGTATAATGTTAATTGTCTACGAAATGCGGGTGTAGTTCAATGGTAGAACTCCAGCCTTCCAAGCTGATAACGTGGGTCCGATTCCCATCACCCGCTCCATTTAAAAATAAAACGTGAATTCACGTTTTTTTTTGCATTTCACGGGTGTCGGACCTACACGTTATCAGTTTGATATAATTAAACTTGACAATACTTTTGATTAAGAAAATACTCACACTTGTGTGAAAATTAAGCCTTTAATTGATTCATTTTTATATTGACTAGAATAATCTCCTTCTTTAACAGTCTATTAATTCTCTTACTTACTTTTCTGTGGTCATAATAATTCCCTTTAAATAATATTTCTGAAAATTTCTGTAACATTCTTCATATCATTTTCTATTGACATTATAGTTATTAACAAATTTCTCCCTTTGTTTACAATAATGTATTGCCCATTAGATCCATCTCTAAAAAAATAACCATCTCTTGAAATGAAAGTATAATATCCTATTCCAATTTTAGGTAAAACTCTTTCTGGTTTATATATAGAAGGAGTTTCTAATTGCATTGATGACATTTCTCTTATCCAATTTTCTGGAATGATTTGTTCTCCGTCGTATTTTCCATTATTCAATAAAAGTTTGCCTATTTTATGAAAATCAGAATGTTTTAAATACAAGCCTGTAGATGCTGGACAATACTTCCCATAATTATCCCATTCAAATTCTTTAATGTTCAATTTTTAAATATCTTTTCATTTATATAATCTTTTAAATTAACTCCAAATGTTTCTTGAAAAAATACTGATAAAACAAAAGGTTCTACATTGTTATAAGCAAATCTTGTTCCTACCTCAAATGGAATATCATAGTTTAAAGCATAATTTAACAATTCATTTTTATCAACATCTTTAATGTATCTTTCTGACATCATTTGACTTTCATAGCCTGTAGTATGTGTTAGTAAATTTTTGACTGTCCATTTTTGAACTTTTAGTAAATTATTTTGGTCTTTTATATCTACCAATTTTTTTATTGAAGGATATATTTTAGTATCTAACGATAAAGGAATCCCATCAACTAACATTTTATCTTCTATTGCTATTCCTATTGCCATAGACACTAATAGTTTTGCACAGCTTCTTAACTCATGTAATTGTTCTTCGTTATAAAAAATTTTATCCATTTTACCATCTTGTTCTATAAAAATACTATCAATATTCAAGCTATCTAATCTTTTTGAAAGTATACTTACATTATCTTTAACAACATTAATATCTATCATAGTTCCTCCAAGTATTTCGACTAACTAAATTATACTATATTTCATAATAAATTCCTATACGACTATTGATTTTTCCTAGGGTTTATCATATAATCTATTTAACGATTGAGGGATATTTTTTTAGATTTTAAGTTTAAAAACCTATTATCATATGATCCATTCAAATCTTATTTGGACTAGTAATGTTATTTTTATAAACGTTAAAAGATGATATTAGCATCATCTTTTAATTATTAATATTTTTAATTCCAACTTCCGGTATCATAACATCAGAAGGAGTATCAATAATGAATTGTATTAATCTTGCAACTTCTTTTGTATCTATTCCATTTATCATATTTTTTTGAATATTCATTTTGTTAAACATATCTGTTTTCATCATTCCGGGCATAACATTAGAAACTCTAATTCCATATTTAGCTACTTCATCTGCTAAAGATTTAGAAAAGCCAGTGACACCCCATTTTGTAGCATTGTAAACTACTCTCTCAGCTTTATGATTTATACCAGCTTGTGAGTTAATATTAATAATCAAACCATTCTTATTTTGTTTCATAACTGGAATTACTGCTTTAGTGCAATTTATAACTCCAAGTAAATTAACATCAACTACAGAATTAATTCTTTCACTGTCATTGTTATCTAATTCTTCTTGAATCCATAATCCTGCATTATTAATTAGTACATCAATTTTTCCAAATTTTTCAATAATTTCATTAATACATTTTTCTACTAAAAAATAATTACTTACATCACAAACTTTATAATTACACCCATTATTATTTGCAACATTTATCAATTTTTCTTCACTTGTAGCTAAAATAATTACATCATTTTCTTTTGATAATGATTCAGTCAAAGTTTTACCTAAACCATCACTTCCTCCTGTTATTATAATTACTTTTTTCATATTATTTTTTCTCCCTTTTTGATTAGTAATTTTCAATATCTTTTATACCAAACTCAGGTATAATTACATCTTCATCACAATTTATAATAAATTCAATTGCTTTAGCAACTTTCTCTACTTCTAATCCTGTAGAAGTATCATAATCATTTCCAGCTTTTTTAAAAATGTTAGTTTGCATAAATCCAGGGTAAAATCCAGTAACTTTAATTCCTTTTTTACTAACATATTTTTGAATAGATCTATTAAAACCTCTCATAGCCCATTTAGAAGCATTATACACTGTTGAAAAATCGTCACTATCGAAACTTGCTTGGGAACAAACATTAATAATTAATCCATGTCCTGTTTCATACATATTTGGTAATATTGCTTTTGTCATATAGATAGGCCCTTTAGTGTTTACATCTATACAATTACTAATTTGCTCATAAGTATTTTCAGTTAAGTCTCCTGCTAGCCAAACACCAGCATTATTAATCAAAATGTCAATATCTCCTTGATTTTCAATAATCGTTTTAATTGTATTGTTAACCTCTTCGGGTTTAGTAATATCACAAGTATAACATTTAGCACTAGGTATTTCTTTTGCTATTCGCATAGCATTTTCTTTTGTTTTAGAAATAGTAATAACATTTTCATTTTCACTTAATAATTTTGCTATTGCTCTTCCTAAACCATCATCTCCACCAGTTATAATAATATTTCTCATTGCATATCCTCCTTATATTTTTTTCATCATCTCTATATTTCTATTGAAATAACCATTTTTATAATAAAATCTTTGAGCACCCTCATTATAAGCAAAAACATCAATTAAGACACCTTTACAGCCAATTTTCTTAAAATAACTCTCCATTTTATTTAATAATTGTTTCCCAATACCATTTGAACGACAAGTATTTGATACTACTAATTCAATTACTCGACCCCTCTTTGGTGCAGAAAAATCATAAGTTTTTTCATCTTCATTATTAATAACACCAATGATAAGTCCAACTATTGAATCTAATTCTTTTGCTAAAAATATTTTCCCTTCATATTTAGTTACTTCGTTCATAGTTTTTTCAAAATATTTTTCTCTATATTCAGGGGTTAAAATATTATATTTCTCTTTGTCTATCTCTACAATATGTTCTTGTAACTCAACAAGTAAATCTTTAATAACTTCATCATATTTACTAGAATACTCTATTATTTTCATAGTTATCACCCATCATAATTATACCATAATTCGACTAAAAATCATATATGCTTTTCTAATTCTTAATTTAATCAATCAAACAACGTATTTACAAATTACAAATATTTTAATAAATCAGTAAACTCTGTATACCCACTTTCAGAATTGAGATGCCCTCCATGAGAAATCATAATTTGATTTTCAGTTATAGTATCTGCAAATTTCTTTTCAGCTTCATATTTAACATAGGGATCATTGTCTGAATAAAAACAAACAATATCATCACAATAATTTTTAACATCTGAAAGATTATCAAAATACATACTTTCATTAACAGTATCGTAATCTTCATTAATTCCAAGGTAATTATTAAACCCACAAACAAAAACTAACCTTTTAACTTTAATCTTATTCTCAACTAAAAATTTACAGATAAAGATAGGCGCGATTGAATGAGCAAATATAATTGTGCTTTTATTAATTATATTTGTATCTACATAAACATTCAAAAGTTTAGACCAGTTTTCATAATTTTGATAACCCACTCCTGTTGGAAAATCTGGAGTGTAAACCTCTAAGTCTTTATTTTCAATTTCTTTTCTTAAATATGGAATCCAATTAGAGAATGGACTTCCAAAACTTCCATGTATTAATAAATAATTATTTTTCATTTTCAATTTTTCCTTTCTTTGCTTCTATATTCCATTTAATTATTCCATAAATATTTATAACTAAATACCCAATAGACACAAGCAACATCATTGTGGATCCTTCACCTTTACTTGCAAAGGTTATAATCCAAATACCTAAATCTATAACATTATTAATTAGCCATAGCCACCATGACTCTTTAAATCTAAGTATCATAAGTACTATTCCACATAAATTAATACAGTTAGAACTTGCATCCATAAATGCGAGTCTTTGACTTGGAATGAGAGTTAATAAATACCCTAGTATCAAGCTTCCAATAATACAAGATAGTGTAATAATAATAGAGTTTTTTAAAGTAAATTCTCGAACTTTTACATTTTTTTCATCACTTAAATTTTTATTCCAAGTTATAAAGCCTTGAACTTGAAGTGGTGAGAATATAAATATATAAAAGAAAAATATTCCGTATAAATTATTTTTAAATGATACATATCCCATTAAAATATAATTAATTAAACCCAATATATAATTAATTCTTTTTCCTTCACTTGCAAAGTAAGCACATAATAATCCTGTTAATAGAATAATTCCACCAATTACAATATCATTAGATATTATTCCAAAAACTAGTGATATTAGTGTACAAATACAAGTGACTATTATATATTTCTTACTCATCTAACATTTCCCATCCTTTAAAATAAATACATTTTATATTCTTTTAATTTTGCTAACCATTTTTTTACGAGTTCTCTATTCATATATATACTAAATATTATCAATTACTATTTTTCCTAATTCTTTATATTTATTCGTATATGAATGATCTGCTCCCTCAATTATTTGAATATTACAATTACTTATATTATTATTTAAATATTCTTTAACTACATCAATGGGTTGAGTTAAAACACATTCATCAATATCCCCAAATACTACTAATACTGGAATATCTATACTACTTAGAATTTCGCTTTTTCCATTTTTACCATCTACATATCTAATAAAATCATTTTCTCCATTTGGTAGAAAATCATTATAATATGTTCCTGCTGCAATTTTTTCATTTGCCATAACTGAAAAATCTATTAATTCATTATATTTACCTTCACTTACTAATTTAGTTGATTCTTCCTTAGCAATTTTATATTCTTCTTCACTTAAAAACTTTTTAGTTTCAGATGGTATATCACATGGGGAAAGTAATACTATTTTCTTAATACTATCATCTTTCTTATGATTATAATAATATAAAACTTTATTACAACCATAACTATGCCCTTCTAGTACTATTTCACTATATCCTTTTTTCTTAACCCAATTTACTACTCCTTCAATATCTAATATACAGTCTTTAAATTTCTCTAAACTTCCACCAATAATAGTAAAATCATTACCCTTAAGTAGTTCTGAAATAAGGCCTCTACCTCTATTATTAAAAGTTAAGAAAGCATAATTCTTATCTGTATATGATTTTGCTAAGACATCTAAAAATCTATTTTCATAGAAGTTACCACTTAATCCATGAACATGAATTACTATTTTATTTGTATTTTCATTTGGAGTATATAAAATACCTGGTTGTTCTATTCCATCGATAGAGTTAATTCTAACTAATTCTTGTTTCATATTACTTTTCCCTCCTTAAATAGAATTTATTTTCTATTTTATTATTTTTATAATACTAATATCTGAACCTTTGTTTTCTACAAAGTTTGATATACTATTTATTATCAAGTCGGGCGACCTTAACTCCTCTTTCATACTTAAAATTTCTTCATAGCTAAACCATTTAGCATTTAATATTTCAGATTTATTATAAAGGATTTTATCTTCTATTAGATTTGTTGAAAATATTACACTTATTAAATTGTCCTTCTCTAGTGCTATGTTGCCAATTTGTAATATACCTGTTAATTCAACGCTACATCCTGTTTCTTCAAATATTTCTCTTCTAGTACCTTCGAAAATGGTTTCATTTGGTTCTAGATGTCCTGTTGGAATATTCCATTTTCCTTTACATTTTTCTTTTGCCTCTTGAACTAATAAAAATTTGCCATCCTTCTCAATTACTCCTCCTACAATAATTATTGCCATTATAATTAACCTCTTTTCCTAAATTAACTATTTTTTAAAATATCATCTAGTTTAGATAGAACTATTCTTTTATCATCTACAGTATAATAACCATCTATGTGTCCAAGTAACTGACCATTTTTAAATACTAGTAATGATGGTAGTTCTTCAATCTTATACTCATCAACATTTTCACTACTTTCAACCTTATAAAATAAAGTGTCTTTTGGTAGTTCATATGTTAATTCTTTTATAGGAATTGATTTTAATAAACATTCTGCAGCATCTGGATTATATATTTCTATTAATGTTAAACAATCTTTTTTAGCTTTTTCTTTTATTTCCTCTAGTTTAATTTTGAAAAAATCTGATATAGCTACTGCTCCATATCTATCAACAAATAAATCTTTTGTAGTTCTAGGATCTTCATCTATCTCTTTTTTTATTTTATTATATTCTTCTTCATTTTTAACAACTGTAAAAGCTCCAATTGGACATTCCTTTTCACATAATCCACAAGAAATACATTTATCATTATCAATCTCAATTGTTTCTTCTTCTTCATTCCAAGATAATGCTCCTGTTGGACAAACAGCTACCCCACTACATTCTTTTGCATTATCACAAATTTTAAAATTAACTAATACTGCCATATTTTATACATCCTCTCTATATATTTTTACATTAACTTATTTACCGGCTTTTTTTGAAAACGTGCAAAAGGCATTACTTCAACTATTAACTCTGCCATATCCTTTGAAAAATCATTCAAATCCTTATTACTAACAAAATTTGATAGATTATTTTCTTTTAATATGCTTATAATTTCTTCATAACTAACCTCATTACCTATATATATTGGAGTTTTTTTACCATCTTTTGTATATATAATAATTGCATTTTGAAAATGGAAAGTTGAATAATCTATTTTAGTGGTATCATATCTAGTTGAGATAACAGCCGTTGCATTAAAATCTAATGTCATATTGAAATTTTTAATTAATAATATTTTATATACATCTTCTAGATTAGCAATTGCACTAGACTCATTACCTGGTATCATTGATTCTCTAAGTGTATCTTTATCCCTTATTGTCCATGGCGAATCTATTTGTTTAATCTTGGCTTGCTCAGATTCTGGTTTAATTGTAGATAAAAATTCTTCATTCAAAAAGAATTTATGAATATAATCTTTTATTTTAAAATTGTGTTTTATAAAAAAAGATTTAATATACTCTATATCATAAGCTTCAGGCCATACAGATATAGGTATTGCTAAAGATATACAATCTCTTTTTCCATCATTTTCAAAAAATATTAAACAATAATATGGAATCATTGGGAATTCAAATCTGTAATTATTATTTTCATCTAATATATATTCCCTAACATCTACATTATTTATATATAATTTATATTGTCCAATATCATCATCAATGGAAAAATTTAAATACATCTCTACATTTTTTTCATTTTCTCCTATTAAATCCTCTGCATATGTTAATGCACTTTCCATTTCTTCTTCATTCATTACCAAAAATAAATCTGGTTGTCTAAATTTATCTTGCATAATTATTTCCTCCTTAGCATATTAACTGTATTATATAGTCTTTTTACAAAGATATCAATTTCATCTTTTGTATTATATTTTCCTAAACTTACTCTTATTGGGCTATAATTATCTAAATCAGCATTACAAGCAGTTAAAACATGGGATGGTTCCGCAATTTCTGAATTACAAGCGGAACCTGTTGAAACGAATATATTAAATGATTCTAACATTAATAATAATTCTTCTGCCTTTACGCCTTTGAATGCTATACTCGATGTATTAGGTAATCTATTTTCTAAATCCCCATATATTACAACATCATTGATATTCTTTTTGATTTCCATTTCCATATAATCTCTTAATTCTTTTAGTTGATTGTTGGATTTATAATTATCATTTAGTATTAGTTCTATAGCCTTTCCAAGACCCACAATGTAAGCAACATTTTCAGTCCCACCACGTCTATTTCTTTCTTGATGACCGAATATTAATGGGGTAAAAGGTATTCCATTTTTAACATATAAAACACCAATCCCCTTTGGCGCATTAATTTTATGACCTGATAGAGATAATGTATCAATATTTAATTCTTTAACGTCTATTTTTACTTTGCCAATTGCTTGAACTGAATCTGAATGAAATAAAATATTATGCTTCTTTGCTATTTGTCCTATTTCTTTTATTGGATATATATTACCAATTTCATTGTTAGCCATCATGATGGCAATTAAGCAAGTACTTTCAGTTATAGAATTTTCTAATTCTTGTAAATTTATTTTACCAAATTTATCAACTGATAAATAAGTAACGTCATAGCCTATACTTTCTAAATATTTCATTGTCTCAATAATAGAAGCATGTTCTACCTTTGTTGTAATTATATGCCTCTTTTTAGGATAATTTTTAATAGCACTCATTATTGCAGTTACATTACTCTCACTGGCACAACTTGTAAATATAATCTCATCTTCACTTGCATTTAATAATTTAGCCACATTCTCTCTTGCTTTTGTAATTTCATTTTTTACATCCCTACCAAAAGAATATGTACTGCTAGGATTACCATATTTATCACTCAAATAAGGTAACATTACATTTAATACCTCTTCATCACATTTAGTAGTGGCATTATTATCTAAATATATTTTTGAATTCATACAATTCCTCCTAAGTAATTTAATTAATAGTTGTTTAATCAAATAAGTATTTATCCAATAATGGAACAATATCTATAGCTGGTTTTTCATAAGGATGTACTTCTCTTAATTTAGATATTACTGTTTTAAATTTGTCTATATCGCATACAAATTCTAATTTTTCTTCTTCTACAAACTCTAACTTATTATTTTCACCAATGTATAGATTAGCATTATCATTTAGCTTGAAAGTACCTATTGATTTTGTTGATGTAGTACAGTAAGTATAATCTCCAATTATTCCTGCCCCTACTTCACATATTGCATTTCTAACCTTTTCAACACTTTCTAGGGACAATTAGAGTTCATGCACCTCAAAGTTTATTTAAATACTTTTACCTTTATTTTAATACATTTTAAAATAATTCATTTATTTAGTATTTATAAAATTTAAAATTATGGTAGTTGAAATTTATTCAGCCCCCTTTTTATACAAGATAACAATAATAATAATGGTATCTCAAACAACTGTCATCTTATCATTTATTTATATTTAATCAAAAATAATTGATTCTTTAATATCTAAAATTTTGTAATTTAATTCATTTTCTTCTAATTGTTTTTTTAATTCATCTATATTTGGATTCATAAACGGTAATGGATGTTCTGTATGAATTGGCAAAACTATTTTAGGATTAATATCTTTTGCAAACATAACTCCATCTACTATTCCTAATGTTAAGCCATTACCATTAAATGGCATACATAAAATATCACATTTATAATTATGGTTGAAATTAATTGTATCACTTGTTATATATAATCTATTTTTCCCATCATCTATTATATATCCAACATTTTCAAATATTTCTCCGTTCCCATATTTCATTTTAGTGAAAAATCCATGTATAGCTTTTGTAACTTCGATCTTTATGTTACCTAAATCAATAATATCATCAGCTTTAACTATAGTTACATTTAATAATTCAATATTATCACTTACTTCTTTAGTAGTATATAATTTAGAATTATCTCTTTTAATAATAGCATTAATTACATTTGCATTACAATGATCTCCATGCCTGTGAGTAACTAAAATGTAGTTAATACCCCTCCATTCATTTAACAATTTTTCAGTATATCCAATATTTCCTGGATCCACTAAAATTCTTTTATTATTTGTTTCAACTAATAAACATGATTGATTATATTTTGTTATTTTCATAATTTAATATCTCCTTTTCTTAATATCCACCATCAATTTTTATAACTTTATCATTTATAAAATCTGAATCATCACTTACTAAAAATGTAACTAGTTTTGCAATTTCACTTGGTATTGTTACAAATATTTTTACTCTATTAATTTTTATATTCATTATGAATTCTCTTTCGCAAACATTCCTATTGATATAATTATACTATAAACACCCATAAATTCCTATACAGCTATTAATTTTTATTATCATTATAACTTTTTATGTTCTACTTTTTCTAATGCTATTCCATCTTCTTTTATAAAATACTTGTATTCATAGTAATTTTTAAAATCATATACATAAACATCATTTTTTCCATCTTTATACCATATTTCATAATTAAAATTATTACCATGCATATTTTTTAGTTCCTTAAAAATTAAAATAGCTGTATCCCAGTAAATATCTTTAATTGGTATAGGGCTAATAAAGTCTAACTTAGGATGATTAGTGATTGTTTTTAGAATCTGCCAGCCTTCGTAATTTTCTTTTACTTTATATGGTGTGAATCCTAAATCTAAATATAATTTTGCTGCTAACCAAGTATGAGTTTGAGTGTGCAAAATAAGTTTATTATGTCCCAGTTCATTAGCAAGCTGTATGAATCTAGATATAAGTGGTTTAGATAATCCATGTCCTTGATATTCTTTTTTTATAGCAACCCAATCTACTGCAGCATCATATCCATCCTCAATATTATTTAATAAAGATATAGTAGCAGTTCCAACCTTTTCACCATTCTCATTTACAATAAAAATACATCTTCTGTGTAAATCATTTATAAAACTATCGTAAAATTGGTGAAAATAGTGAAGTCCCCTATCAAAATTTGTAAATTCACCACTTGATATATGAATATTTACCCAATCATGCTCGTCACCATTTTTATAAAATTCATAGTGATAGCCATTAGGTAAATCATAATTTAAAAATACTGATGTATCTTCATAACTCATTAGTAATTCAAAATATTTTAAAGTTTTCTCTATCGACTGCATAATCTCACTTCCTAAAATAATTTTATCATAAAAATTACATTTTAACACGTCTATAATGTACTATTAATATTATATTTTCAAAAAGTCATATATATAATTGGATTTCTATATTATACTATTGAAACAAAAAGTTAAATTTGATATAATAAATGCTATTGGAGTTGAGGTTTTATGAAAAAGTATGAAACACTTATTTTTGATTTAGATGATACTTTAATAGACAATAATCAATCTATTAAATATGCATTTGATATTATGATTAATAGTTTAGGAATAAAATACAGTGATGATTTGTTTTTAGAATGGAAAAAGTTTGATACAGCTTATTGGCATACTTGGGAAAGTGGGAAAATGGTTATTCCAAATTCAATAAAAACACTTGAAGAAAAAATAACATATTTAAGAGCAAATAGATTCATTATTTTCTTTAAAAAGCTAAATTTAGATTTTAATGCTGCAATTTCACTTAATGAATTATATTGTAGTATGCTTGGAGTTAATATAGTAGAAATTGAAGGTGCTGCCAAATTATTAGAAGAACTAAATCCTAATTATGAAATTTTAATAGCAACAAATGGTCCTAAAAAAGCTGCAATCAATAAATTGGAAAAAGCAAAATTAAAAGAATATATATCTTCAATTGTTTGTTCAGAAGAAGTTGGATTTTCAAAACCTATGAAAGAATTTTTTGATTTTTTATACGATAAAACACAAAATAAGGATAAAAAGAAAATGCTATTAATAGGGGATTCATTAACAACTGATATTCTAGGAGGAATGAACAATGGAATTGATACTTGTTGGCTTAATCCTAACAATATTCCCACTCCTAAAGAATATTGCCCTACTATGACTATAAATAAATTATTAGAGTTAAAGAAAAAAATATAGTATATGAAAATTATCACAAACTCATTTAAATATTTAATTTGATTTTAGCTATATAATATTTTGTTTTAATAATAATTTAATTAAAGAAAAAGCAGTGAATTTTTTATTAAAATCACTGTTTTTTTAACTATTAAGTGCCCCAGACATAATTCTATACTTTGATTCACTATTCCATATTTTTAATAATTCATCAAAATTTTCATCTGGGTTTAATAATAAATTTGCTAATTTATCTAACTCAACATATTCCTCCTCTGAAAGATTTAAATTTTTATCTTGAATATATTTTGGTAAATGTAAAAATATTATTTCATCATTCATTAATGAATGAAAATCATAAAATAACCCTCTTAAAGTAGCTTTTAAACCTAATGTAGCTGGGTCGGAATCATAGTATATTTCTTCATTTTTATATTTATTATTTCTCATCCCTAGATATGCCTCTGCACCAAATATAAATTTTTGCCTTGGAATATCATTTAAATCAAAGTCACAATCACTACAATGAAGATCTGCATCTACTAATACCCATCTATCTTTCCCTTCATCATAGTATTCTGTAATCCAGTGATCATAATTTACACCATCATTTTTTATATAAGTAGCAAATCCACTTCTAACTCTTGCGGAATAGCCTTTTGCTTTTAAAATACTAGCAAGTAATATTGCTTGTCCCCTACAAGTAACATGTATCATATCTTCTTGCTTTCTATTTACACTATAATTTTTATCTTTTCTTAATAACTCACTAATCATACTTATTGCAGTAGGAAATAAGTCATCTTCATATTTTAATCTAGTAACATAAAGATTAGTATTTTTATTTTTTTGAATTATAATATCTTCTTGGTTTACAGATACAGGATGAATTATCTGCATTCTTTGTAATATGCAAAGCTCATTTATATCATCAGTTAATTGCTTAGTAAAATCTTTATATAATCCTAAATCAGTATATAAACTTGTTTGTCTATAAAAGTTAAATATTTTTTTATTTTTCATAAATTTCTCCACTCCATTATATCTTTCAAATTTTTTCTTAATCTTTGTTTAGGCGATTCATTTGGTATACCCAAACAAACTGCACAATTTAATTCTAAATCTTCATGATTTAACATTTTTGATACCTCACTAGAAACATATCTTATATCTCTTATCCATAAACTTCCAATTCCCAAATCAGTTGCTCTTAAGCAAATATTTTCTACACAGGCACCGATTGATAAATTATCTCCAATTATCCAATTATCGTCTTTTTTTCTAAATATAATAACTAGAATAGGTGCTTCGAATATTACCTTTGCAGTTTGTAGTACACTGCTATTAAATCCAATTTTTTCTTTCTCTTTTCCCCTTTTATAATTTTCTATCATTAAATCTGCAACTTTATTTTTTATGTCATCTTCTAAAACAACAAAATACCAAGGTTGTTTATTTTTCGCTGATGGAGCAAGCCTTCCAAAATTTAATATATCTTCGACTACACTCTTTCCCAGTTTTTCATTTTTAAATTTTCTTATACTTCTCCTTTTCTTTATAACTTCACTTAATTCCATTTTGCCCACCTCTATGTAAAATTATAAAATAGATAAATATAAAAGGATAAACATTTCTGGTATCAGTTTTGTTTATCCTTTATAGGTATATAAATATAACAATTATTATCATCATATAATTCAATTTCTGGTTTATCTAAAATTTTATAATTAGTTGATTTAAGCCATTCATTGCATATTAAATTATATGTATTTACAATATCTTTTTGTTCGTCAGTTCCAACATTAAATATTGCATACTTACCATTTGGTATAGTTATTTTTTTAGTACCTTTAAAATTAATATCACTTCCAACATAATAGTTATACGAGTTCTCGTCATCTATACATATTCCATATAATCCATTATTACTCATTTTTTCATACAAACCATTACTATGAAGTGTATTATATAATTCTCTAATTTTATATAATAAATCTTGATACTCTACTGCACTTACCCCAAAACAGTATAAAACCTTATCATCTATATTCTTAATTTCATAATTAAGTTCAACCAATATATTATTATTACTAAAGTTTATGATTGGAAATAATTTATACTCTCCTTTACTTTCTCTACATTCTGTTGGAGTAATATTAAAGTATTTTTTAAATGCTCTAGCAAAAGAAATTGATGAATCATAATTATATTTAATAGCTAAGTCTATTATTTTTATATCAGTCGTTTTTAATTCCTCATATGCTTTGCTTAATCTTCTTTTTCTTATATATTCCGATATAGATATTCCTGTTAAAAAAATAAATATTCTTTGTAATGAGTACTCTGATATTCCAACTATTTTACATAATTTTTTATATTCAATCTCTTGATCTAAATTTTCTTCAATATATTTTATCATTTCATTTAATAAATCGTAGCTCATTTTATCACCAATTATCTTATACATTAATTTTTACTATGCGTTTCATTTATTCAACTTCTAACGTAATAGTTGATATATTTGATTTTTTTATTTCATTTTCAATATTAGTTTGCATATTTTTCGCATTAGTAAAATCTACATTTCTAAGTTTTGTTCTCTCTAATAATAGTTCATCATTTATATGTAGATATATAATTAAATCACAGTCTAATAATACTGTTCCAAACATTGGCACACCTGGTATAATAGATAATCTAGTTCTTACAAGTTCATCCATTTTCTTACCAATTTCCTCAGTCCATGGAGTAGAACATACATATTCAGTTTCCTCTTTTGTTAATAATGGAAAAATTTTTTCATCCATATCCTCTGTATTTTCAAAGATATTTACTAGGGTTGTTTTACCAGTACAAGTTGTACCAACTACACAAATTTTTTTATCTTTATTACTTTCAAAAATATTCTTAAGATTATCAATCAAAGTATTATCTTTACAAATATATGGTATTTTATTTCTTGGAATAATTCTAACTTTGACAACAGATTGTCCATTAATATATAATTTTGCTAATCTATGCAAACCATCTAAAATAAGTAATTTTCCAGTTCTTGCTCTATCGTCTATTAAATCAATTGGATAACTTATGTCAGCAGCTTCTATTCTTTTATATTGTTCTATATACTTATCCTTAAAATTAATTACATCTAGGGGTTTTACAGAATAAGGGATATTATTATAATTCCAAAAAGGGAGTTCAAAATGCCACGTTATTTCATTTATATTTAATTCTTCTACTTTACAATCTAATTTCCATACCTTTTCAGTATCTTTTGGAAAATCATATCCATATTTTTTTATAAAATCTGGTTTTAATGTTACATCTTTTTCAAACTTAAGGTATTCCTTTAATTCGTTAAATCTAATGTAATTAGTCCATATATTCATTGGAGAATGTGTTAATAGATAATCTTTGTGCTGTTCATCGTTTTCCATGGGATCTGTTGCTTCATATAACACTTTTACTTTATATCCTCTAAATTTAAGTTCTTGGCTAGTGCACAAGACACAGCAATCCATAGTAAGTCCTAATAGCACAACTAAATCAACCTCACTAGGAGTACCTATTGTATCCTCTAACCATTTATCAAATCCTTTTGGATCTTGATATGGAATACCAGCTTGTTTATTTGTAATACCAGCATTTTTTCTAGTCCATATAGGATTATTCATGCATTTTATCCATTGGTTAGGATTTTTAATATCACTAGGAATTTCACTTTCAAATCCTGCAGTTCCAGGAATACAACTACACTCTATCCCAAGTTTATTTGGTCTTGGATGTCGATAATCGGGTATTATTTCATTAATGACAATACCATTTTCTCTACAGTATGGAATAAAAGTATTTTTTATAAAATTAATGCTTTTTCCCCTATTAAAATTTTTCCCAATAGGATTACTAAAATCTTTTTGAAAATCAATAGATATAAACTTTATATTCAAATGAATCACCTAAATATATTATAATATAAAGATGATAATTTTTAAATACCATACTAAAAAAAACGAATATATTTTATTTATCAATTGATTTAATAAACTTATATCTCTATATGAAGACATAGTAAATCCGCTGGGATCTCTGCAGATTTTTCTATACTTTCAATTTAGTCATCTTTATAAACAATACATTCTAAAATTTATTATAGTGTTCCATCACCTTTTATTTTATCTATATAATTGTTATATAAATCTGGATAATTTTCTTTAAAATGTTTATAAATTTCTTTGGGATTATCTTTAAATAAATTTCCTAATAACAAGTTACCTTCTTCAACTGAATCTACAGGTCTTATGTATATGTTAGCATTTGGATAAACCCCACATAAATCACCTTGTTTACCATTAGATTTAATTTCTATATCAATAATATCTTTATACTTTGTAGATATATTCATTAATATATTTGCAAACTCATCTTTTGATATTTTACCATTTTCTTTTATATAATTTTTTCCCTTACCTCCACTTGAAATATTAGATAAGTAAACTTTTTTTATTTTATTTTTTATGCACCATTTAATGTAATCATCAATTTTACTTACACATTCAGGCCTTAATATAAATCTAGCACTTATTCTTATATCATGGCTAGAGTATTTATTATTAATTTCATATACTGCGTTTTCAATATCAATAAATGAACCTTCAATTTGTGTTATTTCATCATGATCTTTATATAATCCATTTAGGCTTAATTGGACATCAATATCATATAAATCTTTTGACAATTTTTTTAGTGCGAGCCCATCTTGTGTTGAAAACATAGGTTTTATTTTACTTTCTTTACATATATTTATATACTCTAAAATATATGGGCATAAAGTTGCCTCACCACCAGTTAGCCAAAGACGTTTTACTCCCTCATGTGCAAATACACTTAAAATCTGTATTATATTTTCTTTACTAAACTCACCATAATTATTTGTATTATTCTCTAAACAATATTTACACTTCATTCTACATTTAGGCCAAACAAAGAAAAAAATATTCATAAAGAAGTTACAATCAGTATTTACTTTCAAAACAATCACCTCATAAAGTTTATAACATTATTATACTATAAAATCTATAAATATTATACACTATTAATTTTACTATAACGAATATCAAGATTTTATATATCTTATATAATAATTACACTCATCAATGATTATTACTTTATCTTTCTCATCGACATTTGCAAATATTTCTAAAATATCTCCATCTTTAGTAAAACTTTGAAATTTCCACAATGTTGAATATATTGTGTATTCTTCTTCCTTATATTTTACCTTTGCTACTCTTGGCAACATAACACTTGTAAGGCCTTCTATTACCTCTACCGTAATAATCTTATCCTCTCCTTTTTTTAATGGAATATTCATATTATTTAAATCAATAAATCTAGGTGTAGATAAAACTCCATTACTAAGTTCTATGCCACTCCAATTTCTACTTATAATTTCTTTTAAATCGCATTTCTCACTAAATTTAAATTTATGTTTGTTATATTGATGTAAAATATGATTTTCTGTAATAGATGTGACATTGCATTTGTTTTTTATATACTCTATATTGTCGTGATACTTATATAAATTGTCTTTACCATAAATAACAAAATCAACATCTTTTTCAATATCAAATCCTATTAAATAAGAACCAAATATTCCAATATCACTATCATCGATTCCAATTTCATTTAATGTATCAACATAATCTTTCCAAATACCATTTAAATTATTTTTATTATTTTGATAAAACTCTCGCGGTTTAAAAATCATTTTATACTTAAGTGGAATATTTACTATTTTAGTTTCAATTTCTTTAAAGTATTGTTTTTTAGTTATATGATTGGATCTCCCTTCATCACATGTTCTATAAACAATATATCCTTTAGGTACACCATCTGTTATATTGTTAATTATCCAAAAATTATCATCATAATCTAATATATAATCTAGTAATTCTATCATTTTAATTGCTCCCTATTAAGAATTAAGTTAGTTAAAGAAAAGTGCTTTATATTCTGTTTTTTCATAACTTTAAGTAACTTATCTCTTCTTCTTATTTTTTCTTCTCTTGTAACTTTATTATCAAAATTAATTGCCTCAGTTTTTGGTCTTTCATTATACATAAATACTTTTACTCTATCAAATATTCCACTATTTAAAATTTTATATGTCTCTAAGAAATCTGCTTCAGTCTCACCTGGAAATCCAACAATAACATGTGTATTAATTTTAAGTTTTTTATTATTCCTTTTTACTAATTTAATTTTTTCTATAGCTTCATCTATCTTATATGGTCTTTTCATTAAATTTAATATTTTTTGTGAACCACTTTGTATTGGTACAGTTATATAAAGAAATTTTTTATCTTTTAAACATTCTATTACTTCATCCGTTAATCCATTAGGATTAAATTCTGGTATTGAAAAGTATATATCTTCTTTTATTTTTACTATTTCTTTAAGTAATTCTCCAAGTGAACTATTTATATCTTTACCATAAGCAGAAGCATCATCTGAATTTAATCCGAATAGTTTGTAACCACGACTTATTCCATCGTATATTGCTTCCTTTATTTCGTCTATACTCCTACTTTTTAACTTTGTTGTAAATTTTTCAGAACAATAAGTACACTTACCCATACACCCTGTTGATATTTGTAAATAACAAACTTTTTCTCTTTTTAATCTATATTCTATATGACTACTGTGTAAAAAGTATTTATTAAAATTATATAAAATTCTTTTTTTTCTATCTAATTTATCAGTTACACAAGTTGCCTTAGTTAAAATATCATGATCAAATTTAAAATATTTTTTAATCTCCTCTAAATCTCTTCCAAACATAATTATATTTTTATTTATTTCTAATATTTTATCTTTTACTATACTAGGTAGGCAACCTATAATTATAATATTTTGATTCTCATTTAAATCATTATTTACTTTTTTGATAAAGTCTAGAAAATACTCTTCCTTACATTTTAAGAAACTACAAGTATTAATTATTATACAATCTGCTTCATTTACCTTATCTACTAGTTTATAGTCATTAATACTAAATAAATTATTAACATCCATGCCATATAGTTTAACTCTTGTACATGTTCCACTATTATATATGTAATACTTCTTTAACATCGTAAACAATCCTTTCTACTGATTCTTCTAAATCATAATTTATAATATTGTTGTTATCTTTATATAAAAATTCAGAAATTTTATTTATGTTTTCTATATTCTCTATCCAATTACTTTTCCTAAGTTTACTTTTTATTTCATATCTTTTTATTAAATCTTTAGTAGGTAAACAAAGGTTAAAATATACTACATCATATTTAGATTTATCAATTTTTTCTATAAAATCTTTATTGATTGTACATCCCTCTATTATTACTACATTATCTTTAATATTGTTTAAAACATTTAAAACTACTTCATTCATTTTTAATGAGTGTTTTAAATATCCATCTATAACAGATAAATTTTCTAATTTATATGCCTCATGTGTAGTTGTCAAAATATATTTATCAAAGATAGAGTTATATGTTTTAGCAAACATTTTTAATAAATCCACACTTATAACTTTATCAATTTTTAACTTTAAGGCTAGATTATACGCTATTGTTGTTTTTCCTGTTCCTGGAACTCCTCCAAGTAAAATTAATTTAGTTTTCATTTTCTACTCCTTTAAGTAATTCTTCGTGTAGTTTAATTGATATTTCAATATTACTTCCATTTTTTAAATAATCATTAAATACTCCAGTATAATGGTTTGTCATTCTATCGCCAGTACCTTTAAATAAAATTTTGTTATTTGTTAAATCTATTACCTGTTCATTCATACTATCTAATCTGATAATATTTTTATCATAATACAAATCAATATATTTTTGGCTTATATTGTTATCCCATAATACCTCTATTTCTACAGGAATATTTTCCACATTAAATTTAGATAATGAATAATAATCATAATTATCACCATCATATTTTTTCTTTTCACAAGAAATAAATTTAATATCATATCCAAACATTCTTGATACTGCAGATAATGGATTAATTGCTTCATCTAGGTATGAGCCACATAAACCAACCTGCTCTTTTTTTATATGATTATCAGAAACGTAATTATCGCTAATGTAGCAATATATTTTATTAGGTTTAATTTTTATATTGTCTATAAAATATTCAACTTCTAATCCAAAGGAAAAGTGAAGTGAATTATAATAATTATCAGATGTAATAATGGATTTTAATTTATCAAGTTCAAATAAATTAGTAACTACTGGTTTTTCACATATTATTTTTTTATTGTTTTTTATTAAATTACTAATTATTTCTAAATGACATCTAGGAGATGTAGCTATTACAATATTATCTGAGTTAAGTTTTAAATAATCAGTTTTACAATTATATTTACTAACCTTAGTTAGATCATTATCACACAGTTCAATCCCACTCATTTCTTTTATCTTTTTTAATGCATCATACTGTTTTAAAAATGCATGTCCTAGTCCAACTATTGCAAAATTCATGAAACCTCCATTTAATTTTTCTATTTTAATACTAGTATTAACTTATTGGTCTATTAGGTTATTCACTATTAGCATCCAATAACAATTTAATTATATGCGTTATTTTTACACTTGTCAATAGTTATTTATGTATTTGTTACACTTTTTTTATAAAAAAATAACAATTATGTTTTTTCATAATTGTTATATATAAATTTAACATAATTATATAATAATTCTTTATTAATATATTTTATCTAATATACTTAATTTTTTTATCTTTAAATTATGATTTTTACCAGTTCCTATTTCTATATCAGGTTTTACTGTAATTCCATGAAAATCACTTCCACCACTAATAAGGAGATTGTATTTTTTAGCTATTTCTAAATAATATTCCATTTCATCCTTTGAATGACTTGAATGATATACTTCTATTCCCATTAAACCACAAGATATCATTTCCTTAAGTAAAAGCAAAAATTCTTTATCTTCTAACTCTAATGATTTTGGATGGGCAAGTACTGGAATTCCTCCACTATTTTTTATTAAATTTATACATTCTTGGTATGGTAATCCCTTACCTACTTTTCTCGTTTTTTTATGTGCCTCTATTAGGTATTTATCAAAGGCCTCTTGTACGCTTGTTGCATATCCATACTTAATACATAGTTTTGCCAAATCTGGTCTACCTAAATTATGGTTTGAATTTATCAAATTTTTAATATCTTCATATCTAAAAACAATACCATAATCTCTTTTAATTTGTTCCATTACTGATAAAGTAGAATTTACACTAATATCTCTTAAAATGTCCATTTTTTTATTTAGATCTTCATTATTTATATCAATATTAATTCCCAAAATATGCATTGTTCCTTTTTCTACTTTGGCAGAAAGTTCAATTCCATCTATAATTTTTATACCAGTTTTAGTTATTAAATAATCATTTCTATTAATACTTTTAGCCCCATTTAGAGTGTCATGATCAGTTATAGCAATCACACTAATTTTATTTTTTATTGCATGATTAATTAATTCACTAGGTGACATATCTCCATCAGAAAAATTTGTATGTGTATGTAAATCAATAAGTTTTTCACTAGTTTTATAGATTCTAATCATATCACTATTTTCCATATCTACATTCTCCTTAATACTAATTTTTTACCTTCTTCTGCAGCTTCAGTATTCTCAAAAAATTCTTTTGCTTCATCTACATATTTTTGTTTATCAATACTAGGCCAAAAATGTGTAAGTAATAATTTTTCTACATTTGCACCCTTTGCTATCTTACCTGCTTCATGTGCGAATAAGTGAAAATCCTCTGCCTTTGTTTGTCCTCTTAAAAAGGTAGATTCACATATTAATAAATTAGCATCTTTAGCAAATTCTTCTAAAGTGTTTCCTTTGTACCCAGTATCACTAGAGTAAACAAGTTTTAAATTTTTTGTTTGAAGTTTAGTGCTGTAAGTTAATATATCATGTGGATTTAATGAAAAACTTACATTTAAGTCATCAAAATTTAGTTTAGAACATTTATAAGGATAAGTTATAATATCAAAGTGACTTTTATTTTCTAAACTTTTTATATGCATAAAATCCTCTTTAGTTCCCTCGGGAATATAAACTTTAATTTTTTCATCTATATATCCTAATCTTTTTAAAACAAGTGAAGTCTGTGCGAGACTAAATATTTCTCCATAGTGATCACTGTGTAGATGACTTATTATAATACTTAAATTCTTTAAATCATCTGGAATATTTAAAAATCTCGAAATTCCATTCCCACAATCTAATAAAATTTTATGGTTCTTATATTCTACAAGAAACCCTGGACAATTACTACTCTTTGTGCAGTATGTAGATACTGTACCTAAGGGTGTTACAACTATATCATCATTTTTCATGTATCATACCTCTTTTCACTAACATTTTTTCTTTAACTAATGGTTCTACATATTTTGAAATATCTTTACCTAGATTTAAAACTTCTTTAACAACACTAGATGATATAAATTGATATTCTCTATCTGCAAATAAACATACTGTATTTACCAAATTATCTGAAATATCTTTATTAATTTGCTCTAGACCAACTTCATAATCATAATCACTTAAACTTCTAAGACCCCTTATTATGGCTTTACATCCATAAGCAATTGCAATATCAACGGATGCGCCACTTCCTGTAACAACTTTTATATTATCAAAATTTTTATATAATTCTTTAATTATTTCAAATCTTTCTTCTACCGTAAATAAACCAGATTTTTTCATAGGATTTTGTAAAACTGCAATAACAACTTCATCAAACAAGTTACTTGCTTGTTCAATGATGTTCATGTGTCCTTTTGTTATTGGATCAAAACTTCCTGGATATAAAACTTTTGTCATATTAACTTCACCAACCTTTTAAATTCATCTTCACTATTTTGTTTAATAACATAATCAAAATTATTTATATCAAAATCTATACTAGCTTTTTCTCTTAAATCGAATTTATCCTCACTAATATTATCTCTTTTCATAGCCCTTTCTTTCCTAATTTCATAAGGAATATCAAGTAGTACTTTTAAATCACACATTTCAAAATATTTAGATATTGGTAGTAATATCCAATCCAATATAATAATTTTGCCTTCATTACTACTCATAAATTTATCTATTTCTATTTGCATATATTTCCATGTTATATCTGATAGTTTTTGCATATCTTTTCTTGACTCAAAAACTATCTCACCTAGCTTTTTTCTATCAACCTGGCCTTCACCTAATATCTCACTTCCAAAAGCATTTATAAGCTCCTGTTTTACTTCAGGTATTGTAAGCACACTATGTCCAATCTTATCAATATCAAGCAAAGTGGCATTTTCGTATTTACTAGCTAACGTTCTTGAAAGTGTACTTTTACCTGAACCTGACTTTCCACAAATTCCAATTATCATAATTATCACCTCTCTACTTGTATTATATAACTATTTTTGATATAATTAAAATACATATTTGTTATGTTAGATATAACTGGAGGTTATTATGAATATAAATTTTGAATTATATAGAATTTTCTATACGGTTGCAAATCATGGAAATATTACTAAAGCGGCAGACGAATTAAACATTTCTCAACCTGCTATTAGCAAATCTATTAAAAATCTTGAAGATGGGTTGGGTGGAAAATTATTTGTTAGAACTAAAAGAGGTGTTGTTTTAACAGTGGAAGGAAAGGAATTTTATAATTATATAAAACAGGCTATAGAGTTTATTGGCAATGCAGAAAATAAGTTTACGGATTTAATTAATCTTGAGGTAGGTTCTATAAAGATAGGAATAAGTGTGACACTAACTAGAGAATTTTTGCTTCCATATTTAAAAGAATTTCACGATAGATATCCTAAAATTGATATACAAATTGCTACAAATGTGTCATCTGAACTTTTTACAAAACTAAGAAATGGATTAATTGATATGATTATATTAAATTTAAATGATAAAAATTATGGGAGTGATATTGAAGTAATTAAATGTAAAAAAATTAGTGATTGTTTTGTTTTTAATGATTCATTTAAAGAATTAATTAATAAGGAGATTTCTATTAATGAATTAAATAATTATCCATTGATTCTTCAAGCAAAGGGCTCTAATACTAGAGAATTTTTAGATAATTTTGCAAAAGAAAAAAGAATAACTTTAAGACCTAATATTGAACTTGCTAGTTATTCGTTAGTTGTAGACTTTGCTAAAATAGGACTTGGCATTGGATATGTAACAAAAGAATATATAAAAAAAGAATTAAAAAGTGGGGAGTTAAATATAGTTAACTTAAAAGAAAAAATACCAAATAGATATATTGGTATTGCAGTATCAAAAAATCATTTGCCAAATTTTAGTACAAAAAAATTAATTGAAATAATAACAAAATAAAATGTAGTAACATTAAAATTACTACATTTTATTTACATAATTAATATATATTTTAATTAAATCTGGATCATTTTGGTTAATTGGTAATTTATCCAAATCAAAAAATTTCATTTCTTTAGATTCTGTATCCCATTTTAATTCACCAGAATAGTTCTTTATTAGGTAGAGTGCTGTATTATTAATAACAACATCTCCGTTTGGATATTCATTTCTCCTACTTTTTCCAGACACTATATCAATTAATTCTAAGTCTTTCTCTAAAACATCTAAATTTGTTTCCTCTTTTACCTCACGTATTACTGTATCCTGAAATCTTTCACCAAGTTCTTGACATCCTCCTGGTAATCCCCATTTATCACGATCAGCTCTACTCTGCAATAAAATTTGTCCTTTATTATTTACTATTATTGCTGCTGCCCCATCCTGTAATAATACAAATTTATGTTTTAAATCTCCCATGCAAAGTCTTGTAAAAACGGGATAGCCAATTATATTACTTAAGCTTATAATTTCATCGGGTGATAATACATTAATAATATTTACCAATTCATTGTAATCTAAATTTCTTTTTTCTTCATTTGATAAACTGTTTATCTTATCTAATATATCTTTATTCTTCATATTTTTTTCCTTTACTTCGCATTTTTTGCATTGTATACAAATTTTTTTACTTTATCACTAGATTTAAATCCTAGTTCATTTTTGCAACCACTATTAACATCTACGCCATATGGATTTGATAATTTTATAGCACTCGCTACATTATCAGGATTTAATCCGCCCGCTAAAAAAGTAGGTTTATCAAGCATTTCAATTAATTCTTTACTTTTATTCCAATCATGTGTTAATCCTGTACCACCAACTTGATTAGTAGATAAATTAAAGCTATCTAATAAATAAAAATCCACATATTTCATATTCTTATAATCTGTACATATTTTTCCATCACTAGATATATGTATCAATCTAACTAATTTGACATCAGGTAATGATTTTCTTATTTTTTCAACTTCACTTTCTAATATATCAGAATGTAACTGAATAATATTATTTCCTATGTACTTTGTAAGTTCTATAATTTGTTCTGCGTTTTTAAGATGCGTAACTAGGGAAACATCACATCTACCATCTACAAAGTTCACAATTGATTTTGCAGTTTCTTTATCAATAAAATCACTACTAGTATGTTCTTGTCCAACTAATACACCTATTATATCTGCACCAGCTGTTATGCAGGCACTAGCATCCTCAATACTTCTATTAGCGCATATTTTTACTTTCATTTTATCCATCCTCCATCAGTTAATTTATAATTATATATCTAATATTAGATTAACACTTTATATAACTTATTTCAACAATATTATAACAAAAGTATTATAAAATATATAAATTAAAATATATTTTACAATATTTGTATCAAAAAAATTGACAAACAATCTAAAATTTGGGATAATGTATATGTTGAAAGAAATTTCATATAATAAAAGTGGATACATTTGATTATGCGAATCAGATGTTATCCCTTGTTTTGGGTTACATCTGAAGTCAACTATCGTTGAAATCAGATGTTTTTATTATTTAAATAGTAAGGTGATTACTATAAAAAATAATAGTAGAATTATAATAAACTGAGATAATTCTCTTTTTGTCATAAAACCACCACCTTTCCTTTATCATCGATAAATAGAAAGGGAAAGCATCTGATATTTTCAAATATATCCATGTATATTATACCAAACATATATTCATATATCAATAGTATATATTATTTTTAATTAATTAATGAACATTTGGTTCATTTTTTATTTTACAATAGTTTTTCTATTAACTCATATTCATATTTAGATATTGCATAAATACCATTATATGGTTGCTCAATAAAGTATTTATTATTTTTTTTTATACACATATATTGTGGATATTCCACCCTCTTTATGAATAAAGTCAATTTTTATTTTATCTACAACATCGATAGGATAATCTTGTATACTCTCTTTATTTGTTACTCTTTTTATACCATTTAAATTATTTAATATTTTTTCAATATCAGATTTTAAACTATATTCTTTACTTTCATTAATATTTTCTATATTTATACTTTCTAAATTATCTAAACTTGGTAAATTAAGTATATAAGTTTTTATATCTTTTATAAAATAAAAACTTATAATTAAAATTATTATTAGTATAAAACTACTAACTATTCCAAATATTAATTCCTTTTTCATACCTACTCCTCTAAATTAGCTTTGCTTAATTTATTTTCATTTATTGTACTTTTATAGTTAACTTTAAATAACTTATCATAAAATATTTTTTTCTTTATTAATATAGTAAATATATTAATCATATAAAACATAAAGATAATAAACATAATTATCACATAAAAATAAATAGAATAAGTTGCCTCTAAATTTAAATTTTGAACTGCTATATAACTTACAAACATTAAGCCAAATGGTATAGCAAAATAATAAATATATAAAAATATTATCCTTAACATACATTTAATAAATTTATATCTAGTGAATTCTAATCTTACATTTAAAAATTTACTACCCAATGTTTTTCCATTCATACATAATGGACAAATTATATAATAGATTATAAATATGGTTAATCTAATATAATTATTTACACAAAATAAACTTATAAATAAATATATAAACATATCTAAACAAAATACAGTTACTCTCCTTAATCCTGAAACAACTTCTCCAGTAGTTCTTGATTTTTCGTCTAATTCATCTCTAGTTGGCAAATGACGAATAAAAATTCCAATAATAAGATATCCAAGTACCCCACCTAGTGTGTTTGTTATTAAATCATCAACATCAAATACACGGTATGGATATGGATAAATAAAGTATAATCCAGTAATTTGTGTCATCTCAAAAAACAAACTGAGTGTAAGACTTAAAATGAAAGTTTTTTTAAAACTACATTTAAAATAGTATCTTAAATACATTCCAAATGGAATAGTCATTAATATGTTAAATGCAACCGTATAAAAACTTGGGTGTTTTATTGCATTTAAGTATGTTGATGGATCACTTAGTACAAAATTCGATTCGCTCAAAAAATCATTAATAAATCCAAATGGAATTAAATGAATCATATTTTTCTTTGGTACAACACTATTCCTACTTGGAAGTGGTAATATAACTAAAAAATAAATAGTTATCATATAAAGAATAAATGAGTAAATAATAAGCACTCTAAGTTTATTAATAGAACCATATTTGTGATACTGATGAAGTATAAATGGTATTGTGAATAATAAAGCAATAAAAGGAAATATAATTATTGCAGTTTTTATTGTATTTATATAGTTCATACTAACTCCTCCATTAATTTTATTATATCACTAAATAAGTATTATAAACCTTACAGTTTTGTAAGAAAAAAGACAAAAATTTGTCTTAAGTAAAACTTTTATTTTTTTAATGATTCTAATTTTTTTATTAATCTTTTATTTACAGGTCTTATAAAATCAACAACATTACTTGAAGTTGCCTCTTCAAATGTAATCCACTTTACACCTTTGCTTTCATCTTTTCTAAAAGTTAATTGTTCTTTATCATCTGCTTCTAATAGATATATAACATCTAAATGTGTGTGCGCTGGAATATATTTTCCTCTTTTTACATGACCAACTATTGGTGAGGCTGAAATTGCAAAAATTGAATTATCTAATATTTTGGGCTTTACGCCTGTTTCTTCTTCTACTTCACGTACTGCAACAGAAAGTAAATCCCCTTCTCCATCAGCATGACCACCTGGGAAAATCCAAGCATCATATATATTGTGATATACAGCAAGCATTCTAGTTCTATCCTTGTTTACTACGAATGCTGATGATGTAAAATGACCAAATTCATTATTTCTAGTTAAAACATCATCAAATTCATCAATCCATTTTAATAAGTGTTCTTTAATTTTTTCCTCCTCGATATCAAATGGTATATAATTTTCTATTTCATTTCTTAAATTCATAATAATCTCCTTCATATAGTTTTATCCAACCAAGCTTAAGCCATAAACTAATTTCATCATAACATGCAACTTCTTTACCTGGCATTTTTAGTATAACTAATTCAATATCCTTATTATAAACTAATTTTTGTGCTAAACCAAATGTTAATTCTGCAAAAGTTTCCGCACCAATATATCCATTAGTACCATTTTTGTCAGCATTCATAATAAATAATATATCAGTTTTTGTTATACACTCAAAAAAATTTTTATGCACATTTGGATATATTTCCATAAATTTAGATTCATCTATTTTTTGGGGATAGTCTAAGATAATATAACCTTTATTTTCAAAATGTTCTTTAAAATATTCTATATCACTTTGTAATTTTGCACTTCCTGCAATAACTATTTTTTTCATTTATATAACTCCTTTAAATATTTTTTATATTCTAAAAATTCTTTATCACTATTATTTATTTGTAATACATAATTTACTTTTCCAATTAAACTAGTTAAATAGGTCTCTTTACTATCAACATAATTTATATATTTTAAATGTGACTCTATTCCATATTTTCTTATAAAATATATCTCTTGTCTTATCTTTTTTCTATAATCTATCTGAACTTGTATTTTTTCATTTACATTTATCCCCGTTACACTTTGCCTATTACCATATTTAATAACACTTATTTTTTCATTATTTAATTCAAGTCCTAGTTTATGTAACATAGTTCTTACTTTTTTTATAATTTCACTCGTGTTAAAATCTCCAGAAAATGTCATATCATCAGAATACCTAGTATATGATATATTTAAACTATCACAATATTCACCTATTTCTTCATCGAATTCTTTCATAACTAAATTAGAAATATATGATGAGGTGGGTGCGCCTTGAGGAAGATAATCATAATATGTACAAAGATGAGTTAAAAGCATCCCAATAGTTTTTGGAAAATATTCTATTCCAAAACAGGTATTATAAATATCTACAAAGTTAACACTATCAAAAAAATTTTTAATATCTAATTTGAGAACTATTTTTTTACTTAAATGTGGTAATGCATTATCTTTAAGACTTATTCCTTTGTGATATGCCTTGGCATATTTAGATATTGATTTATTATTTAAAATATTATTTAATATTTTTCTTTGAACAGATTTAAGCAAATAACTAGGCTCATGAATAGTTCTAAATTTTCCATTATGTTTCTTTATTTTATGAATTTTGTAATTATTTTCTATATTATTACTAATTGAATAAAGTAATTTTACCTTTTCTTTATCACTTAGTTTATTATCAATTAAATTTAGAGATAATAAAAATTCGGTACAATCTTTTTTTGTTATATACTTCCACATTTTTATTACCTCCTTTAAGCAATACTAATTATATTGTAATATGGAAATGGACTAAAAGCGAAGTGTAACGAAGCGGCTACACAACGTGTAGAATAGTCCTTTGTAGTATTACAATTATTTAATCAAATACTTATGTACTTTAACGACTCGCTAAAGCTGGAATTATCCAAACACTATTGCTCAAATAAATTATAGCATAAATATTTTTTTAAAGAAATATTTAAATACTAAACATTTTTTATTAGTGTATAACATTATGCGTCATATAATAGTTTGAAAGGAGTAAAATCTATGAATTGTAATAATGATAGTTTATATAAAAGAGCCTTAAAAAAAATAGAAAAGGATAATAAACTCAAGCCTAATTGTTGTCAAATTATAGGTCCTACTGGGCCTACTGGACCTACTGGACCATCTGGTGGACCTACTGGACCTACTGGACCTACTGGAGCTACTGGACCTACCGGACCTACCGGACCTACTGGAGCTACTGGACCTACTGGAGCTACTGGAGCTACTGGACCTACTGGACCTACTGGACCTACTGGAGCTACTGGACCTACCGGACCTACCGGACCTACTGGAGCTACTGGACCTACTGGAGCTACTGGAGCTACTGGACCTACCGGACCTACTGGAGCTACTGGAGCTACTGGAGCTACTGGACCTACCGGACCTACTGGACCTACTGGACCTACCGGACCTACTGGACCTACCGGACCTACTGGACCTACTGGACCTACTGGACCTACCGGAAGTAATGCGAATACAACAACTTGTTTATGTGTAGATCAAATGAGAAATATTATACAACAAATTATTACCTTATATCCAAATGATAACTTAATTATAGCAATGGAAAGTGGTAATAATGCTAGTGGAAGGCCTGGATCACTTTTACCTGGACCAAATAATAATCCAAATTCTGGACTATTTCAACTAGTTAATAATCAAGGTGTACCTGAAGAGGCAGTATCTATATGTAGAATAGCATCTATCACAATAACTAGTAGTACATATAATGATGCAATCACTTATTTGCCAGCGCCTATTCCTACACCTACTGGATGCGATTCTAACTGTGAGGCTGCAAGTCGTTCATATTTACCAGTCGGGACTACTGGTGTAGACATTAATGCTGGAGGTCAAACTGTTGCACAAGGCACTATTTTAAAAAGTGAATATGGTATGGTTGTAGTAGTGGGAAACAATAATAGTAATCCTGCATTTGTATCTTTATGTAAAGCCGAAATAATTAATAAATAATCTATATATTGACAAAATCAATAAAAATATTTGGTATAATAAAACCTCTGAATTTTTCAGAGGTTTCTATATAATTAAAATATTTATTATTTATTAATATTCTTTATATAATCAACAATTATGTCTGCAGTCTTCTCTGTACCTAATTTAGAATCTATACATAAATCATAATTTTCTTTATTACCCCATTCTTTACCCGAAATAATAGAGTAATAGCTTCTTCTTGCTTTATCCGATTTTTCTATATTCTTTTTAGCACTTACCTTATTATCATTATACATTTCCATTACTTTAGTTATACGATAATCTTTTGGTGCGTAAATAAATATTTTAACTAAATTCTCTTTATCTTTTAATACATAATCAGCTGCACGACCTACTATTACACAGGATCCATTTTGAGCAATTTCTTTTATTACCTTTTCTTGTGCCTCTATAGCATATTTTATGGGTGTTGTTGTTAAATATAAATCATGTAATATATTAGAACTATCATTTAACTTAGATACAAATTCTTTATCTAATCCGCTTTTACTTGCTACAAGTGCGGTTACCTCTTTATAATAATAAGGAATACCTAATTTTTTAGCGACTAATTCACCAATATATTTACCTTGTGAGCCATGTTCTCTTGATATGGTTATAATAACTCCACTACTTGATTTCTTTATTACAGCATCACTATCATTTACTAATTCTTTTTTACTGTCTAAATGTTTAAAGAAATTAATAATTAAAATAATTGTTATTATTATACCCACAAAATCTGCAACAGGGGCAGCATATAAAATACCCTTTATACCCATATAATTTGGTAATATTATAACAAGTGGTACAAAGCATACAATATCTCTAGATAATGAAACTATTGATGATTTTAAAGGTGAACCTACTGCCTGAAAGAAAATTGAAGACATTTTTATTATACATGTAAATATTATAAACATTAAGAAAATTCTAAATGTCATAGTAGCAAATTCCATATATAAATCTGATTCTGTTCCAAACATTTTAATAACAATTTGTGGGCATAGTTCAAATATTAATGTGGCTACTATTCCCACTATAACAGTTATTTGTAAAACTTTTTTTAATGTCTTTTTAACTCTGTCATAGTTATTTGAACCATAATTATATCCAAGTATTGGTTGTGCGCCTAAGATTAATCCAACTACTATGTTTATTACTATTGTAAAAACTTTCATAGATATTCCTATTACAGCTATTGGGATATCTGCTCCATATTTAGATTTTACTCCATATCTTGCAAGCATAATATTACAAACTAATGAAATAATTACAATTGACATTTGGGTTATGAATGTTGATATCCCAAGCTTAATTACATTACTAAATAATTTAGTATTTATTTTAAAACTATCTAATTTTAATCTAAATGTTTTACTTCTAAAATAATAAATTATAGCAATAATGAATGAAGCTATTTGTCCAATTATAGTTGCCCATGCAGCTCCTTTTATTCCCCATTTAAGTCCAAATATAAATATTGGATCTAATATGATATTAATTATTGCTCCAATGAGTGTTGATGCCATTGAAAACGCTGGTGAGCCATCTGCACGTATTACTGCATTCATCATATTACCTAACATATAAACTGGGATTGCTGCGAGTATTATTTTAAAGTAATCACGTGCAAGTATAATTGACGTATCGGAAGCACCAAATAAATATAATATTTTATCCATAAATAAGAAACCTATAATTACAAATATTATACTTATTATGAGTGTAACTAAAATACTATTACCTACTGCTTTATGCACATTTTTTGTATCTTTTCTACCTTGACATAGTGATAAAAATGCAGCAGTTCCATCACCAAAACACCATGCAAACGCTACTGCTATAATTGTAATTGGAAATACTACTGTCGTTGCGGCATTACCTAAATATCCAAGTTCACTATTACCTATAAATATTTGATCTACTATATTGTATAGAGAACTTATAAGTAAAGATAATATGCAAGGTATAGAAAATTTTAACAGTAATTTTGATATTTTTTCTTGTCCTAAATATTTATTATTTTCTTGATTTTCCATTTTTCATCCTCCTACTTTGAAAATCTAAAACCAACTTTTTTTTGCAAAAAAATAATGCATATAATTTGACATTATACGCATTAGGATTATTAATATTATTTTATTCCATAAGCTGGTCGACTAATTAATTATAAAACTTTTTTTAAATTTTTTCAAGAAAAATTTTTTATTTTTGTTTGATTTTTTTAATCTAATGTAATTAATTCATAATTAGTTGTTCCTATACCAATGTTTTCAGCATAGTCAATTATATGTGTCCCATTTTGTCTTTCGACTCTTTCTACAAAATGATCTCTTCCTGAATCTTTTGAATCATATATTAAATCTATACAGGCCTTATCTACTACCTTTAAATATTCATCAGTTGTATTTCTTCTTCCTTGATATGCTGTATTACATTCAACTATTGTTCCGTTTAACTTTTGAACTAATCCTTTAATTAAATTTGGATTTAAAAAGTTATGTCCTCCAGGTTCTCCAGTTGAAATTTTTACTGCTACTTTTCCCTCTAAATTTTTACCTACTGCTTCATATATTCTTATTAAACTATTTTCTGTAATTTCTTTTGTAAAATAAACTTTACTCATAATTTTCCTCCCATTTTAAAATTTATAATATTGTTAAATTACTATATTAATAATAATTCTATTGTATCATAAATACCTAATTTGTCTATACATTTTAAAAGAAAAAAAATAGATTGCTCTATTTTAATTTTTTATTTACTATTTTAATTTAAATTTATATTGTCTATATAGTAGGTAGCAAGCCACAAATGTAATAGCAATAATTATTCCATAAAGCATTCCATGTCCTTTTTTTTCAGTTTGCACCCCATCTATTATTTTTGCTGTTGTTTGAGCTCCACTAGCTAGATATTTTGAAACATCTGAATTGAATTTACCTCCATGAATAAATCCTGTAAAATCTTCACTATAAACGGCAAGCCCATCAGTTAATGTTGTTTTAAAGTCACCACCATTTATTGATAGACTTATTTTACTTAATTCTTCCTTGGTACTCTTTTGTGGATTCCATTCATAGAATGCATATTGACCACTTATATCTCCATTTTTTATATTAACATTTATTGGTTTTTTAGTAACATGTTGAGCTACTGTAATTCCAACACCATTTGTTGTTGTTCCACTTCCATTAGGAGTTTTTGTAAATACTGAAGTTCCCTTTATAGTTCCCCCATTTACGGTTAAGCTACCTGCCCTTATCTCAATTCCTGTTCCACCTTGAATGGATCCACCATTAACAATTATTTCTCCTGTTTGTGGTTCGAAAATACCTGCACTATCATCATTTAATGTTTTTATGGTACCACCATTTATTGTAATTTTAGTATTATCTCTAGTTCCGTTTCCTGTTATTCCATAGTAATACCCTTCAAGTGTTCCATTATTAACTACTAACTCTGCTGGTGTATTACCTGTATCACTTTTAGTAAGCATCTGAATTGCAGCATAAATATTGTTTCCGGAAGTTATTTTTCCATTTCCCTTGGAATCATCTATTGTAAGTTTCCCACCCCTTTCAACAGATATTAATCCCGTTGATAAATTTAACTTCGCATCAGGTGCGATTACATGCCCATTTAAATCAAGAACCACTTGATTACTTATACTTTTAGATGAAGTAAGTGCGATATCTGCTGTAAGTTTACATAAATTATCTCTATTAAAACAAGCTTCTAAATCTTTTTCATCAGATACATTTAAATAATCAATGCTGGCGGCTTTAACACAAGTAATTCCTAATAAAAGGGTTATAAAAAATATTAAAATTTTCCTTTTCATAAATCTCTCCTCAATTAATAATATGTATATATTAAAAAATAATTAAAAAGAAATAAAAAATTTTATAATAAATAAAAAGGGATTAAGTTTCCCTTTATTTAGCAGACTTTATCATTGAAATAAATAATGTAGAATCTGCAAGTTGTGATGTATAACCTTTATAATTATTACTTAAATTTATAAGTGCTTCTGCTTTATTACTGTAACTACTTATGTTTAATGAATAATTATATAAAGTGTTTATTCCTTTATTACTAAATTCACTAATGCCACTACTTAGTTTTTTAGTTCCATCATTTATTTTTATTATACCAGCATTTAAGCTTTGCATCCCATTATACAATTCATCTACACCAATTCTTAATTTAGTTAAGTTTGATGAAATCATACTTGAACCATTTTTTAATTCTTCTAATCCATTACTAAGACTATTTATAAGTGTAGGAATATTTGTAAGTGTTGATATTGTACTATCAATGGCTTCATTATTTTTACTTAATAAAGCAATTAGTGATAAATTACTTTCATAAGTTTTCTTTACTGCTAAGAGACTCTGTTCACTTATATTAGCTATTTCAATGTTTGATAAATCATACTTAGTATAAATTGGTTCAATTTCACTATTTGCTTGTTCTAATTTACTTATTGCACTATTATTTCCCTCTTTTAACACATTTAAATTTGTTAAAGAATCAGTAAAATTTATACCACTTATAGAATTTTTTAATTTACCTATTGCCTCATTTAACCCATCGTTTAAACTAATTGAACCATTTTCTATTAATTTTAAAGAATCTAAAACAGTTTTTAAATTAGTCGTAATATTATCTGAACCACTACCTATAGTAGATATTCCACTCTCTAATTCTTTAACGCTACTTTCTATTAAACCCATATTACTTTTTAACGAATTTACACTTTGAGTTAGAGAATCCATTTTATCAAATATTTCTAAATCACTTTCTTCAAGTAATTTAGGCGTAGATACTATATAAATATTATTTAAATTAAATTTAGTTGTGTCATAGGAAATAGTTATCTCATCTAGTCCTTTCAAACTTTCTATATGCATACTTTCATAGATACCTGGAGATGACAATCCTACTACCATATTTCTTGTTCCAGTATTTATAACTTTGCCATTGGTAACATTTATATTTGTACTATTTATATCAAGAATAGTTCCTACAGTTACTACAAATGGTGTATATAATGTTTCAAGTTTATTATTTATTTTAGTTAAGTTAGATATATTATTTTTAAAATTTAACACTATTTTAACTTTACCACTCTTACCTATCATATCTTTGATATCCATTTTTTTATTGTTTAAATAATATGTAACCGTAGTTTCTATTGGAAGTACTTTAGTTGCACTCCCCCTATAAAATATATCATTACCAATAGCATTCCAAGAAAGTTTATTTTCATTTAATTCAAATTTTTCTTTACCATTTATATTTAATATATTAGTAAGTTCTGTTTCATCTTCTAAAGTTGTTGTTTCACTATTATATATATGATTTGTTACCATAGTATTATTTACTTTACCGTAATAATCCAGATTTGAATAAACTGTTTCTTTTTTAGTTAATGCAAAAGAGCTACTTGGAATAATTAAAATTGCAATAATTAATAATTTTAAACTTTTTTTCATTTTATTTTTTCCTCCTATCATAGTAGTTTTCATAATTATCTTATCAAATACAAGAAGTAAACTTGGAAGAATAAGTACAACTACTAACATACTTATTATCGAACCACGTGAAAGTAATTCACAAATAGCTCCTATCATATCTATCTTAGTATAAACTGCAACTCCAATTGTAGCAGCAAAGAAGCAAAGTGATGAAACTATTATGGATGGTACAGTTACACTAAGGGTATTTTCTATAGCTTTATATTTATCTTTTTCATATTTCCTTTCTTCCAAATATTTTGTAGACATAAGTATTGCATAATCTATAGTCGCACCAAGTTGTATTGTTCCAACTACTATTGATGCGATAAATGGAAGTTCTACACCTGTATAGTATGCGACCGCCATATTTATAAATATCGCAAATTCTATTGAAAATATTAATATTACTGGGAGTCCTATAGATTTTAATACAAATAACATTATTACAAATATGACTATTATTGATGTATAATTTACCATTTTAAAATCATGATCTGCTATTTCTACTAAGTCTTTCATAAGAGGACCTTCTCCTGCTACCAAACCATTTTTATCATATTTATTTACAATATCTTTTATAATACCTACTTGTTTATTTAATTCATCACTTGCAATTTCATATGTAGAATTTAATATTATAAGTTGATATTTATTATTATTCATAATATTCATTAAACTATCTGGAATCATGAATTCTGGAAGTCCAAAATCTAATATACTAGCTGGGGTAAGAACTAAGTCAATTCCCTCTATATTTTTTAGTTCATCCGTAAGTTCAATTATATCATTGCTTTTTATATCTTTATCTATTAATATAATTTCAGGTGAAACTATATTAAATTTTTCTGCAAGCTCTGTGTTTGCTATATTAAATGCTAAATCATCTGGTAATGACTCATCAAGTTTGTAATAGACTTTGTAATTACTATTACCAATATAAGCTGGTATCATAAGTACTACAAATATAATTAATATTAATATATGGTGTTTAATAGAAAATTTTTGAATACCTTTAAATTTTGGAAATATACTCTTATGTTTTGTTTTTTCTATTAATTTATCAAATACAAGTAACAATGATGGGAAAAGTGTAAGTACACATATAAGACCACATACTACTCCCTTGGCCATTACTATGCCAATATCACGTCCTAGTGTTAAATCCATCGAGCAAAGTGCGAGAAATCCCGCAACTGTTGTAAGTGATGAACCTATTACTGATTTAAATGTATCTTTTATAGCTTTACCCATAGCTATTTTTTTATCACTATCTTCACTTTTGTATAGTTCATATTTGTGATATAAAAATATTGAAAAGTCTGTTGTAACACCAAGTTGTAAAATTGCAGTTATTGCTTTTGTAATATAGGAAATTTGCCCTAGAAAAATATTACTACCTAGGTTATATAATATTGCAATACCTATATTTGAAAGTAGGAAAAGTGGTATTAAGTATGAATCCGTTGCAATTAATAATACTATTAAACAAAATATTACTGCTATTAGAACGTATGCAACTATTTCTTGATCAGATAAATTCATAGTATCTAGTACCATTGCAGTCATACTACTTATTTTAGTAGAATCACCTACTACTTCTCTTAATTTATCTATTGCTTCTATTGTAGAGTCTTCACTTGTACCTCCGTTAAATGTTACCATTATGATAGTCTCATTATCTTTATATAGTTTGTCTTTAATTTCATCAGGCAATATCTCATATGGGATAGATGTATCTAATATATCTGCCAAACTGACCGCAATATTAACATCATCTATATTTTTTATTTCATCCTCTAATTTTAAAATATCATAATTAGACATATTATCAACCATGACAAATGCGTATGCACCTAGTCCAAATTCATCTGTTAATATATTTTCTCCTTTAATTGTCTCTATATCTTCTGGTAAATAAACTAATATATCATAGTTTATTCTAGTATTTACATAGCCTATGAGTGCTGGGGCCATAAGTAATATTGAAATAATAACTATTAGTAAACTATGATTAGTTATAAATTCTCTAATTTTTTTCATATTTCCCTCCTCATCCTTACATTTTATTCTTTTATAAAAAAAGTTGCATCAACAAATATGCAACAATGTATGTTATCCAACACTTATCTATAATTGTATCAATAAATAATCAACTAGTGTTGTTTTTTTATTGATATATATCATATAAACGTACTTATATACCATTCATTTTATTAGTAAATACTTTTTTAAACTATGCGATTTCTTACATAGTCTATCAGTTTCATATATCTATTATTAATCATATATTGATTACTCACTTTTTAATATTTTTTTGTATGTTTCTTTTGAATTTTTTAATCCATTAAGATTAAATATATATCTACATATTTCACCAACATTTGATACTTCAATTAAAAATTCATTCTCTTCAATCTTTTCGTTATCTTTATATCTAAAATATATAGTTCTTATTTTTTGATTTTTTAATAATTTACATGTATTAGGATTATCTTCTACCATTAAATCAATTCCCAATTCTTTACATTTTGAAACTTTATCCTTAACACCCCAATGTATGTTATCAGTTGGTAAATTATTCTTTTTAAATACTTGAATTACTGCATCTTTAGTTTCTTTTTTTATTAATCCCCTAGCAGTTATAAATTCAAATTGATATCCCTCTACTTTAAACAACTCTAACATTTCTTTAACTAATGGAATTAGTGGAGTTGAATTAATTGTTGCATATATTAAATAGTTATTAACAAAATTTTTTCTTTCTTCATCAGTCCAATCATATCGTTTTAAATAATCAAATTGATCTGGATTATTTACTCCATTTTTTCTTAATATTAACAAATCATATAGTTCAGCATATGTTCTCATGGTTCTTTCAAAATCTAATATAATTCCATCTATATCTAATCCTATCTTCATTATTTTCTCCTTAGTATCAATGATTTGTCTTTTACCCAAGCTTCACTAATTTTAGGGGATTCGTAAAAATTAGCATCAACCGTATATCCTGTTAACCATTTTATAATTCTTACATCAGAGGTTGTAAGCATTTGTGAAATATGAATAATATTCCCGTTTATGTGACTACAATCCTCAGTTGGAAATTCACAAATACCTTTCTTTTTTAATATACATATATGTTCTTGCTTATTTATTATTTCATAATCAAATGGTATAATATTGTGTAAATCATTTTCAATTGGTAAACTTGATTTGAAAGCTTTGCACTTTTCCTGCATAACACATTTATTACAAGCTAACTCGGTTGGTCTATAGTAATGAGCATTATAATCACGTGGTAAATCATGTACATAGGAAAATAAGCAGGATGTTTTTCTGAATACTGACACATTATAGCTTTGGGCTAATTTTTCAAATAACTGTATTATTTTTTCATCTATTATTTTTTTATGTCCAAATTTGAAACCCGGATATGGTTGTAATTCTATTTTTTGCTCTTTCCATATTTTTACACTTTCTGACTTTCCCTGCAATCCAGAATAACCTATGACTAGATTATATTGTTTTGCTAGGCTAAATACTCTATCGAATGCTTCAATACTATCATTAACATTATATATTATTGGTCGATATTCTATTGAATATTTATAATTATTTTTTCGTTTTTTTATTTCTTTTAAATTATTTTCAAAGCGTTCCATAGTATTTCCATCCAAATATGAATCAACACCAAAGGTAGAAAATGCTATATGTAAATCTAAATTAAATTTTACATCCGGAAATTTTGAATAATCTCCCTTTGTTATAATTATAACTGGACCTTTATGTTTAACTTTTTCTAACCTCCTTAGGTAATTAACAGTATTATCAATTTGTAATAGTGGATCACCATAAAATAAATTTACGGCGACAGGTATATTAGTAAAATTTGGATTAATTTCACTAGGTAAAATATTGTAATGTTTTTCCTCACACTTTTCACCATTTAATCTACAATATTTACAATCATAACAGTAATCAAGGGAATCGCCTAACAAATAAAATGATTTTGCTAGTACCGCTAAATCGGTAGTTTTTATGTTTTCCATATTTACCTCCTGTAGTAATTATAACATTGAATTTACTAAATAAACCCTCTCGATTTTTCATAAGTAATATGAAATAAATTCATATCTAATTAATATTGATATTTAGGTAATTTTCTATAAAAAACTTGGGCGCAATTGTTAAATATTTTTTTATATATACTAAATTAATGGTCACTTTTGGTAAATTTTCTTTTATATTAATAATTTTAAATTCGCCACTGTTTACATTATCCTTTACTACATCATATATAATATAACCTATACCTAAATCTTTTTTTATTGAACCAATTATCATTTCACTTGTATGGATATTTATTACATTATTTAATTCAACATTGTTCTTTTCAAAAATTTTATCTAATTGCTTTCTGTTATCTGCTCCTTTAATGGGTAAAACTAAAGGATAATTGGATAAATCTTTAATTGATTTAATTCTATCAACAGAAATAGATGTATCTGAATTAACCACAAAACAATTTTCTACTTCAATTAAAGATTTTATTACTATATCATCCATTTTAGAATCAATTGGAGATGTATCAATAATAAAATCAATTTCATGTCGTTCCAATAATTTTAATAATTGAGTAGTAGTTTTACTTATTATTGTTATTTCTATATTTGGATACTTTTTATGAAAATTGGTAATATCTTCAAATATGTAAAATGACCCAATCTGTGAGGGAACTCCTATAGATATTTTACCTTTATTTAAAGTTTTACTTTCTACTATTGCCCTTTCGGCAGTAATTAAATTGTTAAATGCTTCTTCTACATAAAAAAGTAGTTCTTCACCTTTATCTGTTAATTTAACTCCTTTTGAATTTCTATAGAATAATTTAGTATTTAAATCTTCCTCTAATTTCTTTATAGCTTTACTTACAGCTGATTGTGTAATAACCAATTTTTTAGATGCACTAGATATACTCTCATTTGAAGCAACTTCGTAAAATATTTTATATAAATTTAAATTAATATCACTTTTATACATAATCTATCTCCTAAATCAATTAGTTGTTATTATATCATAAAAGTTATATTTTTTTACAATAAACTTGCCTAAACAAAACAATGTATTAATAACTTTGGGGTTTCCTTAAAAATATTTATAATAATTTATATTCAACTGTTGTAAGTCTTTTAAACATATCTTTATTTTCTATTATAAATTTTCTCATGTTTACAAACGTATCCATTATTTTTATGCTAGTCCTTATTGCAATATCGGATTTTAGTGCAGTTGCAAGCATTGCTACACCCTCTTCTGTGAAGACTCTTGGTATGTATCTTCTACCTCCATAGTTACTCTTATTATTTGAGGTCGAAATTTTCGACCTCAAATAATTATATTCATTTTCTGATAATATCCAACTATATCTTTCTGGAAATTTCATAGGATTATTTTTTACTGCCCCATTTATTCTTTTGGTCTCTACCTGATAAAGTCTTGCCAAATCACTATCTAACATTACTTGCTTTCCTCTTATTTCATATATTAAATTTTCTATTTCTAATTTTTCTACCATATTAGTAATAACCTCCTATATATATTATTCGGCAAAACTTTTGTATTTCCTTTTTTTATACACTAAAAATTTAATATTTGATTTATTTTTTTATTTAAGATATAATTTTTTAGAAATATATTTAAATAAAAAGAAAGGAATGAATATTTATTATGAGTGAAAAAATCGATTTAAGAATAATAAAGACTAAAAAAAATTTATATAATAGTATTTTAAATATTATGCGTGATAAACCATTTGAAGAAATAAAGGTATCTGATATATGTGAGAATGCTTTAATAAATAGATCAACATTTTATGCACATTTTAATGATAAGTATGAACTTTTATATTGTCTTATATCTGATTTAAAAGAAGGACTTACAAATGTTTTAAATAAAAATGAATGTTCTGAAAATCAAAAAGAGTATTATATGAAAATGATAGAACTATTTTTAAACCATATAGATGAAAATATTGACACATACTCAGCGATTATTAAAAATAATAAAAATAGTATTCTTATGGATATGATTTATGATACATTACTTAATGATATTAAATCTAACTTAAAGCAAAGTAATACTGGAAATATTCCAATTGATTTTGTATCAAGATTTTATGTAAGTGCGGTTATTAATGTTGGAATTGATTATTTAAGAAATCCTAAAAATATTTCAAAAGAAAAAGTAATTGACTATTTAAATCAATTACTTCCTGATAATATTTATTAATTATGGTTTTACTAGTTTTCCCTCTTTAAGTAATTTTAATAAATGATTATTTTGAGTTGTTGTTCCAGCATAATTTTTTATTCCATTAGCAAGTGCGATTTTAGTTCTATATTCATATGATGATTGTTCATTTAATGATTTTAATGCATCAACTATTGATACACTACTACCAGTGTATCTTTTAAAGTAGTCTAAATTATTAGGTAATTTTAATACCTGACCTACATATATTAAGTTTTTATTCTTTATATTGTTTAATCTTACTAGTTCCTCTACTGTTGTATTATATCTTTTTGCAATATTGGTTAAGTTATCTCCCTTTACTATTACATAAGTGTTGGGTACTGGAATTGGAATTTGTGTGTCATCACTTAACGTACTAGTTTTAATCCAATCATATCCTCCACTATTTATTATAACTGTAGTATCCAATAAAAATAAAGATTTATATACATCTATTTGATTATTTATACACCAATACCCATATTCATTTTGATACCATCCGCTTCCAGTAAATTTACCCTTTCCTACTGTTAAATGTATATGATTTCCTGTAGCATATCCATTAGTTCCCTCATTATAATATACTTCACCTTGTTTTATTATATCTCCAACCTTAAGGTTTGATATATCATTATCATGCATAGTCAAGACTGTCATATAATCTACTGTTCCATCAGCATATTTTACTTTTTCTAAACTTTCAAGCCACACTGCATTACCATTTGGGTATATTTTTTTTATTATACCTGTAAAGGGTGCTTTTAAGGAGTCTATCCCACCATCTTTTCCGGCGAGATCTAATGCCTTGTCTCCTCTATGTGAAAATTCTCCTCCGCCTTTTTGTGTTACATTTAGATAATTCATCATAAGTACTGCCTTTTGCAAATGATTCACCTCCATTTTCAAATATAGTTTTTATTTAATAACTATATTCAATATATTATACTCACAATATATTTTTTTGAAAATTATATATAAACAAAAAAAGTTATCTCTAACTTTTTAACGGCATTATGTTATAATACTTATTATGTATCATAATTAATATAAACTATAATTTATTTTTTATTATACTTGTATATATTATTAGATAGAAAACAGAAAATGTAAATCCACCTAATACATCTGTAAAGAAATGTACACCTAAATAAATTCTACTTAAACCTGTTACAAGTATTAATACTGAAAATAATAATATAAATATTACTTTGCTTATTTTACTTATATTAGAATTGTAGATTAAATAAATTATAAATCCATAAAATGCCATGGCTGTGAGTGAATGCCCTGATGGAAAGCTGTATCCTGTTTCCTCAATTAAATTTATATCTATTGGTCTAGTTCTAGAAAATATATTTTTTAAAATTAACTGAATTATTGTTATTGCTATTAGGTTTATAGACATATATAGTGCATACTTTTTATTCTTAAAATATATAAATACAAATAATGTAATTCCTATAACAACTGCACCACTTCCAATATAGGTCAAATATTTAACATAATTAGTCAAATTATCTGATATATATTTTGATATAAAATTATAAAAGTTTGAATCTATAGCAATATCTTTGCCATTTAATACAAGTACTGATAGTACTATAAAAATGATTATAGATAATACACATATTATCCATTTTAAATATTTTTTCATATATCACCTATTCATATAAAAATACTTTATGTATAAATTTATTTATACACTTTATTTTTGCTACAAAATAAACTACACTAGCGCCAAATACATTTAATATTAAATCATCTATATCACATGATCCTGACATTGTTACGAATTGCAATATTTCTATTACTATTACTGTAAGTGTTATAGTAATAATAAAATTTTTAAATTTATTCATTTTTTTAAATATTAGTGGTAAAAATATGGCATATGGCATAAATGCGGTTAGATTACCAAGGATATTAATATTAAAACTTCTGAAATTTACAATTCCCTTAGCATATCCTGATATAAATAAATTTATTGTTCTAAATGGTACTATATTAAATGAATACTTCATATATAAATCAAGTAATTCTTTATTCCATTTCACGATTACAAGCCCTTGTCTTCCAAAAATTTCATCAAATAATGTTAATGTACAAATAGTTACTGTATATATTAGGAAATATACTATTAAATTTATTCTAAGTATTTTTTTATCATAATTTAATTTTTTTATAAGTATGTAGCCAGATATATGTATAAATAAACAACTGAGTAATAACAATATAATCCTAATATTTGTTTTTATATATATATTAGGTGTTAATCTAACCCTTATACAAAATAATAAAATAAAAAATGATAATAAATAAAAAATAAATACTAAAGATTTCCATAATTTATTTTTCATATTATCACCATACTCATTATAACATAGATTTATACGTTTTTCCATGATTATAGTATTAATCTAGTTATGAACATATTTGCTTTACATCAATATTTCAAAAAAAAGAAAAACCCTAAAAGGGTTTAAATTCCAGATGGCGGAGCAGGAGGGATTTGAACCCTCGCACCAGTTGCCCGGTCTACACCCTTAGCAGGGGCGCCTCTTCAGCCTCTTGAGTACTACTCCATGGCCACATATAGATTATAGCATAAATAATTAATCGTTTCAATATTAAACTTTGATTTTTTTCATTTTTATTAATTAAGCAACTATAATATCTACAAAATATATTATAGTTAATTTAAAAATTTACTTAATTTATATATTTGAGGGTAAAACATATGCTTAATCTTATAATTATATAAATCTATGCGACCATTTTTTGTTTTAATTTTTCTAATACCTTTTTTTCTTTTCTTGATACTTGTACTTGACTCATACCTACTATTTTTGATGTCTCTGATTGTGTATAATCTTTAATATATCTATTATTTATTATTGCCATTTCTTCATTATTTAGGGTTGTTAGACTTTCTCTAAGTAAAATTAAATCATCAATATTTTGAGTTTCACCTATTACATCTTGTAATGTTAACTCTCTGCCTTCACTATTTACTGGTTCATCTATACTTTTTATCTTGTTTAAACTTAAAATAGCTTCTGATACATAATATTCCGGTATTTCAAGGAAATCGGCAATCTCTTTTTCAGTTGGCTCTTTCATTAGTTTTTGGGATAGTAATACATAAGCCTTCTCTATTCTTAAATTTAATTTTGATATTTCACGGGATATTTTAATTCCTTTATCCTCTCTTACCAGTTTTTTCATTTCACCTAATATATAAGAAAATGCATATGTTGTAAATTTACAATCCATATTAGGATTATATTTATCATAGGCTTTAATCATACCAAGTCTACCAGCTTGATATAAATCTTCCTTATATGGATATCCCTTAAAAAAATTAGCAATATAATAAATTAGATTTTGATTTTCTATTATAATTTTTTCTTTCATATTTTCACCCAATATTCATTAGCTTTATTGCATTCAGTTCATCTGTTGTTTCATATACATAATTAATAAGCCTACTTCTTTTTAATTTATTTCTTATGTTATCATTATTTCCACACATAAAACTTCTTCCATTGTTATTTTTACATAGTTCATAATTATAAAATATAGTATTAATTCCCTTTATATCTATTGATTTTAAATTAGCAAAATTAAATACAATATTTCTTATCCCATTTTCTTTTACTATATTTGTTACTTTTTTATTTAACTTAGATATTGTATTCTTATTTAAATGTCCTTTAAGTCTTACAAATAATATTCCCTTTCTAAATTCAGTACTTACATTAAGCATATATTCACCTTCCTATTTAATTTAGCACAATTTTTTTTCTAATTATACAGTTTCGACAAAACTAGAATTTATTTACCCTATATATATATTATTCTACAAAAAATTCGTATTTCCTTTTTTTTTATAAAAAATAAATAAATATTATCAAAATGTCTTTACTTAAAGATAAATATAAAAAATTTTATATTTAAATTACTACCAATTTACTACTTTACGAATATGTGTCAGGAATATTAGATTTGATAAGTTTATTTTCTTTTTATCTTTATACTTAAAAAATATCTATGGTCTAATTTGGGAGAATTTGACAAAATGATTATTTTATTGTATAGTAGTAGCCATTAATAAAAAGGAGGGGAATTTTAGATGCAATTTGATTCAACAATGTATCTAATGTATTATTTAAAAGAAAAAACAAAATTAGAAGAAAGCTACATTGAAAATTGTTTTAGATTTTTAGCTGGGTTTGTTATAGAACCTGGCTCAATAAAATATGATGAAGAAAGTAATTTACTAACATTAAGCATGTCTTTGCCCAATAGTGACTTAAAGATACATAGAGTCATTATTAACCCTAAAGAATACCAGATACTTATTAGTGCATCAATTCAAGATATTATTATTAGCATTCAATATTCGCTTTTTATGCCTAAGGTATGTTACTCGATTTTATTTGATAAAGAAAATAATAGTTGTTCAGGAATTTATTACTATAATCCAGATGTATTTGCTACCCTAAATGGTAAGTATATGCATAGAGGACAATATGCATATTATGATGCTAATACGTTAAAGATAATCCAAGATTTATATCTTTTAAATCAATCAAAAAATGATTTAATTGATTTGATAGGAACTACATCAGAAAAAATTACCAATTTGGGATTTGTTCCTGATATAACTATTTGGGAAGAAAAACAATCTTCTGATAAAGAGCGTTCTCATGGGGAAATAATTGATGATATTAACAAAATGACAAGGGAAATTAACTATAATGATATTATAGAAAAATTGTCTAAGTTTTCTAAAGAGCATGAATCAAGTAATGAGCCAATTTCTTTTAGAAAATAATATAGCTAACTTTTAATTGACTAATCGCAGAAATGCGATTTTTGTTTGAAAAAATTTAATTTATAAATCTATAGTTTTGCAATTGCTATCTTTTAATAATTACTAAATTTTTGGAAATTAACATAATACATTCTTCTTGCTACATAGTAGGGGTAATACTGAAGAATCTAGTGGCTACCCTCCACTGGTCTCGCTAATGTATATATTTAATACTATATAATACCATAGTATTTTTTTTAAATATCTAATATAAAAAAATACAATTAATTTCAGAAAGTTTACTACTTTTGGAAATTATAAAATAAGAAATTATTAAAAAATATGTCAAAATAAAAAAGTATCATTTTTTTTTGATACTTTTACTTATTCCTTGGCTATTTACCAAATGATTTACTATAACCTATTGCCTTTTGTTTTGATTTACCATCTATATCACTTCTAAAATTTCTTATACCTATCCTTAATTCATTATAATTTTGACATATAAATTCATATACATTTCTAGAAATCTTATTAAATTTTGATAGATTTTCTACTCTATAATAGATGTATGAAATATTAAAATTCTCTTCTTTAGCAATATTGCAAATTTTTTCTATGTCATTAACTAATTCTTCTATATTATATGGTTCTAATTCAAATCCAGCCATTTTCATAAAATTAGGAAATGCTTCAGCGCTTATATCATGAAGCAATAATTCACAAATTCTTATATATTTGGCACTATATTCCTCTTGCTTTTTTATTAAATTATTTTTCAAATATTCAAACTTTTTATTATAACTTATACTAAATTCGGGTAATTGTTTGCTACATGGCCTTATCATATGCCTAAGTCCATCATTAATCCTATTACTTATTGTTGTAATACTAACATTTTCCATTTTACCTATTTGGGTATATGTCATAGGTTCACTATTATCAAAACCAAAATGTTGTTTTATTACTGTCCTTTGTTCTGGTTTTAATAATTTAAGTATTTTGTCTAATATTACTCTTAACTCTTTATTATCAAAATTGAATACTTCTACTCCATAATAGCCCAATTCTTCATCTTCAATAGCATCTACTTCATCATAATCTTCAAATGTTGTTGGCATTTGTCCATCTTCAATTATTACTGGTGATTCAAGTTTAATTAAGGATATAGGAATAGTTGGTATATTTATACCTTGCTTATACTCTTTATAGGTTATTCCAGTAAGCTCGACAAAATGATTTTGTATATTTAATACTATATGTTTTATAGCATGAGCAGAAAATGAAATTTCCGATTTAATGTCATAAGAATCAATTGCATCTAATAAGCCCTCTACACCAAACATTATTGCATCTTCTTCTGTAAATGGAATATCTTTAAATAGGTTTCTTACACAATCTTTTACTAAAGTAATATTACGAATGATAATTTCTTCTCTAACATTTTGATATTCTTGTTCAAAATTTGATTTTTTAAAACTATCTAACTTCTGAAATAAAAAATTTAAATTATAGCCTGTAAGTTTTCTATTTTTTTCTGGAATATGAAATGAATCAAATTCTTCGTCTTTCTTTGAGTCAGTATTATATATTCCATTAACTTTTTGATATAAATAATTTATTTGATCATCATTAAGTTCATATAAATCAAATAAAACTATTGGTGGGATATTATTTAATAAGGTTTCTTTTACTACTATTTTAAATCTTGACATTTGTTTAATTACTTTTTTATTTTTCATACAAAATCTCCTTTTTTTTTAAAATTATTATACTACATATATTGTTTATGTCAAATTCATTTTTTTATAAAATAAAAGATCAAAGTTGATCTTTTATTTTCATATACTCTTCTATCTCTTTAGTATTAACTAATCTAAATTCTTTAATAAATTTATCTCTTGAACTTGCTAATTCAAGTTCTAATTGTTCTATTTTTAATAGCAGTTCTTCTTTTTTATCTAGATTGTATAGTTTTTTTATTTCAAATAATTGTTTCTTTAGTTTATTAAATTTTATAAGTTCTAAAGACATATTAGGTGTTAGAGTAAACTTAACTAACTCTACTTTTTCCTGCATATAAACCTCCAATCCGATTTATATCTTCTTTCCTACAAACTAATTTTATTATATATATTATTTTAAGTCAAGAAAAAAAGTTACGAATTATTAATTTCATAACTATAATCTTTTAAACCCATCTCTATAATTTATTTCTTCTTCTCTTTGAATTGTACTTCTTTGTCTTCTCTCAAGTTCTTCTCTTGCAAAGAAAGTACCCTCTAAAAATGCTTTAGATGCTTTATCTAAATCTGCATGATTATAACTAAAATATTTATCTTTATTTGGTCCCACAAATCCTGTTACAAATGTTTCTGCAGACTCTATTTCATCAAAAGTTACTCTTCCTTGTTTAATTTTATTAGCAAATAGATCCCCTTCTAAAACAATTATTTTAGAAAGTTCATCTGGTCCTAATACACCATTTTGTTTTGCATCATGCATTCTATTTAATGACTCCAAGATAACATTACTTACTCTATCATTTAATCTGTCTTCAAAATTTACTATACTAGTCATAACATTCCTACCTCCGCATCTTGCATAGCCTTAATTATAGGCTCACCGTTATTTGTAAAATATGAATTAAACATAGTATCTTTGCCAACAATATGACTTAAAAGATTTGTAACTAACATCTCTTCTTCTAAATCAGAATCCCCTTCATTCCCAACTAAATAATTAGCAAGTATTTCTGTATAGGCTAAATTAAGCGCTCTAAGCCTTTCATCTGAATTAAACCCAGTAAAGGTATCTGTACTTGTAGCCATTTGCAATATTGCTTTCATAAATAAATTATCTAAATCATAATTACCACTTATATTAGCAGAAAACAATATTTCGTTTTTAAAAATGTCATAGAAATAAGTGCCTCTTCTTTCAAATTTTCCTATTTTCCCTATTTTTACTCTTTTTAATCTTTCGTTTAATCTAACTAAACTAACCTCAGGTAATTTTTTATGGAAAATTATAATTAATTCAAATATTTTATTTCTTATTTCATTATTTAAATTAGGATTATTTCTTAAGCTTACTTTAATTGCTTCTAAAGAGTCCATAGTATCACCCTAATATTAATTATAACATATTTTAAAAAAAAGGAAAGTATTTTTGTTTTTTTTGTCGTTTTAAATAAAAAAAGTTTAATAACATTAAATTATTAAACTAGCTTTTTACTACACTATTATCTATATTTTTTATATTTACTATTTTTTTATCATTTAGTATTTCATTTATAATTATACTTTCTATATTATTTTTTATTATTTTTTCTATTTTTCTGGCTCCAAATTCATGATAATTAGATAATTTAACTATATCGTCTATTACCGTATTACTTATTTTAACTGAAACATTTTTATTTTTATATTTATCTCTTAATTTTTTTAGTTTATTATTTATAATATATCTTATATCATATTCATTTAAATAGTTAAAGGTGAATATATTATCTATTCTATTTATAAAAGGTATACTAAAGTTATCTTTTAATTCATTATTTATCTTGTTATCACTATTAAATCCTATATTTTGCTTATTAAACCCTATATTTGATGTCATTATAATCATTGAGTTATTGAAATATATATCTTCCCCCTTAGAATCTTTTAATTTACCATCGTCTAGTATCTGATATAGAAGATTAATTATACTAGGGTTTGCTTTTTCTATTTCATCTAATATAAGTATTGAAAAAGGATTATCTTTAACACTTTCTAGTATATTTTTATTGTCATTATATCCTACATATCCTGCAGGAGATCCTATCAGTTTACTTATTTGGTGTGGTTCGCTAAATTCACTCATATCAAGTTTTATAACGTTATTAACTATTTTTTTTGAAAAAAGCTTAGCAAGTTCTGTTTTTCCAACTCCACTAGGTCCAACAAACATCATTGAATAACACATATTATCATCTTTAAGTCCCAGTTTAAGTTTTTTATACACTTTTACTAATTCATCTATTATTTTATCATGACCTATTATTTTTTGTTTTAACTCTTTTTCAAATCGATTTATATCATCTATATTAAAATCTTTTAATTCATATATTGGTACATTACTTTTTCTACTTACAACATTTATTACATCATCTTTAGTTACTACATTGGTTTTTTCTTTTGAAAGTTCTAATTCTAGTTTATTTATTTTTGTCATTAATCTATTTTCTTCTTCTTTATACAAAGATGCTTTATCATAGTCCTTTTTTAGTAAATAACTTTTTTTAGTTTTCAATATCTCATTTAATTTTTTAGTTAGAGTATTATACTTTTTTAATTTGCTGTTTTCTTTTAGTGATACATGTGCACATACCTCATCTAATATATCTATAGATTTATCTGGTTCATATCTGTTTTTTATATATTTATCTGATAATTCAATAATATAATCTATTATTTCATCAGAAATTAGGGCTTTGTGGAAGTTTGAATAAGTATCTCTTGCATTTAGTAGTATTTGCTTTACTGCACTTTTATTAGGTACATTTACTTCTACTTTTTGAAATCTTCTATCGAGTGCCTTATCACTTGTTATAAATTTTTTATATTCCATGGTTGTTGTGGCACCTATACATCTCATTTTATTTCTAGCTAAAGCAGGTTTAAATATATTAGATGCATCTATTGCCCCCTCTGCGCCTCCTGCACCAACTAGTGTATGTATTTCATCTATAAATAAAATTATATCCTCATTTTCTTCTAATTCTTTTAATATTTTATTTACCCTTTCTTCAAACTCTCCTCTATATTTAGTTCCTGCCACAGTGGATGACATATCTAAACTTATTATTCTTTTATTTTTTAGTGCATTTGGAACTTCACCTAGATTTATAAGTCTACTAAGTTCTTCTACTATTGCAGTTTTTCCAACTCCTGCTTCTCCAATTAGTATAGGGTTATTTTTCTTCCTTCTGCATAATATTTCAATAACCATTTTTATTTCATCATCTCTACCGACTACTGAATCCAGGACACCTTCTTTAGCCTTTTTTGTTAGATCTATACCGAGTTCATCTATTAACAATTTTTTATTTTTAGTTTTTTTTGTATGAAATTTAAACGCAAATTCCTGATATAAATCATCTATATCTATATCCATTCCAATGAGAATTCTAATAGCAATTCCTTCACCTTCTTCTAAAAGTGATGAAAATAAATGTGATATTGTTACTTTACCATTATTATTTTCCTTACTATCATAAATTGCATTTTCCATAACTCTTTTTAAAAGTGGAGTGTATAAAAAACATTCTACTTCTTTACTGCCAATTCCTACTATATCAATTATCTCATGTCTTAATCTATCATAGTCTAATTCATAATCCTTTAATCTATCACTTATTTCATTTTTATCCCTTAATATAGCAAGCATTAAATGTTCACTACCTACATAAGGATGTTTTAATTTTTTCATCTCTTCTTTAGCACTTATAAGTATTCTTCTTGCGTCTTCAGTAAAACTATTATACATGATATCCCTCCTCTAATATTCTATGATTATAATAATCAAAAATTTTTTAATTTATTCAATTTTACCTATATATTATCATCGCACTAAAACAATATATCTGTTCTTCACCACAAATAGTTACCGCAACCTCATATTTTATGTCTAGTAAGTCTACATCATTATTGCTTAAAAAATTATTAATACTTTTTTCTAAATCTAATTCATGAGATTCATCAAATAATTTTACTTTCATAAAAAAATCACCACTATTATTTTAATAGTGATGACTATGTTTTTTTGTCGATATTTATCTGCCAGAGAACCATTCTCCCCATCCTGGGAAATTTAATATATTTCTTGGGTTAAATGAACGAGCTTGGAAATTAGAATACCATAAGTAATCTTTTGTATACAATCCTGTTCCCATTTGAAGATGAAGATGTGCACCTGTAGAACATTTATCCCAATATTCAATCCAAGGAGCTCCACCTGAATATCCTATAAGTGTATCATAAGTTACAATTTGCCCCTCTTTAACATTTATAGATGATAGATGGAAATAGCCAGATGTATATTTTACACCATTAACTATATGTGCGATATATACCATATTCCCACCACAACTAGATCTATATGTTACCTTAACTACTTGACCATTTGCAATTGAATAGACTGGGGTTCCATGAGATACACCTATATCTATTCCGTAGTGATATGCGGAACCATAAATATCTGAATATCCATAATTTGCATTTATTCTACCTGATGTTACCGGTCTATAAAATCCATATGCAGATGGCATTGATCCAGAACCATTTAAACTTTGATAATATCTATCTTCACAAGCAGATATTTCTTCACTGTCTTTACATTTGTATGTTTCCTCATATAATTTAATTTTTGATTTTAAATCTTTAATTTCATCTTGAATATCAATAGCAGCTTCTGAAATACTTTCTAAATTATTACCTAGTTTTGCAAGTTCATTAGAAAGTTCTACTTCAAGTTTATTAAGTGCGACTTGTCTTGCTGCTAAATCAGATATTTTTTGTTTCATTTCTTCTATTAATTTGTTATACTTATCAATAGTATTTTTTCTATATACACTAAGTTGTTCTGTAACCGCTAATCTATAAATAAAATCTGTAAGACTAGAGGCATTAAATACATATTCTAGATAAATTGAATTTGAACTTGATAATTGATAATAATTCATGATGGATTTAATCTCTTTTTGCATTTTTTCAATATCAGCAGTAAGGGTTTCTATTTCCTCATTTAGTTTATCCATTTCATCATGAATTCTAACTTTTTCTCTATTTAATTCGTTTATTCTTTCTTTAGTGTTTGCTATTTCCTCCTCTGTCTCTGCTTTTTCAATTTGATTATTTTTTAATTTTGTTTCTGTTTCTTCTAATTCACTTTTAAACTGTCCAAGTGTTTTAGCCTGAACATTATTATTTTTAATTAAAAGAATTGTAATTAATAAAATTAAACAAATAATTTTTTTTAAATACTTCATAATTTATTCTCTCATCTCTTTTCTTATTTCTTTATAATTATTACAATATTTACTAACAACACCCCAAAATTCTTTAGAGTGATTAAAATGTAATATGTGAGAAAGTTCATGTATTATAACATAATCTATTTTTGATATATCAAATTCTATCAATCTAGAGTTCAAGGTTATCGTATGATTTTTTCTATTGTATACACCCCAACGCGTTTTCATATTCCTAATTTTAAGTATTGGGGATTTTACATTTTCTTTAAAGTGATTAAATACATAGACGTATCTTTCATCAAATATTCTAATAATTTCATTGTTGTACCACTTATTTAACATTTTTTCATTTTTAGCAAATATTTTATTATCTATTATTTTTACTTCATTTATATCTTCACTAATAATTATATCATATTCATGTCCTAAATAAAAGAATTTGTTATTTTTTTCAATCCCCCTATTAATTTGTTTTACCATTTTTCGTAAAGCATTCTCATTTTCATCTAATACTTTTTTTATCATACCTTTACTAACAAAGTAATTACATGTAACATGAATTTTCATATCACTCTTAACTCTTATATATAAATTTTTATTATTCTTTTTTTCTATTACCACATCGTACTTTATTCCATCTAATTCGTATATCATAAAACATCATCACTTATCTATTTTATCATTTTTTATTTTATCTTTCAAAAATTTATTGGTAGAAATATATGGATATATTGCATTTAAAAATTTCTTTCTACTAGCTTTTCTTCTTGCCTCTAATTTTAGTCTTTCTACATCAATTGTATCTTTTACAATATTCGCATACTTAGTCAATTTATTTAAAAGGTTAATAGAAGCACATAAATCTATTAGGAATATTCCAAAATACATTCCAAGTATAAATAAACAAATATTGTTATTTACAAAATTAGTTGTAAAATCATTTAGCCAAGGATATATAAAAAGGTAAAAAATGAGCGATAAAAGCCCCCAATAATTAGAAAATTCTAAGCAGATAAATCCTTCATAATTAAATTTCTTATTTGAATAATCCCATAATCTAATATGAAATATTTTTAATAAGAAGTACCCAGCTACAAACTCAAGTAAACTTAAAAAGATGAATGATAATATAAATATTGGAAGTATTTTCAAATTAAAATTCATCTTTGAAAATATATTACATATTATATACATAATAATTGTTCCAAATCCATAAATTGGAAGTACACAACCACTCATAAATCCTGGATTCACAAGTTTTTTCATACTTATACTTCTATATACTAATTCTATTACCCAACCTACTGTTGAAAATAAGCAAAATATAAATAAAAACTTAAAAAACAACATAATTCACTTCCTAATTTTATATATACATTAATTATAACATAGAAAAAAGAAAGAATAAACTATGAAGTAAATTTATTCTTTTTTAAATGTTAATAATTTTCTTTATATGAGCTAATATACCAATGTTTTAAATTAATGTCTTCAAGTCCTGAATTACAATATGCACATACTTTCGCACTTAAACTTTTTACAGGTGCGCCACAATTTGGACAATTAACCCCAATTAGGTTTTGTTTTGAATCATATTTTTCAGGATCATATATATATATAAATTCTGTTGTATATGAAGTTTGTTTTTTATAATTTTCTTTTTTTACTACTACTTTTTTATCAATACTTTTTTCATAAAAATACTCTAGTGAGGTTGAAACAGTTATGTTAAGGGCTCCTGGAGTTTTTTTATAATATTTAATTGCATGTGCGTGAAATTTAGTATCATCATATAAAACACTTATTTTATTTTGTTTATGGTCATCTATTATTTCTTTTAAATTACCTTTAATAAGTGTTAATTCATCTACATTACTAACCTTTTTATCTTCTAGTGATTTAAATATAGCAAGTAAACTTACCTCAACTTTATTATATAACTCACTTTCACTAAAATTAGGAAAATCTTTTACTATTTTAGGAAGTAATAATTTAGTCATTCCTGTCGCATTTTTATGATTATATTTTGCTTCATATTCGCCATTTTTTATTAATGATTTTAGTTCATTTATGTTACCAAATCCTAAATCGCTACCAAATTTTTTTATTTTCATATAAATTATAAATACAATAAGTCCTAAAAAAATTATTATTCCTATAATTGTTCCTAAAATAATACCCAAAAAATTCATAAAACACCTCTTTTATTAATTATATCATGCATATCGATTTTTTATAACACAAAAGGATAGTATTTTTTTACTATCCTTTTGTGTTATAAAATCATTATAAATACCTGATTCCACGTTTAATTTTATTTACTATTTTCTATCATAAGTCCTTTATAGTATTTCCAAGCAATAACTCTAAATGCTAATTTATTAATTTGTTCTTCACTAATTATTCCATTATTTATAGCACTTTTTATTTCGTTAAAGCTTTGTTCATAATCCGTTGTTATGATTAAATCATTTCCAGCTAAAACTGCTTTAACTGCAATATCACTTAGTGATGAAGTTGCTCCCATAGATATATCATCTGTCATAATAATTCCAGTAAAATCTAACTCATTTCTAAGTAGATTATGTATACTTGGAGAAAGTGATGCAGGATTGTCTGGATCTATGCTGCTAACTATATTATGACTTACAAGTATTGCTTCAGCACCTGCCTCTATTCCTGCCTTAAAAGGTGGAATATCTTTTGAAATAATATCATCATAGGTTCTTGAATCAATTGAACTTCCTGTATGAGTATCTTTATTATTTCCGTATCCTGGAAAATGTTTTAAAGTATATGAAACTCCAGTTCCTTTACTAGCTTCAATAACAGTTTTTGCAAATGTACTTGTAATGGAAGTATTCTCACCTATTGTTCTTGGATACATATAATCATTAGGATCAGTTGATACATCGACAACAGGCGCTAAATTAACATTGAGGTCTAAACTTTTTAGTAAAGCACTTTTTTCTTTTGTGTCTTTTCTTATTAAATCAAATCCACCATCTTTATATAATTCACTTGAAGATTTAAATGGAGAACTTGCTAAGTTAGGGTTACTACTAACTCTAACTACTTTACCTCCCTCTTCATCTACTGCTGTTAAAAGTGGAATTTTAGAATTTTTTTGGAGTTCATTTATCATAGATAATACTTGCTCTTTTGTCTTATTTTTAAAGTCTTTTTCAAAGAAAACAAATCCTCCAAAATTATATTTTTTCAAGTCAGTAATAGCTCCACTATCTGGATAACGAACTAAAAGTATTTGACCTATTTTTTCATCGAGTGTTAATTCCTTTAATTTGTTATTAGCTAGAACATAGTACGTGCTGAAAATTCCATTATCATCATATACATTAGGAATTCCATTTTCTTTTGTAGTCTTCTCTATGGTTTTATAACTTATTACTTCACCATCTTGAATAGATTTATTTCTATCAAGTAATCCTGAATATTCTAAAACTATAGAATCACCTACAACTAAATTTACAGTTTCTTCCTTAAATGTGTAAATAATATTATCATTACTTTGGATAATTAAAAGTCCATCCTCTAGGCTTAAAACTGTAGCTTCTATCTTGTTTGTTTCTACTGTTTTTTCTTTATTTGATGAGATTATAAATCCCAAAGTTATAATTAATATAATAAGTCCTGCTACACAGAGTATTGTTTTTTTATTCATATAATCACCTACACTAATATTATACAATTTTTTATAAATAAATATGATAAATTTTAAATAAATGTGATAAATTTATGAATTAATTAGATTATAGGTTGTCATAAGTACTCTCTCATCCGTTACATATTTTACTACTTCTCATTATCTTCCCTGCATAGTATAATACCTATTGTCTTATTCATATAATCCTTTTTCATATTTTTATCTATGTAATTCATATAGTATTTTATTTGTCCTATATCAGATGGTTTTAACTTTCTTATCTTTAATTCTATAACTGTATAACAAGTTAATTCCGTATTAAAAAATAATAAGTCACATCTATAGTTCCATAGTTTATACTCACTACCTATAAATGCAAATCCTACACCAAGTTCTATTAAAAATTCTTCTATTTTTTCTAAGATAAACCTTTTTAAAGCCTTCTCACTTAGCTTATCAACTCTTTTATCAGTTTTTATAAGTATTGGTTTTTTTATCATATCTTTTATTGTTAATTCTTGCTTTTCATCTATAAGTTCTATATTTTCTTTATACTCTAATCTTTCATATTCTCCATTTTTTATTTTTTCTTCTAAATTCCTTACACTTAAATTTTGCTTTATACATAAATTAATATAATAATTCATTTTCGAAATAGGGTTTAAGCTTAAGACGCATTTTAAATGACTCCATGTCAATTGGTGCCACACTGTAGCACCTTTTTGAAACACTAAATATAATTGCCTCATTCTCTTTAAATTAGATATATCATATCCCTTACCATATTCTTTGGTTAATATATTACTCCACTCTTTTATAAGTCCATTTCCATATTTTGCTCTTCTTTCTCCACCTTGCGCATTTACTATAAGTCTTCCTATTTCAAAATATGTATTTAATCTATGATTTTCTTCATATATTCTATTTTTCTTTCTTAATACTATATCATTTTCTATTAATTCTTTTATATTTTTTAAATAGTTCATGTAATCACCAACAAGGTTATAACATATTACTATTTTATGTTCAAATCACTTTTTTTATTTTTTGTGCATATTTTTTTGCAGTATTTTAATTTTTGTTGTCATTTTTTAGAATTTCTGCTATTTTTACTATTAAATTTTTTAATTTTTGTATATTTAGTATTAATTTATCAAATTATATATCATAGTTTCTTATAAATACTAAAAGAAAACTATTCTTTACATAGTTCCTCTTCTATTCTAATCAATTCATTATATTTACAAATTCTATCTGTTCTAGACATAGAACCAGTTTTAATTTGTCCAAGGTCAAGTCCAACTGCTAAATGGGCAATAGTGGTATCTTCTGTTTCACCACTCCTATGAGATATAATAGTTTTATAGCCATTTTGTCTTGCAAGATTTATTGTTTCTAAAGTTTCAGTTATGGTTCCTATTTGATTTACTTTAAGTAATATAGCATTTCCTGCACCCATTTCAATTCCCTTTTGTAAACATTTTTTATTAGTTACAAATAGGTCATCTCCCACTAATTGTACTCTATCACCTAATTTATCTGTTATTAATTTAAATCCATCCCAATCGTTTTCATCTACAGGATCCTCTATAGAAATAATTGGATATTTATTTACAAGTTCTACATAAAACTCAACTAACTCTTCTGTAGTTAATGTTCTGCCTTCACCTTTTAATACATATTTTCCATCCTCATAAAATTCAGAAGCGGCAACATCAATTGCTAAATTTACATCTGTACCAGGAGTATATCCAGCCATTTTTATTGCCTCCATTATAAGTTCAAAACTTTCAGTATTATTTTTTAAATTAGGTGCAAAACCACCTTCATCACCTACTCCAGTAGCAAGGCCCTTTTCATTTAGAACTTTTTTTAACGTATGAAATACTTCAGCCCCAACTCTTAATCTTTCTTTTATCGTATCTCTATTTGGAATTATCATAAATTCTTGAAAATCCAAGCTATTATCCGCATGTGCGCCGCCATTTATTATATTCATCATAGGTTTAGGTAAAGTTTTTCCATTACCTATATATTTATATAGGGGTAGTCCCCTTTCTATAGATGATGCCTTAAGAGCTGCCATAGATACGCCAAGTATAGCATTTGCACCAAGTCTTGATTTAGTTTCAGTTCCATCCAAATTAATCATGGCATAATCTAACTCCTTTTGATTACTAGCATCCATTCCTATTACAAGATTTCTTAATTCCTGATTTACATGACTTACTGCATTTAATACTCCTTTTCCCATGTAACGATTTCCACCGTCACGCATTTCAAGAGCTTCTCTTACACCAGTTGAAGCTCCACTTGGAACTGCAGCTCTACCTACTATTCCATTTTCAAGAATCACATCTACCTCAACCGTAGGATTTCCCCTTGAGTCTAATATTTCTCTTCCTATAACATCTTTAATTTTCATAATTATCATTCCTTTCTTATTTTTCTTCACATATAGCACCAATAGATGAATAAAAATACTTCGCACCTGTAACTGTTAATTTATTATTAATAGTATAATTTTTATCTAAATATCCATCTTTTACCATTTCTTTGACATCTAATGATTCTAAATTTACTAATATATCTACTATTATACGGTTATCTAATTTTTTTAAGTTGTATGTATAACCACCATATAAATCGTTTTGATTACTATAAAATAAATCTCTATATTCTTCTATATAATCTATAACTTCATCTACTTCTGAAGCATAATTTTCTGTTATAGCTATCTCTTTTACATAGTTATCCCTATAATAAATTTTATAATTAGATTCTAATATATAGTTTTGTTCATCATTTTTCACATAATTGGTACATGTAATATATTTTTTTTTACCACATCCCGTAGCCAATATTATTAAAAGAATATTTATGCTTAATATTTTCATTATCTTATTCAATTTATCACCCATTTTATTATATCATTATTTTTTTTATATTTACTTATTTTATATTTCATTTACTTCAATTTTACAGTTAATAAGCTTTTTTATAAGTTTTCTAGTTAGTTTTAATTCGCTATCTACATTTAAAGATATATCAACAACTTCCCATATAGCAACCCATCCAGCAATTATTATTATTTCTTTTATAATGTTAAATGTAAGTGTTGAGATTATTAAAAATATTGTGCCAATAAGAAGTAATAATAGTTGTTTAATATTATGGGCTCTATCAATTATTCTAGTTTCATTATAAGTATTTTTTAATCCATCTTTTATAAATGTTTCTATATTATCTAGTTTTATATTAGTGTTTATTGTAATTTTTATACTATCATGTACAAATTTACTTTCTCTTATTAAATAATTTATAAGATCCCTTGATAAAGTATTATTATATTTTTCATATATATCTGATTTATTTTCTATATTAACTATTATATTCTTCATGTGTCCTCCCTTATTTAAATCTTACTGGATATGTAGTTTCATCTATAGCTTTAAATGTATATCCATTTAGTTTACAATATTCTATTATGTTATCTAGTGCATCAGCCGTAAACATTTTAATATCGTGCATCAAAATTACATTAATTCTATTTTTAGAAAGTCCATTTATAACATTATTATATACACATTCTGGTGTTGAACATTCACCTGCATCTCCACTTGAAACATTCCAATCAAAATATGAATAGCCCTCTTTTATTACTTCTTTAGTTAGTATGTCCATAATTCCATTTGAATATCTATTACTTACTGTATTATTACTTCCTCCTGGAAATCTAATTATTTTAGAATATTCTCCAGTTAATCTATAAACTCTATTTTGTACGGTTTTTAAATCTTCAAAATAATTATCAACACTTGCATATACATAACTATATTTATGTGTACTTGTGTGAAGTGCGATTTTATGTCCCTCATTATAGGCTCTTGTTATTAGAGAATCCGGTCCATTACTTGTAACAAAGAATGTTGCTTTTACCCCATGATTTTTTAAAACATTTAATATTTTTTCAGTTGAACCTGTACCACTTGGACCATCATCAAATGTTAAATAAACTATTCCTTCTTTTTTATCATCATATACTATAATATTTCTAGTAATACTAGAAGTATTATTTGATGAATCTATTGCTTTATAAGTAATAGTATATGTTCCGAGTCTAGCAGTATCTAAATTGTTTATTACCTCTACTTTAGGTAAGTCATCACAGTTATCAGTTACTTCATAACCATAATCCTGATAATTTGTATTTAATCTAATATAGATAGTTGAATTACCCTTAAGTTTAATTTTGGGTGATTCATTATCTTTTGTTTCTATTTTTCTTTTTATACTTGTTTTATTGCCACTAGAATCGCTTACTTCATATATAATATTTCCATGCCCGTCAATATTCTTTTTAACTTTATCTGTTATATCTCCATCATATTCGTCTATAGCCTTATATCCAACCTCTTTATAGATTGAATCAGGACATACATTAATTTGATTTTCACCCTTTAAAATAATTGTTGGAGGTTTACTATCTATTATATTAACTATCCTCTCTTTTTTTATATTGAAGATTAAATACTTAGCGGAATATGTTATTTTATATTTACCTATTTTTTCATAATTTATATTAGTTTTTACTTTTATTTTTTTAGATAAATTAGATTTAAATATTTTGAATGTTGCACCTTCATCCTTATATTTCTCACCATAATTTATTTCTATATTATTTTTTCCAGTTATTTTTAATGAACTTGATAAATATAAATAAAAAATATTGACAATTACAACAATAAATAAAATTATTAGATAAATTATTATTAATTTCTTTTTAAATATTTTTTTCACCCATACCACACTTCTTTATCAACTACTAATTTTATTATAACTCAATTTTTTAAAAAGTTAATAATATATACTTAATTTCTAATAAGTTTTACATTGAAACAAAGAAAAAAAATATAATCATACCTTTTTACAATATAAATATTAATCCAAATACTAAAGTTAAGAATACTATCATTATTAAACATACTTTAAGGTATATTTTAAGAAATCTTTTAAATGGACTTTTTTCATCTTTTAGTGAGTAAGAACAAAGTCAAAAATAAATTTTGACCCGTATGACCTCATGGTCATACATTTCTACTTCATTGAAACTTTTGCTTCTCCATAGACCAATTTCGGATAGTCGCTACCCTAATTATATTTAACTCTCAAAATTTAAATTGACTGAAGTTCGTATTCTTTTATTAGTTGTTTAACTCCTTCAAACATTATATTTATACTCGCATTTATATCTCTACTATTATGGTTAGTACATTCAGGGCATTCCCACTCTCTTATATTTAAATTTTTTATTTTTACTTCCTGATATCCACATCTTGAACATATTTGACTACTTGGATAATATGTATCTATTTTATATAGTTGCTTCCCTCTCCATTTTGTTTTGTATTCTAACTGCCTTATTAGTTCATACCAACTTGCATCATAGATTTTTTTTGAAAGATTTTTGTTTTGTACCATTTTATTTATTTTTAGGTTTTCTGTTATTATTATATCGTTTTCTAAAGTTAATTTATTACTTATACTGTGTATGAGATATTTTCTTGCATTTTTTAACTTTCTATATACTGTTTGAAGTTTTCTTATTATTTTATATCTATTCTTACTTCCTACTTTACTTCTTGAAAGCCATCTGTTAAGTCCTTTTAATTTTCTTTCATATTTGTTTATATATTTTTTATTTTCTATTGTTATTCCATCACTTGTTATTACTAAATCTTTTATTCCTAAATCTATACCTACTATTTTAGTAGGTATAATATTTGGAACTTTTATATATTCTCTTGCACATATACTTATATAATATTTATTTGCTTCTTTATATACTGTTGCATTTATTATTCTTCCATTTATGCTTTTTAATTTTCTATATCCTCTAATACTAACTTTTTTTAATTTTGGTAATTTTATTATTCTTTTATTTAAGTCTATTTCTATACTGTTATATGTTTTACCTTTATATGTACTTGTTATATTATTTGTTCTATAAATACTCTTACTTTTATTTTTACTTTTAAATTTTGGATATTCTGATAATTTATTTTTATATCTTTTAAAACTATCTTCTAAATTAAATATACTACATCTA
>CAJTZY010000002.1:142364-194987 GCA_910584085.1 uncultured Bacilli bacterium | reverse complement strand
CTACTATTTTATTCTATCACTTATTTTTTCTTTTTTCAATAGTATTTTTTTTAATTTAAACTTACATAAAAAATTAGATTAGAACTTACATTCTAATCTAATTTAATAAAACTTATTATTCATTTACTTTAAAATCAAAACTTTTAGCATCTGCTACATTACTAGTTATTGCAGTTTGGCATATTTCTTCTTTATCAGCTTTTAAAGAACCACCTATATAACAGAATATCTCACTCATTTTATTTCCATCTTTATCATATAAGAATATACTTACATCATTTGCCTTAACATCCTCTGATTTTGTATTTTTAATTGTAGCATAAACTTGAGTAAAACCGTTTTCATAATTTAAATTTAAATCACTTACAGTTATTCCATCTTTAGTTTGTTCATCAAAACTAGATATATCCTTATTAATTTCAGCTGGTTTATTTTCTTTCTTTTCTTCTTTTTTAGAGCATCCACATCCTGTTACTAATAATGTAAATACTGCCATTACTATAAATATTTTTTTCATTGTTATACCTCCATTATTATTGTAACATAAAACTTTTAATATTACTATATATATTTTTTAAGTTTATATAAAAAGAAAGTTTAATACTTTCTTTAATCAAATAAACTAAGTTGATTAGATTCACTCATACCATTAAAAATACCCATAAGTTTCATTCTATCTATAAGAGTACCTGAAACTTTAGCTCTATATTGAACTTCCTCTATACTTAAAAATGGCCTTTTATCTCTTTCTTCAACTATATTATTTGCAACTGTATCGCCAAGTCCATCAATGCTTGAAAATGGTGGATAAATTGAAGTATCATCTCTTACACCCCATACAGTTGCATTACTCTTATCTAAATCAACTGGCAAAAATTTAATACCACGAGCTGTTGCTTCTAAACAAACTTTTAAACTTTCAAGTTGACCAAGTTCCTTATTTGTAGCTTCATACCCTTTATTTTGTATTTCAATAATTTTATTTTTTATAGCATCATACCCTTTAATCATTACTTCAACATCTACATCAGTTGCCTTTGATGTAAGCCATGATGCATAAAAGTATACTGGCATATGAACCTTATACCATGCAATTCTAAAAGCACTTATAACATATGCTGCTGCATGCGCCTTAGGGAACATGTATTTTATTTTTCCACATGAATCAATAAACCATTTCTCTATTCCAGCTTTTTCCATTGTTTCCTTATGTGTCGCCCAGGTTTCAGGATCCTTTGACGCCCTACCTTTACGAACAAATTCCATTATTTTGAAAGCCTTTATTGGTTCTACACCTTTATACATAAGATAAACCATGATATCATCACGACAACCTATAACTTCTTTAAATGGTACTATATTATTTTTTATTAATTCTTGAGCATTACCAAGCCAAACATCAGTTCCGTGAGATAAACCTGATATTTTTATCAACTCAGCAAAAGTTGTCGGCTTAGTTTCTGCAACCATCCCAATAGTAAATGGTGTTCCAAATTCGGGTATACCAAGTGTTCCAGTTGTACACATAATTTGTTCATTAGTTACACTAAGTGCTTTAGTACTTGTAAATATACTCATAGTATCTTTATCATCAAGAGGTACTGTTAATATATCCATACCTGTTAAATCCTGAATCATACGAAGTTGTGTTGGATCAGAATGTCCTAAAATATCTAGTTTAAGCAAATCTTGATCGATAGCATGATAATCAAAGTGTGTTGTTCTCCAAGGACTTGTTGGATCTTCTGCTGGAAATTGGAAAGGAGTAAAGTCTGATACATCCATATAATCTGGCACTACTACTATACCACCTGGATGCTGTCCTGTTGTTCTTTTTACACCTGTACAACCTATTGCAAGCCTTTCTACTTCTGCAGTACGCATAACAATATTTTTATCTTCACAATAGCCCTTAACAAATCCAAATGCAGTTTTATCAGCAACTGTACCAATAGTTCCTGCTCTATATACATTATCCACACCAAATAGTACCTTAGTATATTCATGTGCAGATGCTTGATTTAAATCTGAAAAGTTAAGGTCTATATCTGGAACTTTATCAGCATTAAATCCTAAGAATGTAGCAAATGGCATATCCTGTCCATCTTTATACATAGATTCTCCACAGTTTGGACAATTTTTGTCTGGAAGATCAAATCCACTTGAGTAAGTTGCACCTAACTCATTACCATCATCATCTTTAAATATACTATGTTTACATTTTAAACATCTGTAGTGGGCTGGAAGAGGATTAACTTCTGTAATACCCATCATAGTTGCGACAAAACTAGAACCTACAGATCCACGTGAACCAACTAAATATCCATCATCATTAGAATGTTTAACAAGTCTTTGGGCAATTAAGTATATTGGATCGAATCCCCCACCTATTATACCACCTAGATTTTTCTTTAATTTCTTTTCTAAAGATTTATCATCCAACTCTCCATCTTCTTCTGTCCACCTATCTTTAATATACCCTTTTAATTTTTCCTTTACAGAATCAAAACCTTCAAGTATAATCTTATGAACATTTGAATATATTTGATTTTCAAGTTCTTCACCCTCAAGATTTGGTTTTTCTTTTTTTACATTTTCACTACAACATTTATATACAATATCACCATATAATTCAGTTGCAATTCTTCCTTCTATATTATGTGGCAAATTTTCCCCATACCACTCTGATGCCTTACCATAAACTAAATCCGTTACAACACGTGGGCAATCCAAATAACTTTTACCATCATCACTTTTTACCCTTGGCGAAAATGGAATACCACCAGTATCTATTATTACTTCAATTTCTTCTACCATATCAAGTACTTTATTAGTATTAGTAACTACTATTTTCTCTGCAAGATCACTGCCTAAAAATTCAAAATCTTCTAACATCTCACGTGTTGTACGAAAATGTTGTGATGGAATTTTAGTTATACTATTTTTAGCAAGAGGATGTCTTCCACCACCTGGGACTTTTTGATTTACAATTATTTCCCTATAAATTCTATCTTCTCTTGTAAAATGATGTACATCTCCTGTAGCAACCATTATTTTTCCAGCATCTATTGTCGCATTTACAATTTTTCTAATATGATTCTGAAGTTCAAATTCATCTTTAAAATCCCCAGTTTGTATTAAATGATTATACACTTCAGGTGGTTGAACCTCAACATAATCATAAAAATTAATTATATTTGTAAGTTCTTCACCTTCTTTACTTCTTGCTTCAATAAATACTTCTGACTCATAACAACCACTACCTATTAATAATCCCTCTCTTAGTTCCTGTAACTTACTTCTAAGAATTCTTGGAGTTTTATAAAGATATGTTGTATTAGCAAGTGATATAATCTTAAATAAATTTTTAAGTCCCACCTTGTTTAAAGCTATTGCATTAAAATGGAACGTTCTACCAAACTTATATATTTCATCTTTAGATATTAACTTATCTAAATCTAATATAGTCTTAAAATTTTGAGAAGTTAATTTTTGTAACATTTTACTAAATACCAAAGCAGTACCTTCAGCATCATAATCAGCCCTATGATGAGCATCTTCTTCCCAAGGCACATTATACCTTTTTACAAGAGCAGATAAACCATGACGAGCAAATCCTTGATCGAGTGTTCTTGAGAGTTCTAAGGTATCTATAACCGTATTTGTAAATTCTCCTAAATTATATTTTCTCATTGACATTTCAATAAATGAAATATCGAATTTAGCATTATGAGCTACCATTGGTAAATCTCCAGCCCATTTTAAGAATTTTTTAGTTACTTCTTCTTCATTATCTTTTCCTTTAACCATATCATCGGTAATACAAGTAAGTTCTGTAATTCTATCAGGTATATGTCTTTTTGGATCAATTAGTTCATCAAATCTATCAACAATATTTCCATCACAAATTTTAACCGCACCTATTTCAATCATCTGATCTCCACCAGCTGCATTAAAACCAGTTGTTTCAGTATCGAATACTACATAAGTTGTTCCATTAAGGGGATAGTCACGAGATCTAACAACTATATTTACTGTATCATCTACAAGAGTTAATTCTACACCATATAATCCTTTAAAGTGTTCTTTAGGATCTTCTATTTTTTTATTATATGAACTTATTATACCATACGCTATCGGAAATGCTTGACAACCACTGTGATCTGTTATAGCAACACCTCTATATCCCATATCTATAGCTCTACTTACAAGTTCACAAGTGTGTTTATTCAAATCTAACTTTGTTACACCATCCATTTGACTCATCATAGTATGAGCATGTAGTTCTACCCTTTTTATAGGTGCATCATCTATTATCTTTTCTTCTACATGTTCACTTATATTAATATCCATTATATTTAATGAATCCTCTAAAGAAAATTTATCTTCTTTAATAGACCCCCTAAATTTATACCATTTTCCTGTTTTAAGTAACTTAGATAATCTATTAGTTTCCTCTTCACCATTAACAAATATTTTTGCATATATACTATCTGTTCTATCAGTAACTTTTAAAGTAAATATTCTAAGGTCTGTTTTTGTTTCTTTAACCTCAAGTCCAAATATTTCAGCCTCTATAGTTACAAGCGGAGTTTTACCAACTATAGTATCCATTCTAATTACAGAGGTATCTATAACTCTACCCAAAATAACATTTGGGTCATCTACAGTTTCTATTCTTTTTGGAGTATAATTTTTCTTCCAACTAGGTTCAAACTTTTCTTCTTTAGGAGTTTCATTTATCCTAGATAAATCTACACTAACTGTATTAATTTCAAAATTAGAATTTTCCTCTTCATTAGATATTTCTTCTTCATCTAAAGTAATATCTAATTTTATATTCTTATATCCAAGTCTATCAAAATACTCCTCTATCTTTAATTTAAATTCTTCTAACCTTTTTAATTCTGCTACATTATTTACATATATTTTTAAAATATTCTCTAATATTTCCATTTTACTATGTTTAAACATCCCTAGCATTATGCTATCTTTAGTATAATAATCTATTATAACTTTAAAATAATCTATAATTAACTCACTATTAATATTTTTTACACCAAATATTGCACTTACATCATTAATACCATCAAAAGAATTCTTTAATTTTTCTATAAATTCTAAATAACTTTCTACTTTCATATTAGTTTCTAATTCTATATAAAAATTATATTTTGTTTTTTCTTTATTTCCAATTATTTTTATTAGATTAGCACCATTTAAATCAGATACACAAGTATCTGATAAATTTAATTTTTGTATAAGTGTTTTTATTTTAGAGTCCATACTACCACCTATATATAGTATATCAAAAATAAATTTGATTTTAAATAATAAATTAAAAATTCAAACAAAAATAGAAGAGCTGGTCTTCTATCTGTGTTTTCCATTTGGTAATTCATCTGACATATCAATCTCTACATCATCAAAATCATCAGATACATTACTTTGTACTGTACTTCTCATTTTACTAGAAAGAGTCTTAAATAATTCCAATTTTAGAGTTTTTTGTAATGCAGCCATAAGATCGACTTTACGTATGTAATCTCCCTCATTTAGACTAGTTTCTACATTCCCTGAAGGAATAAGATCCCTACTAGTAGCCTCTTTTGTTGAAACTTTCATGCCTTGGTCTTCGGTCTTTTCTAATCTTATAATACTACATTTTTTAAACTCTCGATATATTTCCCTAATTTTAGATTCTGAAACACTAAACAATTTATTAGTTTCTGTAACCTCATAAGTTCTTCCTTTAGAAACCTCAGGGTACTTATTAAAAGCATCCATAATGTCATCTTCACTTACATACTCGCCATAGAGATATTCAATTCTATCTTTTACCCTACTTGGTGAAATTGCACCTTCAAAATAATATTTTGATTCATCATCTTTAGAACTAAAATATAATTTAGAATTATCAGTTTCACTTGGATTTAGTCTGACAGTATCTATACTATCAATATTAGAAATGATGTCTTGATACATAATCTGAACAAGATTTTTCATATCATCAACTATAATTTTATTACCATCAATAGCTGCATCATTATAAGTAAGATCTTCCACTGGCACTAAATCACTTGGTACATCACTTGGATTATAATAATCATCACTATTACTGTTAGTATCAGGATTAACACTATCATTACTATCAACATCATCATAATTAATATTTACTTCAAAAAATGGTTCTTTATTTGGTTGTTGAACAGTTTCACCTATAGTTTCTACCTCAGAAGTATCTTGATAGTTTTGCTCATTTTGTTCCTTATTCTCAATTATTGCCTCTGGTAGTTCTTCATTGATTACAGTTTCCTCTGAATTTTCTAAAGATTCATCTATATCAAGAGTTGCATCATCAATATCAGAAACACTATCTACACTAATTGAAGGTGCTGATGTAGGCGCAATAATAGCCTCTTCGCTTTTACCCAAATCAACCCTAGATTCTTCTAATCTTGGAGGCATCTCAGTTCTATTTGAATTTACTGTTGTATTACTATAATTAATTGACTGTCTCTCAAGATCAAAATTTGCTAAATTTCTATTTTGTTCTATACTTTTAGCAGATTTTCTTCTATCATATTCCGCTAATTCTTCTGAAGTAAGTTCTGCGACAAGCATATCCCCGTCTTCTTTTGTTAAGGCAACTATTTTACTATTTTTCTCAATTTCAGATAAAGTTCTTAATAAAGTATTTATTTCACTATTTAATAAATCTAACTCAGATTGTTTATCTTTATCTAAAAGACTTTGCGATTTTATTCGTTTTATTTCCATTGCAATCGCATTATTCCTATTTACCAAAACACTACGCTCGGCTTCATTTATTGCACGCCCATTCTCATCATATACAGTTTTTAAATCTGTTAATTGTGCCCTTATCTCATCTAATTTCTTTTGTTGTTCCTCGATTAACCCATTTTGAAATTGTTCCCTTTCATGGTATATATCCATGATTTTATTTTTTTCTTCCTCTTTTATAGCTAATATAGTCTTTAATCTTATTCTTTCATTAGATAAAGATATTCCTAATTCTATTTTTAGTTCAGTCAATTCCTTTTTATAAACTCTATCATAATTTGGTCTTTTAGGCAATAATTCAAGTTCCTGTTTTAATTCAATCTCTTCATCTGATTCCTTAGAAAGTTTTTCTATAGAAGAAACTAGACTTTGTTCCCTTTTACTATATTCTTCCTCTAATTTATCTATTGGAACACGTTTCATAGATTCTGTTGAAATTAATTCCTTATGAACGTATGATTTTAAGTTTCTTAATTCTGATTCTAAAGATTCCCTTTCTTCTACTTCACCTGTAAGTTCAATAAGTTTAGAAATTAAAGAACTTTCATTTTGACGATATATATGATCAAAATTTGCAGATACAACTTTACCTGTATTTGGATCATTACCAACAACCTTACTTGAAACAAACTCTTTTTTCTCATTTCCTCTATTTGCTCTAAGTTCCCTAAGTTGTTTTGTTACTTCTTTTATCTCTTTTTCTTTTTCAGATATTTCATACAATCTATGAGTTAATTCATCAATTTTATTTTCATATATTTGTCTTTCTTTTAATTTTTCTAATTTATCAAATTTATCATTTTGATAAACATCTTCAGGTAAAAAATACTCTGAAATATATTCATTTATTTCTGACTCTTTATTATTTCTTAACTGCTCCAATTGCATCTTTAAATTATTTGATTGTATAATTCTTTCTTCTTTTAATCTTTTTAATTCACTTTCTATTCTTACTTTCTCTCTTGAAGGCATATTAAAAAGTTCTTCATTTTCTTTTAATTTATCATAATAAGGTTTCATTATTAAATCTATTATTTTTAAAGTATCTTGCATTCTTTTGACCTCCCTTACTCCTAATTATTATCCTTTGAAAAAGCAATTTGACTTAATACATAATCTAGTTCATCATTATCTTTTATTTCTTTCAAAACGACTTTTCCATCTTTTTCTTTTTCAGTTGCTATAACAATTTCTAAAGGCTTAGAAGTTGTCATTAGATAAACATAATTAATACTATGAATATCCATCCTATTAATTACTATATACTCTTTATTATCACTTAATTTTACTATTTGACCTGCTTTTAACATATTAACCCTTCTTTTAACCTTTCTCATTATATTTACAATCTAATGTATAGTCCTCTAATACTGTATATATTAATAAATCTTTACTAATAGATTTTTGTGTGTTTACATTTATTCTATCCTCTATACTTCCATATTCTATTAAATCCTGTATCTGAATCTTTATTTCACTACCAATAGTTGAAATTTCATCAAAATCACCTAAATTTGAATATATATAAGACTTACCAGCTAAACATAAATCATCCTTCATTTTCTCATATTGATTATCGCTATCTTTTTTAGTTACATTTAATAAAGTAGGAAAACTTACTAAAAATATTGCCGCTAAAACTACTATAATTGCTGTAAGTTCAATTAATGTAAAACCTTGACTATTCATATAATCACCTATATTACATTTAAATTTTAGCATATTTTATACTATTTTACAAGAAAAAAAGAAAATATTTTTAATATTTACATTATTTTTTCAAATTTACTAGTTTATTGACTCAATTTTTATTGAAAAAAGTTGATTTTTTACTCTAACCTTAATATTATATTTTGTTCATAAAAACACATTTTATCTATCATATCATAATATATATATATACTATACTATACTTTTATTATCAATAAATCTATTCTATTTTTAAATAAAGAAGATAATGTATATAAAAAACTACAAATCTAAATTTTATAACTCTTCTATAAATTTATTTTGTAATTTTTTAAAAATTAAACTACCTATAAATAATATACATAAACTAAATAGAAATACTAATCCCAAATTAAGAAAATTAGGAAAACTATGATTAATTAATACATCTCTATAAGACTCTATTATAGTAGTCATAGGATTTAATTTAATAAAAATTTCAAATTGTGATCCTTTAAATAAATCAGTAGCATAAAAAACTGGAGTAATATAATAAGAAAGATTTAAAATAAAACCAGCAATATGTTCTATATCTCTAAAAAATACATTAAGTGTACATGTAATAAGCATTATTCCAAACATTAATAGAAATTGTATAAATACAATTACTACAAAAAATATAAAATGAATACTAAAGCCTACACCGGTAAAAATAATAAATATTAATACTATTAAAATCGAAATTAAAAAATTAATAAGTTCAGTTATTGATATTGTAAGTGGTAAGATTACTTTAGGAAAATAGATTTTTTTTAATAAATTCCCATTAGAAATTATTGAATTTGTACCATTTAATATTCCCCTATAAAAATAGTTCCAACTAAGTACTCCAACAAGTAAGAAAGTAATATAGTTATCCTCTTTAGATTTTAATATACTTGAAAATATAAAATAATATACAAAAGTTAACAATAAGGGATTTATAAAAGTCCAAAGTAAACCTAAAATTGATCCCTTATATTTAGCATTAATATCTTTTTTTATATTTGATATTAAAAAATATTTATAATTTAAAATGTTCTTCAATATTATCACTATCCCTTAAATATTTTTCAACTATATTATCAATATTTCCCTCTTCACATATTTTTCCTTTACTTAGCCATACCGCTTTTGTAGCAATATCCTTAACTAAATATAAATTATGACTAACAATAATAATTGTTTTTTTTCTTTTTTTTAACTCTTCAATTTTTTCTAAACATTTTTTTTGAAAATGATAATCCCCTACAGCTAAAACTTCATCAAATAAATAAATATCTGCTTCTATGTTAACTGCAATAGAAAACGCAAGTCTAATTACCATTCCAGATGAATAGGTCCTTATTGGTGTATCAATAAAATTTTCCAGTTCAGAAAATTCTATAATACTATCCATTTTATTTTCAATTTCTTCTTTAGATAAACCATATATTGAGCCATTAAAATATATATTTTCCCTTCCCGTAAAATCTTGATGAAATCCAGCACCAAGTTCTATTATTGCACATATCTTACCCTTGGTTTTCACAGCACCATTTGTTGGGGACAAAACTTTAGAAATAATTTTTAATAATGTTGACTTACCACTTCCATTATTCCCTAACAATAATAATACTTCTCCACTTTTAATTTTTAAATTTAAATTATCTAAAACTAATCGTTGTTCAAAAACATCCTTTTTTCTAAAAATAATTTTTTGTTTTAAAGTTCTTTTTTTATCTTTATAAATTTTAAATACTTTTGTCAAATTCTTTACTTCAATAACATTCATTAAAATATATTTCCTTTCATATAATAAATATAGATTTTTTTTCAAATGATTTATATATATAATAAAATAGTTTAATATTAATAAAAGCAATTACTTTTGATATCTTAGATTTTACTCTTCCAATTTTTGGATAAATAAGTTTATAAAATTTTATCTGTTTCATTTTTTTAAAATAATTTTTTTTATCCTTTAAATTAAAATGATATGGTATCTTTAACAAAACATAAGCAAAATGCCTCAATATATATACTCTACTTTCTTCCCTTAATTCACAAGAATTAACAAAATCAATTAAAATCCTATAATTATTAAATATATCGTTTATCCTTTTATCTAATATATCAGGATCGTAAACCCTAGTAATGCTATTTAAACTTTGTACATAATAATAGCCCTGAATTTTTGTGGATACTACGCTAGAAGCACTTAATATTACAATTGGAGTTAGAAGTGAGTCCTCATGAACTTTACCTTCAATATATTCAAACCTATTTTTCTTCCAAAATGCCGTATTATAAACATATCCCCAAGGTGTATCAAAATATACATAATTATCATTAAGTATATACTTAATAAATGCATCCTCACCTGTACATTTTTCAAAAGAAGCTTTTTCTAATACTCTTATTATTTTATTTTCTTCACTAACTTCAGTCATATTAAAACTTAAAACATCTAAATTAGAATCTTTACAAAGTTCTTTATTCAGATTATAAAGTAAATTTGTATCAATATAATCGTCTGCATCAACAAATAAAAAATAATCATTTGTTACATGTTTTATGCATTCATTTCTTGCACATGATACACCTTTATTATCTTGATAAAAATATTTTATATTATTGTTTTTTAACATATATTTATCTATAATTTTTTTACCTTTATCTGTTGAACCATCATCAACAATAATAACATCAAAATTTTTATATGTTTGATTAACAATAGAATCCAAACATTTTTTTAAATATTGTTCTTTATTATATACAGTGACTAAAACAGAAAATTTAAAACACATACCTGCCTCCAAAAGTTTTATAAAAATTTTTTTACTACTGGTATTTTCCTTATCAGGTAAATACATACACTACATATTGAGAAAATTAAAAGTTCGGATATAGCGACTGCAACTAAATGATTTGTACTAAAAATATTCATAATAAATTTTGAATCAATTATATCTGTTTGAAATAACATATGAATTAAATATACACCAAAAGTTGTTAAACTAATATTCACAATAATATTTTCCAATTTCATTTTTTTATCTTCAAAATAATACCTAAATAAGTAAAATGCTGAAACCGACATTAAACCAACAAAAAGATTTGAACAATCTTGATAAATCGATATCATATAACCATTATTCAAATATGATGTTGAAAACAACAAAATATATGAAAAACTAGAACTTAAAAATATTACCCAAGCTAAATTTCTATTCTTTTTATTTTTTTCTAACTTTTTTAAATAAACACCTATAATTGAATATACAAGTAATGAAGAAATAAAAGTACTTTCAAAGAAATGAGATATTTTGATAATGTTAAATACTTCTAAATAATTTATTATACCTGGAATAATAAAACAAATTATAAATAAATATATAAAGTCTTTTTTTTCAAATGTTTTAATAAGTTTTTGCGCTATTGGTGTTATTAAGTATAGCCCTACTAGAGCATATAAATACCAATAAGCCGCAAGTATAGGTTCCTCGAAAAATTTCTTTATAGAATAGGATTCAACCCATTCAATTTTATAATTAGCAATTATAGTAACAATTATTAATGGTATTAGTATTCTTATTATCCTTCTTAAAACATCTTTAAATTTATAATCTTTTTCAAATAATAATACACCTGTAGTCATTAAAAAAAGTGGAACAGCTATTCTTGCAAAAGAGTATTGAATTATACAAAAGAAAAAACTAATAGGTCTAGAAGGACTTATAAGTCCCATAAAAAATTGATCCAAACTATGGTTAATAATTACACCAAAACAAGCAAATATCTTAACAATATCTAACCATAAAATTCTTTTATTACTCATATTTATCCCCTACTTCACAAATTAATTACTTATTTTATTTTAACACACTTTCCTATTTTAATAAATATTTTTTTATAGAATAAATATTTATCAAAGTAACCAGTAAATTTATATTATTTTGTGTTATTAATAAAACAAAAAAAGACAACTTTAAATATTGAAAAAAACTTTTAATTTGCTTGATACAAAAATACACTTATGATATAATTTGTATAGGTGGTATATGATGTATGAAGACTGCAATAAATGTTTAAGACAATTAGAAAATGATATGAAAAAATACTACAAATCTTTTTTTGAATATGATTATGAAAAAATTATCGATGTATGTATAAACTCATATGAAAAATTTATTATAGATTATAAAGACGATAGACAAGCAAAGGTATTCAGAGATTCAATATGTTATTGGATAAAAACTTTATCATTCTTTTTAAATAAAGATGATTTAAAAAAATATATAAAAATCTTAAAGCAAAGAGAATTCTATAAACTTAATAAAAAAAGAAAAGTTTTAATTAAACATTTCTTAAAACCTTATATTTATATTTGGATTATCAAAGAGGGTAATTTTAATTTTGTAAAAAAGAAATCAACAAAAAAGAAATTACAATATTATTTAGGCTCTCAAGATAATTTAATAACTATATTAAAAAAAATATTTAATAATTATTTATCCCTAAACTATATTGAACTCGTAATTACTACAAAATGTACATTAAGATGTAAAGACTGCGCTAATCTAATGCCTAAATATGATAAGCCATATGATGTAGATTTAAATGTAATGAAAAAATCTATACAAAAGCTACTTAATTGTTGTAATGAAATAAAAATGTTTAGAATATTAGGTGGAGAACCATTTTGTAATCCAAATTTAAAATTCATTTTAAAAGAACTAAACTCTGAAAAAATTAAACAAATTGTCATAGTTACGAATGGCACACTAATTCCTAAGGATAAAGAATTAATCGAATGTTTAAAAGATAATAAAGTGGTAATAGAAATTAGTGATTATGGTGAGTATTCAAAAAAATTAGACGAACTTATAAAATTTTGTGAAAATAATAACATAAATTTTTACTCTGGAAGTTTTATAAGATTATGGCAAGATTACGGTGAATTAAAAAAATATAAAAATGATATAAGTAAACAATTTTTTTATTGTAGTATAAATTGTAAAAGCATTTTAAATGGGAAGTTATATTATTGTCCAAGATTAGCACATGGCATTGACTTAGGTTTAATAAAAGATAATAAAAGTGAATATATAGATTTAATAAATAATGATGATAAATTAAATAAAAAATTATTAAAAAAGTATATTTTTAGAAACTCACCTATTTCTGCTTGTTCTTATTGTAAATATGCGACAAAAAACTCTAATATTATTCCTGTTGCTGAACAACTTAATAGAGGCTCAAAATGAATAAATTCTCAGTATTGATGCCTGTAAGCAATATGGAGAGGCCATCAAATTTAAAGAGGGCCCTTGACAGCATTACAAATCAAACAGTAAAGCCAAATGAAATAGTAATAGTTAAAGATGGGATATTTACTAAGGAACTTAATGATGTTTTAAAAAAATATAAAATAAAAACTATAGAGTTAACTGAACATAAAGGTATTGGTTATTCACTTAATGTAGGTATTCAAAATTGTAAATACGATTTAATTGCTAGAATGGACTCTGATGATATTTCTTTACCTAATAGATTTGAACTACAATTAAATAGATTTAAAGAAAATAAGAATCTAACAATTCTTGGTGGTCAAATACTTGAATTCGATGAAAATAATATAAAAAAATTAAGAAGCGTTCCAGTAGAATATAAAGATATATTAAAATACACAAAAAAAAGAAACCCATTTAATCATATGAGTGTTATGTTTAAAAAGGAGGTTATTTTAAAATTGGGTAATTATAAAAATACTCCTTACTTTGAAGATTATTTATTATGGGCAAATGCAATAAAAAATAATTATTATGTTGAAAACCTAAAAGAAATAATCGTTTTAGCTAATAATAACTCAAATACAATGAAAAATAGAGGTCAAAAAAAATATATAAAACCTACTATAGACTTTCAAAAATACTTATTAAAGAATAAATATATAAATATATTCCAATTTATAAAAAATATACTTATTAGAACTACAGTTGCAATTTTACCAAACAAAGCAAGAGGTTTTATCTACTCTACCTTCTTAAGAAAAAAACACAGTATTGAATTAAAGGATATTTATAAAATATGAAAGATCTAATAAGTATAATTATTCCCTTCTACAATAGTGAATCAACACTCAAAAAATGTATTGAGGCAATATTAAATCAGACTATTAATAATTACGAAATAATGCTTATAAATAATAGTTCTGATGACTTATCAACACAAATAGCAATCGATTATTCAAATAAATATAAGTTTATACATTATTATAACATTAAGGAAAGAAATATCAGTACAGCAAGGAACATAGGTCTAGTCAATTCAAATGGAAATATTATCTGTTTCATAGATTCAGATGACATAGTACACAAAAATTATTTAAAAATAATGTATAATAATTTTAAAGACAATGATTTAATTATTTGTAATTATTCAAAAAAAGAGTTTTCATTAAACGATAAAATTAAAAAAATTAAAATATTAAGTAAATCAGAATGTTTTTATTCAATATTAAGGAATAAAAAAATTAAAGGATATGTATGGAATAAGCTTTTCAAAAAAGAAATTATCTACAATAACAACATAACTTTTAATAATAAATTAAAGATGGGTGAAGATACTGAATTTGTATTTAATTATTTAAAATTTTGCAAAAAAATAGTATTTATAGATAGCAAATTATACTACTATTACAATCGTGGAAATAATACAGTAAATAATATTAATAACTATGAAAATGCATTACGATGTTGGGACCATTTATATCAAGAATATAAAAGATATAATTGTGACAAAAATAGCCTTGAATTAATAAACTATTATTATTTAAAAAAGTTTTATGAAATAAAATACTATAGTAAAAATTTTAATAATTATAAAAAAATATATTTTTCTAATAAATTAAAATTTAGTTACAAACTTAAACTATTTTTATATAAAAATTTTACCCAGATAATAATTATGGCAAAGAAAGTGAGAAATAAAATATGAAATATTCAATAATTATAGCAACCTATAATAGTGGAAAATATATAAAAAAGTGTATTGAATCAATATTAAATCAAACGTTAAAAAACTTTAACATAATTATTGTAGATGACGGTTCTACTGACAACACAAAAGAGGTCTTAAAACCTTATTTAAAGCTAAAAAATGTAAAATATTTTTATAAAGAAAACACGGGAGTAGCCGACACAAGAAATTTCGGAATAAGTAAAGTAAAAACTGAATATTTTATGTTTATTGATAGTGATGATTATATATCACCTACTTTATTTGAAACAATAGAAAAATATAATAATTATGATATATTATCATTCAAAGGTAAAAAAATAGATGAAAATGATAATTTAATAATGAATCTCGAAAAAGGTGTTTTTGATATAATTGACGGTGAAAATTATCTTAAAGACTTAATTATTAATAATCACTTTTTTCTTGTACCATGGGGTTACGTTTATAATACAAAATTTTGGAACAAAAATCGTTTAGAATACGAAAAATATTATGTAATGGAAGATGCTGGTCTAACACCTATTGCCATTTTAAATGCAAAAAAGGTTATTTCTATTGACTACTATGGTTATTATTACGTTCAAACAAACGAAAGTATAACAAGAACTAAAAATGAAAGAAAAATTAAGTTAAATATAGAAAGTATTTTATTTCAATACGATTACTTAATTAATTATATTGAAAACAATAATTATTGTATTGAATTTAAAATTATATTTAAAAATTACTTTTCAAAATTCTTATTATGGTATGGCTCTACTTTAAGCAAAAAATATTCAAAGAAATATATAAAAGAACTAAAAAAAAGAAAAATTAATAAAGAATTAAAAAGAAAAAATTTAAAAACAATTATAAAAAAAATTATTTGCAAGATAAATTATAAATTATATTTTAAACTTTATAATTTTGTACATAGAAAGGATAAAAAATGATTACTTTTATAAAAAAACACATAAAAAAAGTGTATTTATTTCTAGCTATCTCATACGCAGTAGTAGTTCCTATAATTATGATGCTAAATTATAAATTCAAATTTCATAATAATAATTTCAAATTATTTCCTAAGATAATATATATAGTCGCAATTTTATCATTTATAACCTTTGTTATAGATACAATAATACATAAAACAAATATTATCATATTTCTAAAAAATAATAAATCAAGTTTATTTTTGGTAATTAGTTTTATTTTTCTTACAATTGCCTGCCTGAATTCAAAAAACATAGAATTTGCTATATTTGGAAATCAATTTAGATTTAGTGGAATACTATCATATTTATTTTATGCATTTCTAGCTATTTTAGGTTATAAATTGACTTTAAAACATAGGAACATATTTTTTAGAGCAATCATATATTTAACAACTATAATAAGTATTCTATCATTAATAAAAATAAATTTTATACAAGAATTTCTATTTAGTGAATATACTGGAGTATTTTTTAATAAAAACCATTTTGCTACATTTTTAATATATACTATTATTATTACTATATTTACTTTCTATAATGATAAAAAATTATCAATAAGCATTTTAGATTATGTATGTTTTGTAATACAAATTTTTATGCTAATTATAAATGATACTTTTGGATGCTACATAACTATATTATTTATTTTAATTATAAATATAGTCTTTGCTATAAAAAATAAATTATTTTTAAAATATGGATTAATGTTACTTGCCTTTATTAGTTTTTCTATAACAATAACCGTTAAAGAAAATTTTGATAGATTATCATATGATTTAAATGTTATAAAGGAATTTGCAACAAAGTATCCTGATTTAAGTGAAGAAGAACATGAAATGTATATTAACGATCAAATTAGATATTTGGGTAACTATAGAGGTGAACTATGGTATTATACTCTTGATTTAATTAAGAAAAAACCATTAATAGGATATGGTTTAGAAAATATAACAAAAGAATATGAAGAAAATTATATTATGGAATCCATGAATGATATGCCACATAACCTAATTTTATATTTATGGGTATCTGGTGGAATATTTACATTATTATCCTACCTAATAGCAAATATATTAATATTGATCAAGTATAGAAAGAATTTCTATAAAAGCAGTTATTTAACAGTTATATACTTCATAATTATTGGTCACCTACTCCAGTCAATGTTTAATAATACACTATTTTATACAACATCTATGTATGCTATATTATTTGGAATGATATATAAAACAATTCCACCAAAAGAAGAAAAATAATTGTTTAAATTTATCTTTAATGTAGTTAAGACTAAAAAAATAAATTTAGCTTAAATTTTAATTTATATGAGGTAAAAGGAGTAAATATTTATATGAAAAAAATAAAAGAAAAATTAAAAAAATTAGATTATAAATTTATTATTATAAATCTAATAATAATTATTTCATACATTTTAATTCTAAGTTGTGTCGGTCTACATGGACACGATGATGACGTAGCATATACCTATTATACAAACCCAACCATTACTCTTTTGGGAAAAATAAAGCAAATATGTCATAGATGTATAGGTTGGAATATTAGAATAGGCGAATTGCTATATTTTACTTTTGGTGCATTCCCACTATGGGTAACACACATAGTATCATCTATTTTTATGATTGTTTTTATTAATTTAGTAGTTTATTATTCAATTGGAAAAGAAAACTATAAAAACTCAAAAAATACATATATATTATTATTAACTACATATTTATTATTTATGGTAGTAAATCCAACTATTACCGATATATTTTTTTGGCCAGGTGGAATATTTAATCACTTATTTTCGGCAATAACCATTTTAATTGCTGGAATACCATTTAGAAATATGATAGATGAAAAAAACGAATTTCAGTTAAATAAAAAATATGTTATTTATCTAATATTTTGTTTCTTTATTGGTTTTGGAGTTGAATCATCCGTTGCCACTTTAATAGTTGCAATCTTTGTATATAATTTAGTATATGTAATAAAATACAAAAAAATTTGTCTATTAAATATTCTTCCACTAATTTCATTAAGTTTGGGCTTTATGTCACTTTTGTTACTATCCTCTACAAGAATAAAGGTTCAAGGGCTTTCTGAATTTAGTACATATTCAAAGCATAATATGTTGAGTTTATTTTTTCAAAACAGATTATTACAAATTTGTTTACTAATACTATTCATCATTATATGTATTTTATTTAAGTTTAAAAATAAAAAAATAAAACAAAAAATTTATATATTAATTTTAACATTTACTTCTTTTTTAGCAATGATTATATCCCCTTACTATCTTGATCGAGGAGTATTTATGCTCGATATTGGTATAAGTATATTTTGCACTTATATAATATTCTTACTGCTAAATATGATTAAAATTAAAAAAGTATTATCAGTTTTATCCATTTTATTTATTTTAACAATTATACACATCACATATATATATAGAAACTTATTTATTGATTATAATCATTTTAGTGAAATAAGGGATAATTATATAAAAAATGAAATAAAAGAAAAAAATACATTTGTATTTTATAGCTATGATAATAGATACAAAAAAAAATATATATATAAGTTCAATGAAAGACTAATAAATGTAATGGATGGTAATTCATCAAGCCAAGAGTATATGAAATATAAATATAATTTTGAGGGAGATTATACAGTTATATATGGAGCTGATAACATATTACGATAATAAAATCAAAAATAAATTTTGTTCTAGTAAAAAAAGATAAAAACTTTAATAAATTAAACATAAATAAAATTATAAGTGCAATTATGAGGACTACTTAAAATTGCTTTATAATTTTTTTATTTAACGTATAAACATTTACCTAATAACTTTAACACAACTATTAATTTAATTCTATTTATCATTTGATTAATAAACTTAGAAATGATATAATATTGTAGAAATGAGGATATATATGAAAAAACATAATAAAGTAATTTTATATAAGATAGGACGTTTTCAAGAAGACTTTGAATACATATTTCCTAATATAAAAGTGTTAAAATATATTACTGATGACGATATAAAAACACATAATGGTATAGAATGCATAAATATTAAAAATTTAAAGAAAAAATTTAGAAATATTATTATTATATGCGATAGGAAAAATACCAATATAGTAAAAAAATTTAACAGTTTAAATTTTAGGGAAAAAAAAGATTTTATATTTTTAGAAGATTTTGCTAAAATTTTAGACGAAAAAATAACCTTAAAAATGAAATTAATATCCTATGCGTATAAAAAATACAAAAAATACAAAAAATATGAAAATTACGATATTATAACTCGCAACATTTCCAATAGTGAAATGTTTACAAAAATGATATATACAGATCCTCAAGGAAATGTAAAATGTAACCAACCCTTTGACTATGTACAAATACAAGAAAATGGATTTATATTTCCTTGCTGTGAAGGTTGGGCAACAGAAAACATAGGAAATTTTATTTATCATAAACCAACGGAGGTTTGGAATTCTACAAGGGCTAGAATATTTAGATTATCTATAATAAATAAAACATATGCATTTTGCAGTTTTGAAAATTGCCCTAAATTAGTAAAAAAGGAAAATATAAATTCACGATTTAATGGTTTAGTAGAAAAAGAAATTCCAAAAACAGTATGTATTGCATTTGATGGTAGTTGTAATCTAAAATGTAGAAGTTGCAGAAAATACTTTGTAAATAACAACAAGAGTAGAGTCTATTCATTCCTACATAAGGAAATGATAAAAAATTTAATTGGAGATAATTGGCTAAATGGTTCTGAGGAACTTATTGTCGCATCAAGCGGTGAAGTATTTTTCAGTAAAGCATATCAAGACATTTTATTTTCAGAAAAAATTAATAGAAAAAAGCCAATAACTATTCACACAAATGGAACATTATTAACAAAAAAGACGTTAGATAAACTATGCGAAAAGTATAATAATATCGAATTTTTTATAAGTTTAGATGCATGTACTAAAAAAACTTATGAAAAAATAAGAATTGGTGGAAATTTTGAAACTTTAATAAAAAATTTAGAATATCTATCAAAAGTAAGAAAAGAAGGAAAAGTTAAAACTGTAAGCATACTATATGTTTTACAAAAAGATAACTATAAAGAATTAGCTGATACGGTTAAATTAGCTATTAAATTAGGATTTGATAAATTTGATGTAACGAGAATCAATAATTGGGGAACATTTACTGAAGAAGAATTTGATAAAGTAAGCATGTATGATAAAAATGGTAATGAAAAAAAAGAATTACTTAAAATACTAGAGGATCCAATTTTTTCTACAAAAAAAATTGAAATCAAGGGAAATGTATTAACTGATAAAAAAAGCAAATGATTATTGATGTGAACCCCGTTTAGGAGACATCATAAAAAAAGTAGAAACCTACTTTTTTTTATATAATTGCATAAATTATTTATGTTTTACTACACTATTTGCTGCTGAATCTAAACCTAAATTTTCAAATTCTTCAGCAAACATATCATCATTATATCCACCGACTTCAGCAAAAATATCATTTATCGCATTTTTAAACTTTTCTGAAAATTTTGGTTTTTTACCAATTTTTTCCATTGGAACTACCATGTCTACCCCATTGTTACTTGATTTTTTACCAGGGATGTCATATACGGTAACATCGCTATCTGGATCATATTCTATTGATACAAACTCATTTTCTTTTTTAGGTGCAAATTTTGCTAGTAATGAATTTACATCAATATTTACTAGGTCTTCTGATTCAGAATCTAGATCATCATCAACCGAATTGGATAATAATTTCTCATATGTAGTTTCTTCCTCAGATTCCATTTCTTTCATAAGTTTTAAAGTGCCTTCTACCATATCTTCAGTTGCAGTTTCCTCTATAATTTCGTCCATAACCTCTTCAGTTGCAGTTTCCTCTATAATTTCGTCCGTAACCTCTTCAGTTGCAGTTTCCTCTATAGACTCTTCCATAACTTCTTCAGTTGCAGTTTCTTCTATAGGTTTTTCTACTACAGTTTGTACATCAAATATTGGTTTTTCCTCATGAAGTTTTCTCATAAATTTTTCTAATTCTAATCTTGCTTGCGATTTTTTTGCTTCTTCTTCTGCTATTTTAGCTCTACTTCTTCTATCATATTCTTCCTGTTCATATGGTTCTAATTGATTAACCAAAATATTTACTTCTTCTTCTGTTGGTTTAATAAGATTAACTGCAGCCTTTATATCAACCAAAATAGATTCTAAATCTGCCTTTTGTTTACATAAATTATCGATAACCTCGACTTTACCATCATTATTTTGAGCCTCTAAGTATGACTTTTCTGCTAATATTGTATTATATTCTTGAAGTAATTTTTCATAATCACCTTGATTTATTATATTACCAAATTCATCAAATTCATTTTTAAATTGACCCAATTTATTTTCCCTATATAAAATTGCTTGTTCTTCTTTTTCCATTAATTTTCTATCTCTATCCTTAATTTCTTGTTGTTCTAATAATATAGATTGACTAATTTTAGATATTTCAGCTTTTATTATAGGTTCTACAATCTTTCTTTGTGCTTCTAATTTTTTATTTAAATCCATTTTTAATTCAAGCATTTCTTTTAAATAAACTCTATTATAATTTGGTCTTTTTGCTATTTCTTTAATTTGTTTTTTTAATGACTTCTCTTCATCAGATTCCTTAAGAAGTGCTTTTATTCTTAATGTAAATTTATTTTCTATTACATTATATGATTGTTCCAAACTTTTTAATATGAATGAACCATTTATTCCCTCAGTTGAGAATTGTTCATCTTCTTCATTTGCAGATTTCATTGCTGCTTGGAATTTTTTGTTTTTAACACCTTTTGCCTTAAAATTAAGTTCAGAATCATAACTAAATGTATTTGTTGGTGTATTTAATATTGATAATCTTGATAGTTCTCTATCCCTATTCATTCTTAAATCATATAATTCTTTTTCAAGTTGATCTTTTTGTTCTACCTCACTAGTTAATGCATCTATTCTAGAAATTAAATTATTTTTAACCTCTTCATATTGTCCATTAAATGAATTCTTCATGATACTATCATATTCATCTATACCTAATATATAAGGTGACATTAGACTATCTATATTAGACTCTAAACGTTTTATTTCTAATTTTAAACGTCTTACTTCCTCTTCCTTTTTATTCATTTCGCTTATTTCAGAAATTAATTCTTCTTCACGTTGCTGATATAATACGCTCTTATAACCATCCCTAAAATTATTAATTACTGGAATATTTTCCTGTATTTTTTGTTCAATTATTAATTTTTTCCTTGACTCTAAAGTTGATAATTGTCCCTTTAATTGATTTCTCTCATCTGTTCTTTTTTGTTTTAAATTTAATAGTTTTGCTTTTAAATCTGCTTCATCTTCCTTATTAGCATTAAAAAGCTTTTCATTTTCCTCCTGTTTAGCATAAAATTGCTCCATTATTGTTTCAATTTCCCTTAAATTCTTTTCCATAAAATTTCCCCCTTCAATAAATTTACTGCATATTCTAGCACACAAAAAACAATTTGTCAAATCGAACAATTTTTGGATATTGTAAAATAGATTTGGAAGTATATAAAGAAAGGAGGCCCACTATTAAAATGTAGTTCAAAACAAATACTAAAATAAGACCTCCATATAAATATTAAATAAAATAATTATAAATTTTTTTATTTAAATTGTCCCTTCAAATCTTCTATCTCTTTATTTATATCTTCTTGCTTTATTTCAACATGATCCCTATGTAAAACAATTTTAATAGTATAAAATATAATACATAAGTCCATTTTAAAACTTGCATTTTTGGCATATTCAATATCATAATCTATTTTTTCAAAAATAGTTAAAAATTTTATACCATGTGATTGAGCAAGACCAGTAATGCCTGGCAATACATCACATCGGTGTTTTTGATCCTCTGTAAAGTTTTTATAATAAGCAGGAATCCATGGCCTTGGGCCAATAATAGACATTTGACCTTTTAATATATTAATTAGTTGTGGTAATTCATCAATAAATGTTTTTCTTAAAAACTTACCTATCTTTGTAATTCTTTTATCATGAGGGATAGTCATTTCCATACCTTCTGGTAAAACGTTCATAGTTCTAAATTTATATATTTTAAAATTTTTGCCATTTTTCCCTGTTCTTTCTTGTTTATAAAAAATAGGTCCTCCATCTTCTATTTTAATCAAAATTCCTATTATTAAAAATATAGGAAATAATAATATAAGAAAAACAATAGATATTAAAAAATCTAAAATTCTTTTAACAAATGTTACATATATATTCATTTTACGTTTACTATTTGCTTCATCGATAATTTCTCCATCATTTATTACACTGATATTATTCATAAATTCCAACTCTCATCTCAATAATATAATACGATAACATATGTGTGTTTGTCAATAAAGAAGTTAAAGGGAAGTTAAATTTTAAATAAAAATTACTAGTACAAAAAAAGATTAATTAAATTAATCCTTATCTATGCACGTGATGCATATTTTCCATCAGCAGTATATACTGATATAATTTCATCTTGTTCTATAAAAAGTGGTACTCTTACAACTAATCCAGTTTCTAAAGTAGCGTCTTTAGTGGCATTATTAGTAGTATTCCCCTTAACAGCAGGTTCAGTTTTAACAACCTTCAAATCTACTTGAGCTGGTAATATTATTCCAAGTAATTCACCTTCATAAAAAGAAATCAAAACATCTAAACCTTCTTTTAAATAATTTACATTATCTCCTAATTGATCCTTTGTTAAATCTATTTGTTCATAAGTTTCCATATTCATAAAATTATATGAATCACCTGTTGCATATAAAAATTGCATTCCAACTTTTTCGACCATAGCCTTTTCAAGTTTAACACCCGAATTAAATCTTTTTTCAACTATTGATCCAGTACGCAAATTTTTAAGTTTAACTTGAACAAATGCAGCTCCCTTTCCAGGCTTTACATGTGAAAATTCAAGTACTGTATAAATATTATCCTCAAAAAGGATAGTCATTCCATTTTTTATATCATTTACATTAAACATATTATTCCTCCTCCCTATAAAGTTTTAATTTTTTTATTTTGCTTCTTTATGAAGAGTGTTTTTATTACATTTAGGACAATATTTATTTAATTCTAAACGATCTGTAGTATTTCTTTTATTTTTTTCAGTGCGAAAATTTTCTTCTCCACATTCAGTACATTTTAGAGTTATTCTTTGTCTAGCTTCTCCTTTTTTTGCCATAGTTTCTCCTCCTTTTTTAATGTTTCTAATATATTATAGCAAATTATCCATAAATTTCAAAGTATTTTTCACTAACTTTTTGACTTATTCTTCTATTTATACGACTCATATCATTATATGTAACATAATCTGGGGCAATATCAGGAGAAATTACGGTAAATACAACAGATGGATTATCGTATGGCGCATACCCCGAAAATGTAGCTGTTGTTGTTGCTGTATCAATAACCCCATCTCCATTTGTGTCTAAAAAACTTTGTGCGGTTCCTGTCTTTCCCGCTGGATTATGACTGTAATCTATATAACCAGATCCAGTCCCACCATAATCTAATACCTGCCTAAAGCCCTCTTTTACTCTATTTAGGTATTCTTCACTAGTATTTACCTTATTTAATACTTTAGGTTCTGTTTCATAAATTATATTTGAAAGTGCATCACTACTTGAATCAAACACAGCTTTAAGTAAATATGGTTGCATCCTCATACCATTATTCGCAATAGTGGACATATATTGTGATATTTGGATTGGAGTATAAGTATCATACTGTCCAATAGAAAAATCAAGTAATAAACCAGATAATCTATTAGTACCCTTATATCCAAGTGACTCATTTGGTAAATCTATATTAGTATATGTACCAAGTCCAAACTCCTTAAATGTATTTCTATATATATCAAAAGCCTCTTCATTTATTACAAGCGGTAAGTTATATCTATAAACTCCTCCACCAACTTTTATAGCAGTTTGAAATTGATAAGTATTAGATGAATACTTTAAAGCCGCTAAATCATCTATATTACCATATTCAGTAAATGAACACTTAAGTGGTGTTGCAGCTATTTTTATACAGGCATCATTGCGTATCTCACCTATTTTAAGTGCCCCTGTATTATAACCTACTATATGAGATGCCCCTTTAACTATTGAACCTGGAGTTACAGAAGAAGTTATAACTCCTGGTGTATAGTCAAGAATTTTATATGAACCATCATCATTTTTTATTATTTGCTTACTTGCCATAGCAAGAATTTCACCAGTTTTAGGATCATTTACTATTACATAGGCTTTATCAAAATATTCAGTATTTCTTTCACCTTTAGCAATAATTAACTCTTCCTCTAAAATTTCTTCAACTGCTTTTTGAAGATTAATATCTATAGTAAGTACAATATCACTTCCTCTAGAGCCCTTAGCAAGCTCTGTATATGTTCCATCATCATTAACCTGATATTTTGCCTTTTTACCTTTTAAATATTTTTCATATTGATATTCTATATAACTTGTGCCAACTCTATCTGTTAAACTATATCCCTCACTTAAATAATAATCTTTTAAATTATATGGAATTCCACTAGTACTTGATGAAACATTTCCCAAAATAGTTTTAAATACATTACCATATTTATAGTCTCTTTCCCAATCTAATTTTACATTAAATCCAGGTATTTTATCTATGTTTTCTGCAATATAAGCAAATTCTTCATCTGTCACATCAGAATTCTTTATAGTTTTTTCTGTATAATAATATCCCTTATTCATTAGGTTATATATATAACAAGCTCCCTTATCATCATCATTATATATAGATAAATCTTCATCTGTAATTCTTTCCATCTTCAAGTTTTCTATATCATTTTTAGTAAGCTTCCTTAAACTTAAATTTTTCCATTCTTCATCTGTTATCTTTTTATCTGAAGCATCACTATTGTTTAAAATCCAAAACTTTTTAAGCATACTTAAAGTTAACTTTGAATAATCTACATTTATATATTTACCCACTAAATAAGCAACCTTTATCTCATCTTCTGTTTTTACCTTACTCGGTTTTTTATAATAAATAGTTTTGGTAGATATATTATCAACTATTATATTTCCATTTCTATCATATATTCTTCCTCTAGGAGCAGAGTCGCCCTCTATTATATTTACAGTAAGTGACTGTAACTCTTCACTATAATGCCTATTTTTTACTATCTGAACATAAAATAGCCTTGTAATTAGTATAGACATAATTAGTATTATAACTACTACAAGTATTGTATATCTTTTTTCAAGTGTTTCTTCTATATTAATTCTTTTTTTATGATACTTATATTTATTTATCTTTTTCTTCATAAATGCCTTATTACTTGAAAAAAGTGTATATATTTATTTGACATTTAAATCACCTACTATTATTTTATTCATTATTATATTATTTAATCATATATTATATTGGTGAACATATGAAAAGTTTAATTAGAAATTATATAGAAACATTATCTATAGAAAAATTAAATGAATTTGGTATAAAAAATGATATTCATTTAAATAATAATGAGCTTGAATATTTACTAAATTTAATTAAAGAAAACTTTGAAGACATTTTAAAAGATGATACAAAATATTTAGAAGAATTAAAAAATAATATAAATGATGAAGATTTTATTAAAATAAAAAATTTATTTACATATTATAAAAATAGATATAAGGGATATTTATTTTAATATATCCTCTATTAAATGATTATTAAATGTCTTATTTCTAATCATTTCTATTTCTTGTTTATACGGAGCATGTTTTTCTACATATGGAGTTTCTAATATTTTAGGAATTCCTTTTAATTTATCATGATATATAATATTAATTAATGCCTGAAACCCAATACTTCCTATACCAATATTTTCATGCCTATCTTTATGTGTACCTATAATATTCTTAGAATCATTTATATGAATAACCTTCAGATACTTAAGTCCTATCTTCTTATCAAACTCATCTAATATACTATCAAAGTCACTTAAATCATAACCCGCATCATTTAAGTGACATGTATCCATGCATACACCCACCTTATCTTTTAACTCAATTCCATCTATTATACTTTTTATCTCATCAAAATTTCTTCCAAGTTCCGTACCCTTACCTGCCATGGTCTCTAAACAAATTACTATATTATTTTCCCTTTTTAAAGTTGTATTTAAAGCATCAATTATATTTTTTATACCATTTTCTACTCCAGCACCTACATGACTTCCTGGATGAAGGACTATATTTTTAACACCCAAACTCTCTACTCTAGATATTTCTTCTCTTAAAAATCTTACATTAAAATCAAAATTATTAATATTTGCTAAATTAATTATATATGGAGCATGCACTACAACATTCTTAATATCAATATAATTTTCCTTCATAAGCTTTAATGCTTCATTTGTTTTTTCACTATCTATTTTAACTCTTAATGTGTTTTGGGGAGCACCTGTATAAAACATAAATGCAGTTGATTTATACCCTAAAGCTTCCACTACACTTCCTAAAAGTTGAGTATCTTTTGTAAAAGATACATGTGAACCTATTATTAATTCCATTTTACCACCTATATAAGTATACCAAAAAAACGTATAATTTAAAATACGTTTTTAATTTTTATCCAATCTATTTATAAGAATTCTACAAGGAAATAACACCTACAAAAATGATTTAACATTTTATATGAACTAATAATATTATTGAACTGAACTATTTTTATTATCAATTATATCTGACATCTTATTTATAAATTGTGCGCTTATATCTTGTAAAGTATTTAAATAGGCATAAATTGCATGTAAAAACTCTTCCTCAGTTATATTATTTCTATTAATGTTTAACATTTCTTTATTTAAAGTCATATCAGGTAGTACTCCAAACTGTGTGCATATTTTTGAATAATATGAAATAAGCTCCTCTATTTCATTTATAATTTCTATTCTTTTTACCTCTTTTGGTAATTTTTTATAGTATTCCATAAGACCACTAAATGCTTCTTTTTGTACTTCCATAATTTTATTTTACCTTTACTATATTATCTAAAGTAACATCAACTTGATAACTATTAGAATTAATACTTTCTATTAATGAAATTATATGATTAGTAGCTATTTTCATCTTACTTATTTTTTTATACTTATCTTTAAATGCATAATAATTATTCAAATTTCTTTGATCTATACCAAGTTTTTTCCTTTTTAATTCTTTTTGTCTTTCTATTTCATTAGATCCAACTATTTTTTCTATTCGTTTGTTTAGATATATTATTTCTGATTTTAACTCATTTATCTCATCTTCTGTTTTATTATCTGATTTTAACAATTCATTTAATTTAATTTGTAAATCTAACTTTTGCTTTTGCAATGAATTAACATTAGAAGGATATATCATAAAACTCACCACCTAGTATAATAAATATACTATAATACTCATTTATTTTCAAGTTTTTTTCACTAATTTTAAAGTTTTTTTATACTCTTATGCCCTCTCATTATTTTAACTATTCCATGAGGATGAGGGAATGCTATAGTTAGGATTGATTTATCTATTCCAATAATAACACCTTCACCGTATTTATCATGTTTAACCTTCTCACCCAATGTATATTCTTCATTTTCATTTATATTTGAATTATTAAGTGTTTTACCAAATATACCTTTTCTCGCCTCTTTTATATCTTCCCTATCAAGGTACTCATCGCTGATTTCACCAATAAATCTACTAGGTGGATTAAACTGATCTTGCCCAAACAATAATCTTCTTTTAGCATTAATCAAACTTAAATTTTTTCTTGCACGTGTTATTGCAACATAACAAAGTCTTCTTTCTTCTTCAACCTCACTATTACTACAAAGACACATACTATGTGGGAATATTCCCTCTTCAAGTCCAACTATAAATACATTATCAAATTCAAGCCCTTTTGCAGAATGAACGGTCATAAGAGTAACCACATCTGTTTGATTTTTATGTTCTTCAATATCTGATACTAAACTTATTTCATCTAAAAACTCTGCGAGTGATATTACACCATATCTATCTTCAAAATTTTTAGTAATAGATTTAAACTCCTCTAAGTTTTCTAATCTTGACTCTGATTCTATTGTATCCTCTAATTCTAATTCTTTCTTTACACCTGTTTTATCTAATATTAAATCAACAAGTTCTGTTAAGGTTAATTCTTCACTAGAGATTTGAAATTCTAGTATCAATTTTTTAAATTCAAGTTCCTTCCCACTGTCTATAGTATTAAATATACTTTCATTTAAAATACTTGCCTTTGTAGTCAAATTTTCCATAGTTTTAAGTCCTATTCCTCTTTTAGGAACATTTATAACTCTATTTAAACTAATATCATCATTTGGATTATATATCAGTTTTAAATAACAAATTAAATCCTTAATTTCTTTTCTATTATAAAAGTAAAAACTACCTACTACCTTGTATGGAATATTCTCCCTTAAAAAAGCTTCCTCTATATTTCTTGATTGAGCATTAGTTCTATATAAAACTGCAATATTTTCTAAAGACTCACCCTCACTAATTAACTTATTTACATTTTTTACAACATAATTTGCTTCTTCTTTTTCATCATTACATCTTTTATATTTTATTTTAAATCCCTCATCATTATCAGTCCATAAGTCCTTTTCTTTTCTATTCTTATTATTTTTTATTATATCATTTGCTGCACTTAAAATATTTTTAGTTGAACGATAATTTTGTTCTAAAAGTATTGTTTTTGTATCTTTATAGTCTTTTTCAAAATTAAGTATATTTCTATAATTAGAACCTCTAAATCCATATATACTCTGATCAGGATCTCCTACCACACATATATTTTTATATTTCGCACTAAGCATTTTCGTAAGTATATATTGAACCTCATTTGTATCTTGATATTCATCTATTAATATATATTTAAATCTTTCCTGATAATAAGATAAAATCTCTGGATTTTCTTTAAATAACATTATAGGTAACATAAGTAAATCATCAAAATCTAAACTATTATTAGTTTTAAGTTTATCTTGATATTTTTGATATACATTAACAGTTACCTCATCTATTTCATTATTAGTAAATTTATCAAGTTCAGAGGGCGTCATAAGTTCATTTTTCGCACTACTAATTTTATTTCTTATTGTCTTAGGATTAAAAATTTTAGGATCTAAATTCATATCCTTTAATATTCTCTTTACAGTTGATAATGAATCATCTGTGTCAATTATTGTAAAGTTAGATTTAAAGCCTAATTTCTCATAATGTCTTTTAATGATTGAAAGTCCAAAAGAATGAAATGTAGAAATTTGTATCAAATTAGTCTCTATACCTAACATATCAACTACTCTACTTTTCATTTCATTTGCAGCCTTATTTGTAAATGTTATTGCAAGTATACTAGTTGGATCTACATTTTTTTCCTCAATTAAATAAGCTATCTTAGTAGTTAGTACCCTAGTTTTACCACTTCCCGCTCCAGCAAGTATTAACATAGGACCATCCGTATTTACTACTGCTTCTTTTTGTTTATCGTTTAATCTATCTAAATTCATAATTTACCTCTATTCATCTTTAACAATTATATCAAACATAGGTTTGCGATTCAATACTTTTTTCAAAATTGTTAACTAAAAATATTTTTATGAATATAATACTACAGTTAAGGAGGAGAATGTTTTTTGAAAAAAGTTATTATTTCTTTGATAGCTTTATTAATTATAGTATTAGTAGCTATCGGAATTTTTTATGAAAAAGATAATAAAAATAAAGATGATAAGAAACTTAAAGATATAACAGTAGCTGAAGTTGCACATAGTATTTTCTATGCACCTATGTATGTTGCAGATGCGCTAAAGTTTTTTGAAGAAGAAGGACTTGACGTTGACATAGTTTTAACTAGTGGTGCGGATGCAGTTGCAGCTGCTGTTATGAGTGGAGATGCAGAGATTGGATTTTGTGGAAGTGAGCAGTCTATTTATATATATAAAGGCGGTGCGAAAGACTATCTAATTAACTTTGCTGGACTTACTAAAAGAGATGGTAGTTTTATAGTTGGGCGTGTTGACAAAGAATTTGATATTAAAGACTTAAAAGGAAGCCATATAATTGCTGGACGCGAGGGCGGAATGCCTGCTATGACACTTGCCTATACATTAAATCAAAATGGAATATCACTAGATGATCTAAACTTTGATACTTCTATAGCTTTTGCATCTATGTCAGGTGCATTTATAGGCGGTACTGGAGACTATGTTGCACTATTTGAACCTACTGCTTTACAACTTGAAAAAGAAGGATATGGTCATGTAGTTGCTTCACTTGGAAAATTAGGTGGTGAGGTCCCATATACTTCTTATATGACTAAAAAAAGTTATTTTGATAGTAACTCTGATATAATGGAAGGATTTGTAAATGCAATTCAAAAAGGACTTGATTATACATTTAGTCATTCCGATGAAGAAATAGCTAAAATAATTGCTGATTATTTCCCTGATACATCTTTAAATGATTTAACATTAGTTGTTAAAAGATATAGAGAAAATGACTCTTGGTATGAAACTACTTATATAACTGAAGATGGTTTTAAAAGAGTACAAGAAATTATGAAAAATTCTGGTGAATTAGATGAATTTGTATCTTACAAAGATTTAGTTAACAATAAATACTCAAATAAAAAGTAGATCATTCTACTTTTTTATATTACTTATTAATTTTTTATAAATCTTTATTTAAATTCTTAAACTAAATTTATTATACTTTTAATCATAGTTTTAAAGTATCATTTAAATTATATATATTTACTTATTATACTTAAAAATGATGAATTATGTAAATTACCTAATGAAATTTTATCTTCTTCAATATATGAACCACAACTGCAATTAATAACATTTCCATTAGCGGCAATTACTATAGAATTCCTAACTTCTATTACATCATTTGAACTTTTAATATTCATCTCTTCTATGAAATCTTTATATGTCATACTGCCACCAATATTATTACTTTTTGCATTCCCTTCATTTACTGTACTTTCAATAGCTCTAATCTTAGGTACCAAAAATTTTTTATCTAAAAATGGCAATTTAGAATATTTATCTAAAATATCTTTATCAGGACGCTTATGATATTGATCATTAGAAAGTTCAAATATTAATTGTACTGTTTTGCTTTTTTCTTTAGATGTTAAAAATTTTATTAGTTTATTTATATTATCAATTATACTTTGATTATAAATTAATCCATTACTAATATAAATAACATGATCAGTAATACTAATATTCAATTCTATAATCGTATTTATTAAATACTCTATAACTTCTGGTACCAATGATGGTTCTCCACCTGTCATTGAAAAATGTCTTATTTCTGTTATTTTATAATCGTTATTACGAAATAAATTATCAATAATCTCTTTTGACATATCAATATTTTCACTTTTTCCTTTACAACAGTGAGCACAATTTTGATTACATCTACGAGTAGTTTGAAATGCTAATGCACCTACAATTATTTTTTTCATAAAGTCTCCTTCTTTAATAAAATGATTTTAGCATAATATTTAAGTTTATACTATATTTTTGATTAACTATTAATTTTTTTATTTTGTTTTGTCCTTATATACTTCAACTTCCCTTGCATTTGATAAGATATAATCAATAAATTCAGTTTTTGTACAACCATATAAGGGTTTATCATATTCATAAATATGTATATTCTTTAATTCTTCTTCACCAACATAATTTCTTTGCTTATTAATTTCAATATGTTTTTCTCTTTGATAGTTAATAGCATCCTCATATGAGGCAAATTCATGTATTCCTCTATTGTTAAAATCAGAGTGTTCAAAATAATAATACCTACCACCATCTTTGAACACTAAATATGTATGAGTTGAATAAGAATTATTATAAGGAAATTCAAACCATATATATAATGTCTTAAAATGATATCCATGTTTTTCAAACCAATCTCTTTCTAGTTCAACTTGATCAAAGCAATGACCATACTTTACATCTATTAATCTATTAGGACTAGAAAGTCTCCATTTTGTTTTGCAAGCTTCTTGAAATTTATTATTATTTCGTGGTATGTATACATTTCTATTATAATCTACAAATCCATACTTTATATTTTCCTCCATATACTTTAATAATTGTTCTGGTGTTTTAACATCTATATATTCCATTTTCCACCTCTATATAAATTATACCAAAAAAATTTTGTTTTTTTCAAATTTAATATTATTTTATACCTACTTATCCTCACAATGTAAAAACTTGGTACTTTACGTTATATGTTCAAACAAAAAGTAGATTACTCTACTTTTTAAACTAATTATCTATACAATTTAGATTGATATGGATAAGTTGTATAAACATTTTGTCCTCCCAAATTACAAATTGGTAAAGAGGCCTTGCCTGCATTAATTCTATCAAATTCTCTCATATCGTCAAAATTCATCATTGTTCTTTCACTACTATCTGAATCCATATATATATGATTAGTAATAGATACAACTATAATTATTCCATTTTCATTTAATAACTTTTCTCTTAAATTCATCACAAAATCGTTAAATTCTTCTTCACTTTTTGAATAATCACCAATATTACTCAAGTATACAATGTCATATTTTTTTGGGGGAGTAAATTCATATAAATTAGCAAAGTAAAATTCATCATTATAATGCATAGCTAACTGCTGTTTTAATTTATTATAATTTTCTACCGATTGTAAGTAATAATTTTTATATTGTGCAATTAGAAACAGTTCTTCTAAAGTGTCAAAAGTATTACTTTCATTCCATTGATTCTTTTGTTCTCCAACTTTATCAATAAAAACCTTTTTTAATAATCCAATTATATTATTATTATAAAGTTTTAATAAACGTTCAAAAAATGAAATACTATCTGAATCTAAAAATTGTTTATATTCATTAAATTTTTTAAATATCTCCTGAGGATTCTTAATCAAATTACAAAATGATTCATAATCATATTTAATTATTAAAGCCTTTTTTAGTTGATAAAAATAATAAGTATATTTATTTATATCAAAGGTTTCAACCTCACTTGCACCTAATAGATATGCATTAAGAGCAAAATCACCACTACCAAGAGATGCCAGAACACTCTTACCTTTAAAATCATAATTTTTCATATATTGATTTAAAGCTTCATTTGAAAATGCATATACTGGACCATTTGAATTAAATGGATTTTTTTGTTCTACAAATATATCTTCTTTTTCCTCAGATATATCTTGTGCAATTATACTACCATTGGCATCTTGTAATACGTTATCTGATTGATTACCAGATATTACTGGAGTTTGATATGTTGAAATTCTATTGTCAATTATTCTTTCATCATCACTATTTGAAATATCTATTTTCTCAGATTTTAAATATCCATAGCGACTAAGTATATTCCTTACTTCAGTTAAATCAGTATACTTTAGTGAGTTAAGATTATAAAGCACATTATTCTTTTTGTAAGTATCCATTGTCATTTGATATAAAGATAGTAATGCTTCTAAATCACTCTTGCTAGGTGCATAATTCGTTCTTATTCTGCTTACTTTTTTGCACATAGATATATCTAAATCACTTAATAATTTATTATTAAATTTATTTAATTCACTTAAATTTTTTTGAAATTCCTCTGACATATTATTCACTCCTATTTTTATTTATTAGTTTATTTTAATATTTTATATACTCAAGTATAATATAACAATTTTTTTATAAAATTACAATATTAAAATTCAATATTCATAATAATTTTACATAAAAAATGTATATTACTTAATTAACAATAAATATTCAAACAAAAAGTAGATTTCTCTACTTTTTTCATTCACAACTTTTTAATATTTTTTCTTGAAGAGTAACTGCAATTCCATCTTCATTATTTGATAAAGTAACTTCATTACATTTTTCCTTTACTTCATCTAAAGCATTACCCATAGCAACACTACAACCTACCTTACCCATTACAGGTAAATCATTTAATCCATCTCCAAAAAAAATCATTTCCTCAAGTGTTATTCCTAACTTTACGCCCAATTTTTCCAATGTCGTCTTTTTATCTACTCCCTTTGGATTAACTACTAACCATCTTTCTATACTATTTGAATCTTGCATAACAAAACAATGTATATTATTATATGAACTATTCAAATTATTTCTTACTTTATCAATATCTTCTCTATCAGATAAAAATATATTCATCCTCACAATATCCTCTTTAATATCATTAATGTTATCAATGTTTATAATATATGGACTATTATACTTATATGCATAATAAGATGTTGGAGATACAAAATCAATTTTATTACTAAAAGACTCAACCTTATTAGCAATTTTCAAAGCCTCACTTTTATCTATTTTTCCAGTACAATACCCTTCCTTGTTTTTTACATCATAAACATATGTGCCATTATTTAAAATCAAATAATTAAAAATATCTAATGATACCGCTGATTTTACACTATTAAATGCTCTAGCTGTAACTCCAACTATTATATACCCTTTATCTTTACACTGAGTTAAAACAGATTTAGTTCTCTTAGTAACCTCTTTTTGATCATTTAATAAAGTTCCATCAAAATCCATAGCAATTATCTTATAATTCATATAAATTTTCTACTCCCCTTTGATTCAAATTCTATTCTTTATATTCTATTTTTTCTACCGTATATCCATTATTTTCCATTAGTGAAATAATCCCTTCATCACCTATTAAATGTCCAACACCAACTACGCAAAAAACCTTTTTATCTTCACTAATATATTTTTCTAAAGCTTCAGCCATAATATAATTTCTATCATTAATTAATGCTTTATTATAATCAGTAACTAGCTTAGCCTCATCTTCTGGTAAATTATCATCTATAGCAAATGTACTTTCTAACTTTTCTATATTTCCACTCTTCCATGAATCATATAAATCCTTCATTTCTAAAACAGCTGTGTCATACTCACTAACATATTCATCTATCATCATTTTATCTAACTCAGTAGGATTACTTAATAATAACTCATATTGAGATTCTGCTGTTTCAATTTCAAGTATATTTTTTTTATCCTCTTTAGCTAAATTTAGAAAATGCATATCTATGCCTTCATTTGAATCCATATCTGCTTCTTCAATAACAAAATTTTCAAATAATGATTCAAAAAATGCCGGTCTATAATTATCATAAAGTGGTACATATGATTTATTTTCTCTTAAGAAACTTACCATTTTATCATAAAGTTCATCACCTAACTCATCCTTAATAGTTGTTCCATCATCATAAAGTAATTTGCCTGAAAGTTCTAATTGCAAATTTAAATTTTCAGTTAAAGCAACAGTATCAACTTCAACTGCTAAATAATCACTATTTTTATATGCTTTCATAATTGTATCATTTAATGGATAAATATCTTCCTGAGCAGCATGAATTGAGCCAAGCAAATAAACATTTACATTAGAATCTTTTTTACTTATCTTATAAAAAAGTGGTGTGACTGATTCCTTTGAACCATCAATTTTTTCTACATTATTGCTTTTACAACCTACAAAAAGCAATGGCAATATAAATATAGATACATATAATTTTTTTAATATATTTTTCATAAATTATCTTCCTTTCACTACAGATTAATTATAACATACATACTAAAATTAAAATAGTAGATTATTAAAAAAGTAGATTATTCTACTTAATTTTCTTTAATTGTTTCACTATTTTCTTTATCATTTTTTTATTATCAGCATAAATATCTTCATCTAAACTGTTTAAAACTAGCATATTTCTATTGTAAAATGTTAAATCAGTAAATAGCATAGGACAATCATTCAAAATTGCATTTATACTATCAATGTAAAATGGATTTCTTGAAAGTTCTAGTAAATCTTCTTGAATAAAATTTTCATCACTAATTTCATTGCTAAATACACGCAAAATATAACTATCATAACCTATAGATCCATTTACATAACTCACAAGTTTATAAATATCCTCATTTGATTGTGTAAGATATTTTAAATTTCTTTTCCTCTTAACAAGTTCTAATCTATAAAAATCTAAATAAGGATTTTCAATTTGCCTATTTAAAAGTGTAATTATATCATTTATTATTTCTATTCTCTTTTCCCTATCACTATCATTTACTTCTCTTGCATTTGATAAAAATTTAAATAGTCCCTCTTTAACACCACTAACAATAGCTCCATGTTGTGTAAATTCGTCTATCATATCTTTAAAAATATTAAGTGCGTCTATACCAAAAAATCTACTATCATTTTGTATAAGGAAGGGATTCAACATTACTGCAATTATATGTTTGTCATCCTTATATTTTTTTACTTCTTCATTCATAATTTAACTCCTTTAAATAATTATATATATCATCATATTTTTTTACAGGTATAAATTTTATTTTTTCTTTAATTTCATCTGGTATATCATCTAAATCTTTTAAATTATAATGTGGTATAAATATTGTATCTATATTATTGATATATGCTCCAATTACCTTCTCTTTAATGCGTCCAACTCCCATAACATTACCACGAAGTGTTATCTCACCTGTCATAGCAATCTTACTTCCCACTTTTAAATTAGATAAAGCACTTATAATACAAGTTGTAATTGCAACTCCAGCACTCGGTCCTTCTTTTTTTATATCAATATTTGGAATATTAATATGTATATCATTTTTAAACATGCTATAATCTATATTAAAATTCTTATAATTGGCCTTTATATAACTAAGTGCGATTTTAACACTTTCAGTCATTACTTTCCCAAGTGAACCTGTAAAAATTAAATTTCCAGCACCTTCATAGTAATTTGCTTCTATAGGAATTATATCGCCACCATAATTTGTAAAACAAAGTCCATTTACAAGTCCAACTTCACTAATTAATACTTCTGAATTATATATTTTTTTTCCTAAGTATTCATCTATATTCTTTATGGTTAAATTAATCTTTTTATTACCTAATACTTTTTTAGTTATAACCTTTCTAATTATTTTTAAAATCATTCTCTCAAGTTCTCTAACTCCTGATTCCTTAGTATAAAATTTAATAATATTAAGTATATCCTCATCACTAATCTTTATATTTTTTAATCCATATTGTAAACAATATTTTGGAATTATATAGTTTTTGGTTATTTCCAGTTTTTCAAGTTCAGTGTACCCATCTATATGTATAATTTCTAATCTATCTTTAAGTGCATCTGGTAAATTACTTATATCATTAGCAGTTGTAATAAATAGTACCTTAGATAAATCATATTCTTCCTCTACATAATTATCTTTAAAATATTTATTTTGGTTAATATCTAAAACTTCTAATAAGGCACTTGCTGGATCTCCCTTATAATTATTACACATTTTATCTATTTCATCTATTAGAAATACCGGGTTAGAACTACCTGCTCTTTTAATCCCGTCCATAATCTTTCCAGGTAAAGAACCCAAGTACGTCCTAATGTGCCCCTTAATTATAGCTTCATCATCAACGCCACCTAAAGATATTTTAACAAAATTTCTACCTATACTATTTGCTATGGATTTAGCAAAAGTAGTCTTACCAACACCTGGAGGACCAACTAAACATAGTACAGGGGAATCTACATCATTAGATTCTTTTTTTACTGCAAGATACTCTATAATTCTAAGTTTAGCCTCGTCAAGACAAAAGTGATTTTTATCTAAATGATTTTTAATCAAATTTAAATCTTCAATATCGGTTGTATATTTATTCCATGGTAAATTAAGCATAAAATCAATATAGCCTCTTACCATACTAATTTCCGGAGATAAGCTAGACATATTTTCATATCTATCTATCTCATATAAAATTTTTTCTTTTATATTTATAGGAACATTTAAATCTTCTAGTTTACTTTTTAAATACTGTACTTCAATTTCAAAAGTAGATAATTCACCTAATTCACTTTTTAAATGCTTAATTTTTTCCTTTATATATAATCTTTTTTGCTCTTCATCTAATTCATTCTTTACTTTTATATTAATACTTTCTTCTATATCAAGTAATTGTTCTTCCCTGTACATATCACATAGAACCATTTCTACCCTCTTCATAGAATTTGATTCCATTAAATATTCAAACTTTTTACTGTTATCAGTTATTAAATTATTTACAATTATATCTGTAATTTTATCTATTTCATTTACTCCTGATATCAAAGACATTACACTATCACTCATATAAGGAACTTTCTTTATATAAATATCTAATTCATTACAAAGTTTCCTTATGGTAGCGCTTTTAATATCATCATCTATTTTCTCTTCACTTACTTTTTCTACTATAGATTCTATTACATCTGTACTTGGATTTAAATAATTTATAACATTAGCTCTTGAGATTCCCCTTAAAGTTACTCTAACATTTCCATTTGGAAGTTGCAATTTCCTAGATATCTTAGTTATTGTAGCTATTTTAGGTAGCTCATTAATTAAAATATTTTCATCTAATGATGTTTTTGTAACAACTAATATTTTTTTATCATGGAAAAGTTCTGATTCATCTATTATATTTTTACTTATTTCATCTTGAAATTCTAATTTCAATTCTGCATTAGGTAAAAGGACTGTGCCATTTAATATTATTACTGGTAAATTCAACTTCATGTTAGGCACCTCCAAATTTGTTTTTTATTATAGTCAATTGAAATACAAATGTCAATAAATTTTTATATTTTCTGAATAACTTTTTTCCATACTCATATATTTAACTAGAAAGTAGGGAAATTATGGAAAAGATAGAAATTATTAAAAGTATAACTGAACGTACTGGTGGAGACCTTTATTTAGGTGTTGTTGGTGCGGTTAGAACAGGTAAATCTACTTTTATTAAAAAATTTATTGAAAATTTAGTAGTCCCAAATATAGAGGATGAATATGAGAAAAAAAGATGTTTAGATGAAATACCACAATCAGCCCAAGGTAAAATGATTATGACAACAGAACCTAAATTTGTTCCTAGTAATTCTGCAGCAATAAATATAGACAATTTTAGCTGTAATGTTAGACTTGTAGATTGTGTTGGATATGTTGTTGAAGGATGTAAAGGATACGAAGATGAAAACGGTCCTAGAATGGTAAAGACACCTTGGTATGATGAAGAAATTCCTTTCATAGAAGCTGCTGAAATTGGTACTGAAAAAGTAATTAAGGATCACTCAAGTATTGGTATTGTAATTACCAATGATGGTTCCTTTGGGGAAATATCAAGAAGTAATTATGTAGAAGCAGAAAATAGAGTTATAAGTGAACTAAAAGAAATTGGAAAACCTTTTATAGTTATTTTAAACTCTGCACATCCAAGTCTACCTGAAACTGAAAGAATGGCTGAAAAATTAAGAGAGGAATATATGGTTCCTGTACTTCCTCTATCTGTTGAAGCTATGGGCGAAAAGGAAGTATATAGTGTTCTTAGGGAATCACTTTATGAGTTCCCAGTTACTGAGGTTAAAGTAAATATGCCAGACTGGATTGCTTGTTTAAATCCAACTAATTCATTAAAAGCAGAATATATGGATAAAATTAGAGAAAGTGTTATCGAGGTAGATAAATTAAGAGATATTGAACATATTACATCACATTTTGAAAATTGTGAGCATATAAAATCTGCATATATTTCTAATGTAGATACATCTACTGGTATTGTTACAATTAATTTGGAGGCTCCTGACTATTTATATGATGAAGTACTTAAAAATACAATGGGCATAGATGTTAGAAGTAAAGCCGACTTATTAATGTTATTTCAAGATTATAATGAGGCTAAAATGGAATATGACCAAATCAAATCTGCACTCAAAATGGTTAGAACTACAGGATATGGTGTAGCATGCCCAACACTTGCTGATATGAAATTAGAAACACCAGAAATAATTAAACAAGGATCTCGTTATGGGATTAAACTTAAGGCAGTTGCCCCTTCAATACATATGATTAGAGTTGATGTAGAATCAACATTTGAACCTATTATAGGATCAGAACTTCAAAGTAAAGAATTAATTGATTATCTACTTAAAGATAATGATAAAGATCCAACTAGTATTTGGAAAAGTGAAATATTTGGAAGAAGCATAGATAACATTGTCAAAGAAGGTATTCAAGCAAAGCTTTCTCTTACGCCAGAAAATGCTAGATTCAAATTACAACAAACTCTTACAAAATTGGTAAATAAGGGTTCTGGAAATCTATTTGCAATAGTTATATAAAAAAATACCATATTAGTTATAAATCTAATATGGCTTTTTTATCCAAAATAATAATTATTCATTAATATTTAATTTTTGTATCTGTTCTATACTGAGTCCAGTTATCTCAATAATATCATCAATACTATAATTTCTTTTTAACATATTTTTAGCAATTTCAAGTTCTTTTTCTTTAGCACCTTCAATTTTGCCTTCAGCAATCCCCTCAGCAATTCCTTCAAGCTTACCTTCAGCTCTACCTTCGGCTCTACCTTCTGCCATAGCCTTAATTTTAGCTCCATCGATTTGTGTTCTTCTAATTTTCTCTGCTTCTACTTCTGCATCGTATAATCCCATTATTTCTTCATCATTACTTAACTCTTCTAATCTTTTAGACACTTTTTTCATAATCTTATCATCTCCTGCAATAGTTCTTGCAAATTCTTTTGTTTCTGCCATTAATAGTAAACAGTATCTTTCGAATTTACTTAAACTTTTTACAGACTTATTATAGCACGTATCATGGATATATGCTAGATTAACATGATATTTTATTTCACTTTCCTTAAGTATTTCATTTGTTGTATCCTCCTTATATACAAATTTATATATCTCTTGATTATTTTCAAAATAATAAAAATCATTAAAATTTATTTGTATAATTTTTCCACTTTCTAAATAACTTTTACCTCTTTTATAAAGATTATCAGATAATCTATAAAAGTAAGCATTACTTTTATCAAATACTCCGTCATAATATTCTTTATTTAGTTCTATATTTATATATTTATTCCCAATACTTACTATAATATCACTTCTCATATTTTTATCATTTTTATTATTTATAATATATTCTGAGTTTTCTATTTTCATATTTTCTAATTCACTTACAGATATACCTGTAATACAACTAATTAAATCTTTTAAGTAATCCTCATTATTTGGATCTAACATAATTCCTTTGAACATACAGTCATATATTCCAAGTAGTAGTTTTTCATCGTCTTTCATATTATTCCTCCAATCATTAGCCCCTTTTTATTCTAAATTTAGTGATTTTCCTATATATATTATACGATAAAACTTTCCTATTTCCTTTTTTTATTTAAAAATTTATTAAAAAATACTTATTTATCATAAATAAGTTCACTATTTTCAAGTAATTTCATCATTTCTAAATCTGTAAGTTCATCTTTTATTTTTAAATAAATATTATTATCTTCTATATATACCTTAACCTTATTTAAGATATCCCTTGGAATATCATCAACTAAATACATAAAATTTGTATCCACTGTAATTATTCTCATATCAACCTGGTTTTTAAAATAATCATAGTAATCTAAATCATCTTTTTCAAGGTGTAACACAACCCCATAAAATTTATCTAAATATACAGTGATTTCATAAAATCCTTCTATTCTAATATCATACTTACTTTTCAGTATTTTAAATAATTTTTTTAAATAACACTCTAGATTATCTTTATTATTAAAATTAACATCACATACTAATTCTTTTTTTACATATATGTCTAATATAAGTTCATCAATAAAATGAATACTCATCAAATCACCTATTTTATAATATGAAAAAAAGAGAGTTTAGCTACATTGTTCTCTCTATTTTATCGTATACTTCCTTTTTACCAATTTTAGTAACATTTGAAAACATAACAAAATCATCGCCAACCACTAAATCAAGTTCTTCAAGTATCATATTTCTCTGCTTTTGTTGTAAAGTTATCCCTATTTTATCTGTTTTAGTAGCTACTATAGTTACTGGTATTTTATAATATTTTAAATAATTATACATCATTATATCATCATTAGATGGTTTATGTCTAAAATCTATAAGCATAAATACTTGCTTTAAATTAGGCCTATTCTGCAAATAATCTTCCATCATTAATCCAAATTTTTTTTGTTTCTGCTTACTTAACATAGCAAATCCATATCCAGGAGCATCCACTAAGTAAAATTTTTCATTTACAAGGTAAAAGTTTATAGTTTGTGTCTTCCCTGGAGTAGCTGATGTTCTAGCATAATTTTTTCTATTTATTAATGTATTTATAAAACTACTTTTTCCTACATTACTCTTACCAACTAATAAATACTCTGGTAGTCCATCAGTTGGATATTGACTCCTTCTTACCGCACTTATTTTTAAATCAACACTTGTAATTTTCAAATTACTTCACTCCTTTAAAAATGCTTTCTTATTATAACATGGTACATTTTTTTTGTCAAAAAGCACGCTTTAATTTATTTATAATGATTCTTAATAACAATATTAAATAATAAATAAAGTAAAATATATTTCCAAACTTAATCATAGGAAATATATTCCCTATTACAATAATAGTAACATTATTTAAATAATGAGTCATAAATATAGAAAATAATATGTTTATAAGAAATGCCAAATAAAATATATAATCAACTATATTATATTTTAATTTAATACTAAAAATTATTATATATACTATAGTATTAAAAAAATAAAAATAAATATTATTGATGGGATTATTAAAATTAAATGTAAATATATCTTTAATATAAAAATATATAATAAATAATAATATTATTAAATTTATTAATAATGTTAAATACTTTACTATTTTTTTATTCCTATTAATATAAAATATAACATTAAGTATAATCCCGCTTATTATAATAGCTATAAATACATTATACTTAAACGCATTAGGTAAAAGCTTTATCGCCTCTATTACACTATAATTTAAACTCATATAATTAAACTATTACCGGTCATTTCAATTGGTTTTTCTATTTCCATAATATCTAAAATTGTAGGTGCGATATCAGCCAACTTCCCATTTTTTAATTTATATTTAGAATCAGTTACTATAAATGGCACTAAACTTGTAGAATGACTTGTAACTACATTATCATTTTCATCTAACATATAATCACAATTACCATGATCTGCAGTAATTATAAGTGTACCACCTATTTCTACTATTCTTTGATATATTCTTCCCAAACACTTATCAACAGTTTCTACTGCCTTTACAGCTGCATCAAATATACCAGTATGTCCAACCATATCGCCATTAGCAAAATTAAGTACTACAAAATCATAATCTTCAATAACACTAAGTAATGTATCTGTAATTTCATACGCACTCATTTCTGGCTTCAAATCATAAGTTGGAACTTTCGGAGATGGTATTAAAACTCTATTGCAGTGTGGTAAAAATTTTTCCTCACCACCATCGAAAAAATAAGTAACATGTGCGTATTTTTCAGTCTCTGCAATCCTAAGTTGTCTAACTCCCTTACTTGATAAATACTCACCAAGCGTATTTTCCAATTTTTGATGTGGAAATACACTTGTACATATAACCTCACGACTAACTGGCATCATAGTAACTAATTTTATGTTTTTAAAAGTTTTATGTGGAAATTCATTAAACTCTGGATTAGTTAATGCCTTAAATAATTCCCTTAATCTATCTGGTCTAAAATTAAACGTAATAAGACGGTCATTATTACATATAATTCCATCCCTATCAATAAGCATAGGCTTTATAAATTCATCAGTCATTCCATCATTATAACAATTTTTTATATATTCATTTATATCAGGGGATAATCTTCCAAGCCCATTAACTATAACGTCATAAACTCTTCTTATTCTATCCCAGTTATTATCTCTATCCATGGCATAATATCTTCCACTTACACTAGCTATATTAACAACCTTTCCAAGATTCAATACATCAATCTTTTTTTGTAACTGCTTTATAAAATTTAGTCCCGATGTTGGAGATGTATCCCTACCATCTGTAAATAAGTGAAGATATATCTTTTTTACATCCATTTCTTTACACATTTCAAGAAGAGAAAATAAGTGATTAATATGTGAATGTATTCCACCATCACTAAGTAACCCCAAAATATGTAATCTGGAATTATTACTTTTAACATAATCTATTACATCATTTATGTTTTGATTAGTGTATATTGTCCTATCATAAAAAGAATTAGATATAAATTCAAGAGGTTGATAAACTACCCTTCCAGCGCCAATATTAGTATGTCCTACTTCACTGTTTCCCATTTGTCCCTTTGGAAGTCCAACAGCTTCACCACTCGCACTAAGCAAGCTAACTGGATAAGTTCTAACCAAACTATTTAAAGTTTTGGTATTTGCAGCTCTTACTGCATTACCATGAGATTCTTGTCTTAAACCAACACCATCCATTATGCAAAGTACTACCTTTTTCATACTATCACCTATTATAATTTTAACATGAAAATCGTGTTTTTTCAATAATAAGAATTAAAAAGATTAGACCGTGTTAACACATAAAAAAGACATACAAATCACTATATGCCTATATTATGTATATCTATTACATTGTTTTTCCATTCATTTCATTTTCATCAAATGAATTTTGAGATTCTAATTCATCAAATAATTTATTTTTATCTATACCAAGTGGAGGAAGATTTTCTATAGTTTTACCATGAGTTATCCCATATTTTGTTACATCCATAACAATATTTTTCAAAATACCCTTGGCACGTATTTCAACATTTAAAGCATCAACCTTAGCTTTAGCACTCACAAAATTTTTATCAAAAAACTCCCTATCGTTGAATATTTCAGCTCCATCTGAATCAACTTTATAAAAATTGAAAAAATTTTCACCCAATATATCTGAAAGTTGATCCTCCATATTTAAAAATCTTTTAGCAATCACCCTTTGAAGGTTAACTTCCATTTTTTTTCCTTGCTCAAGTTTTTGTTGAACATTTTCATCAAATAAGTTATATACTGTACCATACAATGCATCATTCACTATACAATTTTCATTTTCAACAGTATCACAATCAAAATTGCCATATGGAACATCATCAAGTGTTATATGAATCACAATTTTCACAGCTTTATCCTTAGCAAACTCATTATAAGATCCATAATTTGAAACTATATCTTTTACAATGCTACGTCTCAAATTATTAATGTCAGTTTTTAATTTATTAATATATTGATCACTTTTCTGTCTTTCTATTTCAGCTTTAAAAATTGAAATTACATTTTTCTTCTCTTCAACTGAAATAGAAGTATCATTTTGATAACCATTTATTTCCCCCATTAATTCACTAATTGTCATTAAAATCACCTTTTTTTAAATAAAATATTTGCACCTTCCATTAAAATAATAACATTACTAAATTCCTAAGTCAATAAAAAAAATATATATTACATACTTAATTTACATCTTCTATAATAAAAAGGACTACTTAGTCCCCATATAATTGGTTTTTTCATCAAATATTCCATCACACATTTCATCCATACTAACTCCAAGTATTTTAGCTATCTTATACATTGAATAAAAAGATAATGATTTCTGTCCGCCAATACTTACTATATGCCTTAAATATTCATATGAAATATCTATCTCTTCAGAAAATTCCATTAAATTAACATTTTTTTCCTTACACATTCTTCTAACATTAGTTCCAACAATATATTGTATATCATCTTTTGATTTAAACTTATTATCCTTTTGCATACTACCACCACACATATTATATAATATATATTTTTATGGGTATGCAAATAAAACATTTGCAAAAAAAGAGTAATATTTTAAAGTTTTATAAATATAATCTATTAGATATGACAGGAGGAAATTATGATTAATAAAAGGAGTTTATGGTTTTTAACACTATTTAGTTTAATTTTAGTATTAAGTATTTATTATATAACGATGCCAAGTGAATTATTGCTTACAACTAATAAAAATATTATTGAAAATAAAGATAAACCTGAAAACAAAGATAATTCAACACCAACAGTAAATATAGAAGAAAGTAATTTACTTGTCGCACTTAGAGTTGAATCAGATGAAGCAGTTAATAAACAAATCGAAGATTTACAACTAGTACTAACTAATTCAGAATCTTCTGTTGAAGACAAAAATAAGGCATATGAAAAAATTAAAGAATTAAATGACAATAGAGGTACAGAAGAAAAATTAGAATCTCAAATAAAAGAAAATTTTAAATTAGATTCATTTGTAAAGATAATAGATAATCAAATACAAGTAACAGTTAAAAGTGAAGAATCTAGTGAAAAACTTGCAAATAATATTATGAGAAATATACAATCAAATTATGAAAGTCCAAAATATATTACAGTAAAATTTCAAAAATAACACTATTGTTATTTTTTTTAGGCGTTTGCAAGCACTTAATCTCTATATACACATAAAATAATATGAAAAAATATAAACCACTCTATTAGGAAGTGAGGTAAAAATGAAAAAAAATATCTTAACTAAAAGGGAAAAACAAGTATTTGAAATGTTAATTATAAATAAAACTACAAAAGAAATAGCAGAAAGTTTAAACATAAGTGAAAAAACAGTTAGAAATCATATTTCAAATGCTATGCAGAAACTAGGGGTTAAAGGAAGAGCAAGTGCGGTAGTTGAATTGTTAAGACTTGGAGAAATTTCATTATAAAACGTATTTTATACGTTTTTTTTACATATATTTTTATAGGTGATATTGTGTTAAGAAGAATTTATACAAAAAAATTAATAGTATGTGCTATCGCTTTATTTGCAATTTTATTAATATATATTGTTCCAAATAATAAAGAGAAATTAGATATTAAGGAAGAAATCAACTATGTAAATAAAGATATAGAAACATCTACAATATTTTTATTAGATTCTAATAATTATCTTGCAAGTACAGAAATTATTACAACAAGTAAAAATACAACTGATTTAGCAAAAGAATTATTACAAGCGCTCATAATTGATAGTAGTAAGCAGGATAGAATCCCAAACGGTTTTAAAGCAGTTATACCAAGTAATACTAGTATTAGAAGTTTAACATACAATGAAAAAGTTATAAAGGTTGATTTCACAGGAGATCTTATGAATACAAGTTTAGAAAATGAAGAAAAAATTATTGAAGCAATTGTTTATACACTTACAAGTATCAAAGATGTAGATTTTGTGATAATATTTATGAATGGAGAAATATTAACTAAACTTCCACAATCTAAAATAACTCTGCCATCTACATTAGATAGAAGTTTTGGAATAAATAAAGAATATAATATAACAAATACTAAAAATATTAATAAAACAACCATATATTATATAAGTGAATTTAATGATAAGGAATATTATGTTCCAGTTACAAAAGTCAATAATGATTCTAGAAATAAAATAGAAATAATTGTAGATGAATTAAGTAGTAGTAATGTTTACAAGACCAATTTGATGAGTTATTTAAATAATAATACATTACTTTTATCTGTTAATGAATTAGAAGATGAAATAACTCTAAACTTTAATAGCGCAATTTTTAATGATATAAACACAAAAGAGATTCTAGAAGAAGTTATATATACAATTTCTATGTCAATAAATGATAATTATAATGTTAATACTATTGTTTTCAATGTGGAAAATGAAGAAATTTACAAAAGTGTAGTTAAAAGTATTGAATAATTTATAAATTTATTATATAATTATCTTGTTCTTGGAACAAGATGTCTCAGTAGCTCAGCTGGATAGAGCATCGCCCTTCTAAGGCGAGTGTCAGGGGTTCGAATCCCTTCTGGGACACCATTATATAAATAACTTGCTGAGCAAGTTTTTTTTAGTGTCTTTTGTACATACTTTTAAAAAAAACTAAAACAATATTATTTTAACAATTTATCTAACTAAATTCTTTTTATTAATTTTTTTGTTCAATATTATTGAAATCTAAAATAAAATTTTAAGTTAATTTACTTTTTTTTACACTTTATCTTTTAACTTTTTTAGTTTATTTTTGTTTTAATTGTAAATAAAAACAAAATTTGCTATAATGAAATAAAATAGAGAGGAATGATGTAAATGAGCATTTTTTCACATTTTAATAAAGATAAAGAAAATATTAATGATATAATCCTTAAAGAGACTGCAAAAGAGGTATTAGGAATAAATTTAGAACCGGTTAAAAAGAAAGATTCTTCTTCAATAGCATTCTCAAAAGGATTAACAGCACTAGAAATAGAGCTTTTGCTAAAAAAAAATCCGGCCTTGAAAAAAACATTTGAAATTGTATACCAAAGGAAATTATTAGAAAAAACAAAAAACGATAACTTACAGGAATATATAAATCAATTATTACAAAATGCTTTCTCAACAGGAAATTTAATTGAAAATGGTGTCTTTGAAATAACACCATTAATTGGTTCAACCATAGATAAAGTAGTAGAAGTTGCAAAAGAGATAGCTACAATTAAAAACGATATTAGTGTAGTAAAAATAAATTTTAATGGTGTTAATGTATTCGTAGATAGCTCAAGTGATATTAATGAAATTATCAATACTTATAAACTTCAAATTCATCAGCAATTTGATCAAAACTTAAATAATAATGGAAGGCATTTATAATTATTATATTAATTATAAGATTTTATTAATAAATTTAATTTAAATGTATGCTTTTACTTATGTATATCTGATATTTTCGGTAATAATAGAAAATGACCTCACAGGTCATTTTTATGTTATAATAGAATAAATAAGGTGGTTATCATGAATATAGAAAAAGAATTATTAAACAAAATTAATATACAGGATATTTCAAATATTGATACAAATAATATGTTCCTTCATTATACCAATATTAACAATCTAAATAGTATAATAGAAAATGGTCTACAACCCAGAATAGGTATTAATTCAATAATTATTGAAAAAGAAAAAAAGGTATTCTTCTCAATTGGAGAAAAAGGTGCCTTAGTTATAATGGACTGCTGGATAAAATGGTTAATTGCTAAGCCTAATGTAAAAATTATTTATTGGATTGGTGCATGGTTATTAAAATTTAAATTTGTTCCTAAATTTTTACATAATATAATAAAATCAATAAATAATAAAAGTAAAAATAAAAAAGTAAAGGCATATAAAAACCTCAAAAAAATTCTTGATAATAGTATTTATTTAATACTTGATTTAAAAGAAAATGTGGATTTTAGTTTTAACGATGTTGATGAAATAAAAAAATATTCTAATTTTCCAAAAAAATATATCCAAGAAATGTATGCTTATAATAGTGATATTAATAATCCCAAAATGGAATATTGGAATATGCACACTTACAGCAATATAACAATAAAACCAAGTAAAATTTCATTGTTAAAAGATGGCAATAATTATTCAGCAAATATAATTATACAAAAAATGGCTTATAATAATATAGAATTCGTAAAAGAAAATTGTAAACTATTATATGAATATTTAAAATTTTTTAAATATTAACAATTTAAAGTTAATAATAATATAAAAAGGAGGGTTTCTCCTTTTTATGTATATAAATATACCAGTTTTACCCATTTTAACAATAAGTCATATAATTATTAAAATTTATTTAAAATACTTCAAATATTTTCTTTTTTTCATATAATCATCTATCATAAAGTGATATTGTGCTTTAAAGTTTTCAATTATTTTAGATTCATAACTACTTTTATCCTCTATATTGCTATCTGTTTCACATAACCCTCTTTTTATTTCATCACTAATATTATAAAATAAATATATAGTTATATACTTATCATGTGAACAAAACACAATTGATGACATTAAATCCTTTATTTTATATATTTCATTTAAACTATATTCATCTATATTTCTTAATTTAATTTTACTACTTTTAAGTAAATCCTGTATTAAAAATATATACTTAGAATTATAAATAAAATTATTAATAAATATTTTATATATATTATCATATATATTTTCAGTATACTCATTATCCCCTAAATAATACTTTAATAATAAATATTTTTCAACTCTATCTATATTAGATTTTATTATGATTTCTATTATATGTTCTGAATTATTAGCTATACTTGGAAATGTATTTTTAAAGCATACTACAAACCTATTTAAAAGTTCTATAAATTGTTTATTAGAGGATGTCATATTTTTAGAACCTACATTACTAACTACAGAAATATTGTCAATTTTAGAAATAATTTTATCCAGACAATTAGAATTTATAAGCCTATATACTGTAGTATCATAAACTAATTCACTATTTAAAATAATATTTTTTAAAGTTTCCTTTCTACTTTTCATTCATATTTTCCCCCTTAAGATATAAATTTAATAAGTAAATAATAAACAACTATTAATTTCTGCACTACACTTTTATTATAGCACATATTAACTGATTTTTTTAAATTTGTTGCATATATTAGGCAAAATTTAAAATAAACTATTTATAATGAGAAAATTATTATAGGTGGTAGTATGTATTTTAATAATTTAAAAAAACTTAGAATTGACAATGATTTAACTCAGAAACAAATTGCAAAGGAACTAAACTGTAAACGTTCATCTTATACTAATTGGGAATATGGATTAGTTATGATTCCACTTAATATTGCTGATAAATTATCTATGTTTTATAACGTTAAACTATCATATATTTTAGGTCTAGATAATATATATAAAAACAGCTATGAAATTCAAAGAATTAACTACAATAAGCTATTAAAAAATTTGCATAATTTAAAAAGTAAACATAAAAATTCATATGAAGAAATTGCAGATTACTTAAAATGTGATAGATCTACCTGTTGTAGATATTTTAAAGGAAATACCATAATCCCCATAGATAGATTAATTTTACTATCAAAATTTTACAATGTTGATTTAGATATTTTATGTGGTAAAATTAAAGAGATTAAAGTAACCACAAAAAAAGTATAGATTTCTATACTTTTTTACTACTCCATCTTTCCCACTCATAT
>CAJTZY010000002.1:0-142264 GCA_910584085.1 uncultured Bacilli bacterium | reverse complement strand
AAGGTTGTAATACCTTTGGTATTTTAATACTACCGTCTTTTTGATAATTATTTTCAATTACTGCAATAAGTCCTCTTGGAATTGCAACCACTGTATTTGTTGTAGTTCTAATCTACACTACTCTATTTTTGCTTTTTTAAACCAGTATCACAACTATAGGCTACTATATCAGTGTAATCATCCGGAATATCAATTGGTTTTCCACCCACTTTTTCTATTGTTTTTATAGATGCAATATTATCTCTATTTGCAGTAATAACAACACTTTCTATTCCTTCTTTTCTTAAAATTTCATTGAGTAAATTGACTGCTTTTGAAGCAAAATTATGTCCATTATACTCACTATATATATGATATCCAATATTTCCTAAATATAATGAATCACAATCTCTATATTCTATAAAGCCAATTTTTTCTGAATTTCCACATAAATATATATTATACTGCTTGTAAGTTGACGTATTATCTTCCAAATAAGTTAATTCTATTTCTCCATCAGTTATTTCTATTTTTCTTTTTAAATATTCAAGTTGACATTCAAGATTCTCAATAATTGAATACAGTTCTTTCATGGATTTAAATATATAATCGCGTTCACCATCAGTACAACTACCAAAATATAATTTTTCCCTTAAATCCTTAAGTTTACTATAAGCCTCATCTAATTTTTTTTCTAGTTCTAATTCCATATATTTTATCCTTTTTTACTAATTTCTATCTTTCCTTTTCCACCCATATAAGGTTGTAATACCTTTGGTATTTTAATACTACCGTCTTTTTGATAATTATTTTCTATTACAGCAATAAGTCCTCTTGGAGTTGCAACCACTGTATTATTTAAAGTATGTACATAATATGTACCATTTTCCCCTTTAGTTCTAATACCTAGTCTTCTTGCTTGAGCATCACCTAAAGTAGAACAAGAGCCTACCTCAAAATACTTTTGTTGTCTAGGACTCCATGCTTCTACATCACAAGATTTTACTTTTAAATCTGCTAAATCTCCACTACAGCATTCAAGAGTTCTAACAGGAACATCTAAATTTCTAAAAAATTCTACTGAAAATTGCCACATTTTATTATACCAATCCATAGATTCCTTTGGTTTACATAGAACTATCATTTCTTGTTTCTCAAATTGATGCACACGATAAAGACCTCTTTCCTCAAGTCCATGTGAACCACCTTCTTTTCTAAAACATGGTGAATAAGATGTCATAGTTATTGGAAGTTCACTCTCTTTAACTATTTGATCTTTAAACCTTCCTATCATAGAATGTTCACTAGTCCCTATCAAGTATAAGTCTTCACCCTCTATTTTATACATCATGGCTTCCATTTCTGGGAAAGACATAACACCTTCTACTACATTTGAGTGAATCATAAAAGGTGGGATTGCATAGGTAAAACCTTTTTCAATCATAAAATCTCTAGCATAAGCAAGCATTGCCTCATGAAGTCTTGCAACATCTCCTATTAAATAATAAAAACCCTGTCCACTAGTTCTTCCAGCAGCCTCTTTATCCATACCACCTAAATTTTCAATTATATCGGCGTGATATGGGATTTCATAATCAGGAATAATTGGCTCACCAAATTTTTCTATTTCAACATTTTCACTATCATCACGGCCAACAGGAACACTAGAGTCGATAATATTTGGAATATTCATCATTTTTCTTCTTATTTCTAATTCAAATTCTTCTTCCTTTTTACCTAGTTCATCTATTTTTTTGCTATAACCAGCAATTTCCTCTTTGATCTTATCTGCAGCTTCCCTCTTACCTTCACGCATAAGTGCACCAATTTCACTACTTTTAGAATTTTTAAGTGCTCTTAAATCATCACCCTGCTTTTTAATTTCACGGTATTCTATATCAAGTTTTTCTATTTCATCTACTAAAGATAATTTCTCATCTTGAAATTTCTTTTTAATATTTTCCTTTACTAATTCCTTATTTTCTCTTATTAATTTAATATCTATCATATTATTTTTCCATCTCCTTTAATCTATTTAATATTTTTTCATATGAAGGTGCATATCTTTTTTCTACTCTTTCATAATCTTTTAAAGTAGGTTCTTTTATTCTAGATAAATCCATATTATTTTTTAAATCTGCTAACTTAACCATAATAGCATCCCTAGATCCATATTTAACTATATTATCAATATAATCACTATACTCAAGTGGTTTAATTCTGCTTAAAATAGCAACATCATCTACAATGTTTTTTGGAAAACCAATTTGAATTAAATCAGCCCTAGTTACATTCTTATCCTCTATCGTGTCATGAAGAAGCGCGATTACTTTTTGATTTTCAGTGTATACATGGCTATAAACAGAGATTAAATGATTTATATATGGAAATCCACCCTTATCAATATCATCTTTAAATATATCGGTTACAATTTCTAATGCTTTATAAACTAAATTATCAATACTTTTTATTTCTAAATACTTTTCTTCACTAAAATAACTTTTTAACATAATTCCTCCTATAAATCAAATAAAAGACTATAGTAGGAGTGACTTGCACGGTACCATCCTAACAATAGTCTTAATTAGTATAACGGCATTACCGGAAATGTTTACATTTCTCTTAGGAATAGATTCATAAAATATAAATATTAATTCTCACCAACCATTAACTCTCTTAAAAATAATATTTTATTACTATTTTCCCTCATCGATTTCTATATTTATTTTAGCACCTATAAAATAATAAGTCAATTATATTTAGCCATAATATCTTTGTAATTATGATTAATTCTCAGTTGAAAAAGTAAATTCAACCTAATTTTAATTAACAGTTACATTTAACCTTTCAAATATAAAAGTTGCATTTACATTCGCATCTCAGCTTCTGCGTTTTTAGCATAAATAATCTATATTTAATTTTATTTACTTTTTCCCATATCTTGTAATTCACTTATTCCAAAATCTTTTGCTAATTGCATGTTATGACTATTTATTAAAGCTTGAATATATTTTTCAAATTTTAAATTATTCATTGTAAATCTAATTTGATTTAAGTTAGGTTGCATTGTTTCCATAATACTATCAAGTTGACAACATTGTTTAAATTCCTGTGATGGATTTAATGAGATATTTAACTCGCTTATATACCTCATCATTTCTCCAAATTCAAGTGGTGTATAGGCATTTTTTATTGTAGATTCCAATTCATTTCGTTCTTGAGTAGATTGATATGCAATCGCAGAAACATTTTGATATTTTCCACTTGCATCCAACACATATACTGCCTTTCTAAATTTTTGGTATTCAGTTTGGCTTGTTGCTAATAAATTTACTTCGACTAACAATGGTTTACTTCCTTGTTCAAAAGATTTTTTATCCAAGTAAACTTCAGTATGTGATAGTGCAGATTTTGGTTCATTTTCTAGATGTAAACTTTTTTCAATTTCATTTACCTCTAGGCCATTATATTTTGAATATACAACACCACTATTTTGTAATAACCCGATAGTATATTCTGAAATTAATCCAGCAGAAACCAATTTATCTAAAAATGACTTATCAAAGAAAGCTGGGTCTGAAAAATTTTTTATATTAAGGCTATTTAACTTTGTCGCCTCAATTCCTAATTGCATTTTATTATCAAAACTAGCCGCTATATATTCTCCAATTTCTGATTTATCAAGACACGGAGCAATTGAATATTTTGAAAGGACTTCTACATGGCGATATGTTGAACTACACTTTTTATAACAAATATTATTGTCATTATTTTCTATGCATTCAAAAATATCTCCGTTAGACATGCGTGCTTTCATTCTTTTAGAGTCACGTTCATTCCCAATCATAATCTCAGAATCTTGCATTTGAATTCTAATATCAGACTCTATTTTTCCTGTATTTTGGTCAATATCTCCTGAATTACACAAAAATTGTTGCCCATTTACCTGTCCGACTAAACAATTGTTATTATGATCTTCCTCAAAAAGAATATTATCCTTTAGCAAAATAATCTTATCTAATAATTCTTGTTTCATATTTTCCTCCTACATTTCTTACAATGTTTATTCCATTTTAAATTTTTTGAGATATTATTAATCATCATCGATTCCTTCCACTCCTTCAACTTTATAAGCATTAACACTTTCTATTAATTTATAAAAAACTAATTATATTTTTTTATATTTAGATTGTTATCTTCCAAAATAAATATAATTGAATTTGAACTAATTTAACGTAAAAAAATGCAATCCTACTAATTAATTATATTATACAAACATTCATACTTAATTGCCAAGCAATCATGCAAAAAAGTAACATAGAATTATTTAACCATAATATCTTTGTAAATAATACTGTTTGTTTTTACTTACTATCTTTATTAAATCCTTATCTTTTACATTAGAATCGTTTATTACTCCAAAACTAAAGAAATTAACCTCATTTAATATATTTTCAGGTATATAAATATAGTCATCTACCGTAGGATTACTTTCTAATCCTAAAAATCCTATATTCATTGTAAATATATTACCATCTTCATCAATTAAAGTATAATCATAATTATTTATATCTATAATTTTCAGTTTTCTCATCACTATTTACCTCTACTTGTCTATTATTTATTTGCGATAAAATTTCACTTTTTCTTGAATTAATTGATAAAAAACCACTCCCAAATTGTCTTACTGGAGCATTAAACTCTATTAATGAATTATTACGCTCCAAAAAATATGATCCTACTTTTGTTAAATTTGGAGCATCAATACCAGTCAAAGTATTATTCCAATATAAAAAATTATCTCCTATATTTTCAATTAATTTATTAGTATAGTGTATTATTCTATTATACTTATCAAGTTCTATTATTATATTATTATCCCCTGATTTAATATTTAATATCCTATTACCAGTTTCCTTTGATCTAACTACACTAATCTTATCAATATTAGATAATCCATCAAGAAAACTATCAGATTTATTTTTATCATATAAACTTATTTTTTTATTTTGTAAATCTAATATAAAGTAGTCCATTACAATATACCTTTCAGTTGCTTCATAATCTCTTACTACATTAAATTTATCTATTATTATATTTTTAGGGCAATAATATATATCACCTATTTTATAATTATATTTATAATATTTTCCATCATGAGCTCTTACATAATTATAATCTGTAAGTGTAAATCCATTTGAACTATTTTTGTTTATGTTTAAATTATAATATTTATTAAAGGAATAAGTTAAACCCGGTATTATATTATCTAAGTTATTTGAAAATGTAGCATCTGGATTATTTACTGTTTGATTATATCTATTTTTAATAGATAATGTATTAAGTTTTCCCTTTGTAAACTGAATACTTATAACAGAAGTGCCATATTCATCTTCTCTCCTTGGATTTGTAAAACTTTCTCTTCTTATGTCATCTACATTATTTTTAACCGCAAAGAAAACATGACATCTATTAAGTCTATTCTCACTAAATGTACAAATTCTTTCATTATCAGCATAATATCTCTTAAACTTTTCTATATCTTCATTTGTCTCACAAATAAAAAGTTGATATCCGGCTAAACTTAGTAATTCTGATGGAGTTTTATCTGTAACTACTTCTTTTATTTCTATATTTGTTAAACCATAAATATAATTTTTAAATTCATCTTCCAAATCATTTTCTATTATATCTTTACACAAAGTTTTTGAATAATTAAATTTTGATTCCAATAGACTAAAGAGTAAACCTGGTGTTTCTAATAACGTAGGAAATAATCTCCTACATAAATGCATCATTTCTTCCCCATATTTATCCTTTACCTTTATTAAATCCTCATTCATCTATACAAATTCACTTTCCTCTTATTGTGTTAAAATTTTTTGATATGATTTTTCATTTTGTTTCTGTCTACTTAATACAAGTTCTCTTTTCTTCATTTTAGATATCAATTTTACCATAAACTCTAATTGTTTTTTTGACCTCTTATTCATATTATTTGTCATATCATTTAAAGATACTGCTACCTCATTTGGAGTAATACCATTTATAAGGGCACTTTTTATTTTTTTTCCATTCGCTTTAACCATATTTGATATATACTCATAATTAACAGGTTCATTAATATCTTTTTTCATATATACTATTGTTGACAAAGTTTTTCCAAACTGTTTTGGTGTTTCACCTTTAATATCTGACACGTCTATAATTTCACTTAATGTAGAATTTATAGCCTCACCATTTATTCCATTATTAATCGCATCTTTCAAATATTGTTCACTATTATATATTAATTTACTCATAGACATACAATCACCTAATTTAATTTTAACGAATTTATAAATTTTATACAATATATTATTTAAATAATGAAATAAACTTTACATGACATAGGACAAAATATGTAAAGCATATATTATTTTGAGGTGTTTTATGTTTAATTTCATTAAAAATTTATTTAAAGATTTTTATATATTTAGTGCAGCATACTCAAATAATAGTTTTCCCGAACCATTGTCTAAGGAAGAAGAAGATATTTATGTAGATAAGGCTTTACTTGGAGATAAAGAGGCAAGAAGTAAACTTATAGAACATAATTTAAGATTGGTAGCCCACATAGTAAAAAAATATGATAATAAAAATGAAGATACAGATGATTTAATAAGTATAGGTACTATTGGACTTATTAAAGGGGTTGATAGTTACTCTAAAAAGAACAACACTAGGCTTACCACATATGCAGCTCGATGTATAGAAAACGAAGTATTAATGCACTTTAGAAATAATAAAAAAAGATCCAAAGATATAAGTATAAACGAATCTGTTGGATTTGATAAAGAAGGAAATGAAATTACAATTTTAGATATACTAAAAACCCCTACACCCGATTTTGCACTCGATCTTCATAAAGAAGATAATATAACAGATTTAAAAAAATACTTAAATGTTTTAAATGATAGAGAAAAAGAAATACTAACATATAGATATGGACTAGATGATAATGATGAAATAACTCAAAAAGAGATTGCGAAAAAACTTGGAATTTCTAGAAGTTATGTATCGAGAATAGAAAAAAGAGCATTAACTAAAATACTCCGTGAATTTTTAAAACATAATAGCGATGTTTAAAAGTCAATTGACTTTTTTATTATACTCTATTTTTATTTATTAAACTTAATACTTTTTCTGATTTATGTACTTTAATATCAATTGGTTTAGTTAATGATTTTTTTGGTACTAATAATACATCTTCTGTTTTTTTCAAAGTAGGATAATCAATTTCTTCTTTTACACCAAGATATTTAAATAATTCTAATAATTTTTTTAAATCTGATGCATTTAACTGATCATACTCACCAGCAAAGAATTTTTCTAAGACAAATAAAGAACGTGGTACACAAATAATATCTTCCATTACATATTCATCATAATAATTCTTTTTATATTTATATTTAGGATTTGTCAAAATAATATATTTGAAAAAATCTTCTCGTGTATGTAATACTTCTAATAATTTTCCTGAAGTCTCACAACTTTCATAGTAATCTTCTAGAAAACTCATATATTGATCATAAATTCTTTCAACATTTTTTTCATCACGAGATATTATTTTAGAATATTCAGAATCATTAAAATCCCTATCATATGAGTAGAAAACTATACTAGAATATTCAATGGTATTAGTAGCTTTTTCCAAATTATTTGCAGATTTGTATAAGATATTTGCGTTAACATCTACTACTCTCTTTTCAAAGGGTATTTTTTTAATCTTTGATGTCTTATAATCATAGATTGCCTCTTTGTCTGGTTCTAGTGTATGAACCAATATTTTGTCATCTTTTTTTTCATATAAATACATATTAATCCCCCCGCCGGAGCTATAATATATCAAATTTTAATCATTTTGTCAACAACTTTTTAATATTTTGTTAAAAAGTTGTTTTTTTAAGATAACTATCTAATAAATCAATTAATTCTTTTTCATTAGTAGTTTTAAATATACTCTCTTTAAGTTCTTTTGAATCTTTTAATCCTTTTAAATACCAAGCAGCATGACTTCTTATTTCTAACATAGCAATTTTCTCAGGTTTAGTTTTTATTAAAAGATTTAAATGTTTTTTTATCATATTTATTTTTTCTTCCAGTGATACCTCAGTTGGAGTAATACCATTTTCTAAATAATCTACACACTCCCTTATAAGCCAAGGATTTCCAAGAACACCTCTACCTATCATAACAGCATCACATTTTGTTTCGTCAAGCATCCTTTTTGCATCATAACAGGTTCTTATATCACCATTACCAATTACAGGAATATTTACATTTTCTTTTACCTCTTTTATTATATTCCAATCAGCTACACCACTATATCCCTGTTTACGAGTTCTAGGGTGCACACAAATCGCACTCGCACCAGCACTCTCAATAACTTTTGCAACTCTAACTGCATTAACACTTTTCTCGTCCCAACCACTTCTAATTTTAACCGTAACAGGTACACTTACTTCATCAACTACTGCTTTAACTATTGAATAAACCTTATCAGGATTTTTAAGTAAAGCGCTTCCAGCTTGTGATGAAATAGCAACCTTAGGTACAGGACAACCCATATTAATATCAATAATATCAGGTTTCATATTCTCCTCTATATATTTAGCTGCTATTTTAAATGATTCTTCATCACTACCAAATATTTGCTGACTTATTGGTCTTTCAAAATCAGTCATATAAAGCATATCTTGAGTTTTTTTACTTCCATACATAATAGCCTTATCGCTTACCATTTCAGCTACTATAAGTCCCGCACCCATTTCCTTTATAATAGTTCTATATGCACTATTTGAAATACCTGCCATTGGAGCCAAAACAACTTGATTCTTTATTTCTACATTTCCTATTTTAAATTTCATATAATCACCACTATATATTAGAAAACTTGCAAAATAGATTTTCGCAAGCTTATTATTTATCTTTTATCAAATGCTTATTTAGTGAAAAATATTGTATTCCAGATATTACAGAAAGAATAGTAGCTACAAATAATAATACCTTTGCAACTGATATATTCCATAATTCAAATGGTAAATTATAGAATAATGTAAGCACTATTCCTACCATAAGACATGCTGTTTTAACCTTTCCTAAATTTATTGCAGCAACAACCTTTCCATTACTTGCGGCAAGCATTTTAATTGAATTAACTATACTATCCCTAATAATTATTATAACTGGTATTATAGGGTGTATAAATCCTTGAGCAGATAATATTATAAGTACAGAATTCACTAGTATTTTATCTGCAATTGCATCCACCAATTTACCAAAATTAGTAATTAAATTTTTCTTACGAGCAATATATCCGTCCAAAAAGTCTGTTATAGATGCTATTATAAATAATATACCAGCTAATATATATTTTAAATCAACAACAATAGCTTCATTAACAAATATTTTAGGTATTTCTATTCCAATTATAGATGTTATATAATTTCCACCAATTAATAAAATTATAATTAATATAGAAAGTATTATTCTACTAATTGTTAACTTATTAGGCAAATTCATGATATACAACCCCTTCATTATTTACTATAGTATTTGATATTTCTTCATCATCCTTTGTAAATACTAAAACCAATATATATACTATTATAACTAAAAATACTACTATACCAGCTATTATTAAAATTCTAGGTACAGTATATTGTTGTTTTTTCAAAGCAGTATAAGGAGAAGCAATCTTTACAGTCTTTAATTTTTTTTCTTTTTTTCTTTGCTCCTTTTCTGCAGCTTTAATATCATCTAGTGATATTTTAGAAGTAAAGTCAAATAAAAATTCATTAAATTCCTCTACCATCTCATCATAATCAAGCCCTAAATATTTAGAATAATTCTTTATAAACATTTTAAGATAAAATATATCTTTAAAAGCATCCTTATTTCCTTCTTCTATATTTTCTATTTGTGATGGTCTAAGTTTTAAATCTTGAGCAGCTTCTTCAATGGTAATATCCATAGATTCTCTAGCCTCTTTTAATTTTTCTCCTATTTCCTTCATAAATTCCCTCAGTTCTAAAAAAAAAAATAATATTTTATAAGCCATGTTCTGTTCTTCAATTGAAGCGACAAATATTTATCTACTGTTTCCAGTCCTCGAATCAGTTCTATTCCCTATCAAGGTTCCCCTACCAAATTTGGGTTTCTCACTCGCGGGGTTTACCACGTTCCACTTAATCATTTCTGATATGTTCGTCACTTTGGCACTTTTATACTTAATTTAACCATATCAATGACTTAGGTTATTTCAGAGCCGTTAGCAAATTAGAAATGCTACCTAGGGTTATTTTTTCCCCTAGCGCGATCACTATAGTCATCTCAGACTATGTGAGCATGGACTTTCCTCTACATTATAAAAATGCAGCATTTGTCAAAATACTATTCTTTACCATAAATTATTTTTTCTAATTTAGAAATTCTTCTTAAAACATCCACATTAGAACCACTTCCACTTACTTCATTTTCAGAAAGTACTTCTATCTTTGTTTTTAGATTTCTAACTTCTTGTTTAAGTCCAATATTATCCTCAACAAGTTGTTTTTTTTCTCTTTCTAAATCACGAATTATAGAATTCATCTCTTCATAATCTTTAATGATTAAATCTAGAAACTTATCTACTTCTTGTGGACGATACCCTCTTGTATCTATTTTAAATTCTTTTTCTAAAATATCATGACTAGTCAAATATAAACGACTTTGATCCATGTCATCCACCTCACTTTTATCCAATGTAATTATCTCAAAAAAAATATATTTTGTCAATAAAAAACTACTTACTTTTAACCTCATAAGTAGCTAGTTTTATATAACTTATATCATTTAGCATATTATTAAATACATTTTCAATATGAGAATTATTATTCATGGTTCACCTACCTTGAAGATATATTAACACATTTTAACTTTTATATGTTGCTATTCGACAAAACTAGATAAAAAATAACTTATTTCATAATTTTATCCCAATTTAATGCCTTTTTTTAAAAAATGATGTATAATTGAATTAGGAGGAAAAATATGGAATTGGAATTAAATTACACAAATGAAATAATATTAAATGAGGATGGTATTGAATGCCATGTGTTGGACACATCAACGATTGATTTTTCAAGAGCAAAATTAGGAAGAAAAAGTTCCGAAACGACAATATTAAAGGCAAATGGTGGTGAAAAAATTGATACACTTACTTCAGAAGGCTTAGTTGAATCTACTTACATAACAAATCCTGGAGAAACAATTTTTTTCAATAGCGAAGAAGATAAATATGTACCAAGGGATTCAAATGGTGTTGCATGGCAATTTGACAAAATTGAATCTTATGGGTATGAGATAACAACAAAACCATTTGACTTTAATGGAAATATAGCAATTAAAGTTAAAAGCACAAAAGTAGCCAAGGTTCTACATGAAATAATTTCTGTTCCTACTTGCATAAAAGATGCTTGGGGTCCTAGCAGCCATCAATTTTTATTTGTAGGCGCCACTTTAAAACAAGACCCAGACAATGGCAAAGTTACAGGTATTGACAAAGGATCTTTTGACAAAACCTGGGAAATATTAACACAGAAAAAAGAAAAAACAGATGAAATAAAAATAGGAACAATTAAAAAAGCAAGATTTGAAATAAATGAATTTAATCAATTTATACCCACTATAGAAGTCAGTTCTGATGAAAAAAGTTATCTTGTACAACTTTATGGAAAAAAACCATTTTCTGGTAATGTCTTAGAACCATTAGGTAAAATGATAAAAAAACTTGGGAAGCAATCTCTTGAAGAGTTGGAAGGTATGGAAGTAAAATTTATTGATGATTATTATATTGATTCTCTTGCCAAACCTGATGATACAGATTTCTTTAGTTTTCAAGAATATTACAAAAGAAAAAAAGAAACTGAAAGTGCAAAAGAAATAAAAGAATATATAGACTATATAGTAGATCAATGTAGATATAATGGTGGTAAAGAAGTATTTATTGATACCATTATGACTCTAGCAAAAAGATTTTATGTAGATGGTAATATTGATGACATTATATTAAGTTCTTATGAAAAATTCAAACAATCATATCCTGGAAATTCTAATGATGTTGATGTTAATAAAGGAATGCATCACAAGTAAATACAAATAATACATACCTATAATGATATAACTTGCAAGCTCTAAATGGAGGCTTGCTTTTTCTTTATTTAAAATTAAAGAATACTATTATTTTAAAATTTAACTAAATGTATTTAAAAAATCATAAAAAATTAATGATATGGAATGATATTTTAACAAAAATATATCAAATAATAGTATTCATGTGATATCTTTAGTATAAGTAAATGTCCATTTCTTAAAAAATTATACTTATAGGTTACATAAATAGTAATGGATTTTTAATTAATCAGTAAATGATTTTTAATCATAAACCTTGTAATTCAACATTGTCAATACTTTTTTTAGCACATTTTAAATTTTTCTATATTGCTATTCGACAAAACTAGATAAAAAATAACTTAAGAAAAAAGATTATTTATAAGTAGAAAAAAACAATTTTTTATTGTATAATTATATAGGGTGGTTTAATGAATTATCCAAATGGTATAAAAAGAGAATTTAAGAACATAAAAACATATGGAAATCGTGGTATGAATTTAGAGCAAGATTTAAATGATACCAACACATACTACCTAAATAGTGATATTGCTGTAATACATAAAAAACCAACTCCAATAACAGTAAATAAAGTAGATTTTAAATCAAGAAATGATGCAGTAATTAAAGAGGCACATTTCATAATTCCATCAACTACAGATTACAATGGAGTTTATAAAGGAAAATACATTGACTTTGAAGCAAAAGAAACAAAGAGTTTAACAAGTTTTCCACTAAGTAATATTCACAAACATCAAATAGAACATTTAAAAAAAATTTATAAGTGTGATGGGATAGGATTTATTATAGTAAGATTTGTAAAACTAAATAAAACATATCTATTATTTATTAATGATTTAATATCATTTATAGATAATAATACTAGAGTTTCAATTCCACTATCCTATTTTGAAGAAAAAGCATATATAATTAAAGAGGGATTTAATCCTAGATTAGATTATTTAAAAATAATTGATAATATAATTAATTGAAAGGAAGAATTAGTATGAAAGATATTTTAAAAAAAGTAAAAGATACATTTATCAAAATATGGAATAATGATCCAAAAGATATATTAGTACCTACTTTAAGCATTTTGATATTTATAGTATCTATATTTTTAATTGGGGTTTTAAAAGGATTAATACTTTTAGTTGCAATAAACTTTATATATTTTACCGTGAATTTGTTAATTATTAAAAATTATAATAAAAAGAAAAGAAAAAATAACAAAGATAGTAAAAAGAAAAGTAATAATAACAACAAGAAAAAAAACAGTAAAAATAGTAAAGGTGAAGCAATAATGAAAAAAGCTAGTGATACTACTATAAAAAGTAAAAAGAAGAAAAAAAGCACTTGGAAAAAGATAATAAAAATTTTACTATTAATATTTCTTTTATTCTTTATCTTAGGAGTAATTGCAGTTATACTTTTCTTCTCATATATAGTTAAAAATGCACCTGAGTTTGATGAAAAACTATTATATATGTCTGAACCATCAATAATCTTAGACAAAAATGGAGAAAAAGTTGGAGAAATAGGTGCTGAAAAGCGTGACATAATAACTTATGATGAAATACCTGAAGTATTAATAGATGCTATTGTTGCCACTGAGGATTCTAGATTCTTTGAACACAAAGGTGTTGACTGGGCAAGATTTATAAAAGCAACCCTATATCAGGTACTTGGTAAACCCGCTGGTGGTGCCTCTACTCTTACAATGCAAGTTTCAAAAAATAGATATACATCTACTGAGGCTGAAGGTTTTGAAGGGATTGTTAGAAAATTTACCGATGTATATGTTTCTATGAATATACTAGAAAAAAAATATTCAAAAGAACAAATAATGGAATTTTATGTTAACTACCAATGGTTAGCAAAAAATACATTTGGTGTTGAAAAAACTGCACTTAGATATTTTGGAAAAAATACTAAAAACTTAAATCTTGCTGAAGCTGCAATGATAGCTGGATTATTCCAAGCACCTGGAAAATATGATCCATATGATAATCCAGAAGCCACTGAAAAAAGAAGACAACAAGTTTTAAGTCTTATGTTAAGACATGAATACATATCAGAAGAGGAATATAATATTGCAAAGAAAATGACAGTTGATAAAATTGTAATTCCTAAAGAAAATAATCCATATATTACTAATGGACTATCTGATTATCAATCATTTATAGATACTGTTATAGAAGAAGTTATAGAAAAAACTGGAAAAAATCCATCCACTACACCAATGACAATATATACAACACTAGATACTGATATACAAAATTATGTAAATAATATCATGAATGGCACTTCATACGAATGGGAAAATGATAAAGCACAAGCTGGAATTGCTATTGTAAATGTTAAGGATGGTAGTGTTGCTGCGCTCGGTGGTAATAGAAATATTGATACTGCAGATTCTTGGAATTTTGCTACTGATATAGAAAGACAAATAGGTTCAACTGCTAAACCATTATATGATTATGGTCCAGCAATTGAATATAATAACTGGAGTTCTTATCATATAATTGTGGATGAACCATCAACATATTCAGATGGACATTCAATAAATAACTGGGATGGTCAATTTCAAGGTTTTGAAACAATGAGAGCTGCACTAGCAGCATCAAGAAACATTCCAGCACTTAAAACTTTTAAAGCTAATAATAAACAACAAATTATAGAATTTACAACAAGCTTAGGATTAACTCCTGAAATATATTCTTGTAAAGAGGGTTATTCTCTAGTTAAAAATAATAGAAAGTTATGTAAAAATAATGAAAATGAAAGTGATATTATAGATGCTATTAAAGATAACACATTGCACGAGGCACATTCTATTGGTGGATATAATGGTGAGTCTCCTCTTTCTATGGCATCTGCCTATGCTGCATTTGCTAATAATGGAATTTACATTGAGCCTTATACATTTACAAAAATAGTTTTTAAAGACACAAATGAAGAATTTATAAATGATATAAAGAAAACAAAAGCTATGAGTGAAGAGACAGCTTATATTATAAGTGATATGTTAACTACTACCGCTGTTCAAGCACTTACAAGGTATTATAATATAAATGGTATTAGATATGCAGCTAAAACTGGTACAACTAATTATGATGATAATACGGCTGGATATTATAAATTACCTTACAATGCTGTAAATGACTTATGGACTGTTGGTTATAATACAGAATACTCTATTGGAGTTTGGTATGGATATGACACTCCAAAAGAGGGATACAACCGACTTGATAATCCTCAGCACACTAGATTATTCCAAGCAGTTGGTAAAAAAGTATTTACAAATAATGCAGCATTTTCTAGACCATCTGGTGTTGTTGCAGTAGAAGTCGAGGCAGGTTGTCCAGAAGCTAGCCTACCTAGTGAATTTACACCTAAAGATCTTAGGCAAACTGAATTATTTATAAGAGGTACAGAACCTACTACCGTATCAACTAGATTCCAAAAATTAAGCGATGTTTCAAATTTAAAAGCTACTTCATCTGATAGTAAAGTAACACTTACTTGGAGCGAGATACCAATGCCAGAAATAAATACAGAAAATTACTTAAAAAAATACTTTGGGGATGTATTTACAAATACCACATATTTAAATAATCATATAAAAGATAGAATGGCTTATATTAAAAGATATGTAGGAGATATCGGCTATAATATATATAAGAAAGATGCGGATGGAACATTAACTTTACTAGATTATGTAAATACAAACAAATATGAAACTACAGTAGACGAATCTGGTGAATATACATACGTAGTAAAAACAGCTTACTCAATATTTAAACAAAATATGAGTGATGGAATAGATGTTTCAATCAATGTCACCGTATCAAGTCCAATAATTCCAGAAAAACCTAGCGAAAAGCCATCCGAAGGAAATACAGGAAATAATAATGGTACTACATCATCAGGAACACAAAATAATAGATAACTAAAAGGTAAAGAAGACTTATTCTTTACCTTTTTTATAATTACAACGATTTTTTAATTTGCAATTTTCACATAATGGATTTTGCGCTTTACAATAATACCTACCGAATAAAACAAGTTGATGATGTAACCTGCAAAGTTTATCTTTAGGAAAAAATTTCATTAACTTTTTTTCTATAATTAATACATCATCATTACTTGATGCTATCTTTAATCTTTTACTGACTCTTGATACATGCGTATCAACAGCAATACAAGGAACATTATACAAATTAGATAAAACAACATTAGCAGTCTTTCTACCCACACCATCTAAACTTTCTAAATATGTTCTATCATTAGGTACTACTCCTCCACTATCGTTTAGTAGAGATTTAGATATACTTATAATATTTGCAGATTTTTTATTAAACGTTCCTATTGGTTTTATTATGTAAATAATATCATTTATATCGGCATTACTTAGTTTTTCTAAAGTGTCATATTTTTTAAATAATATATCAGTTACCATATTTACCCTTTTATCAGTAGTTTGTGCACTTAGCATAACAGCAATCAACAATTCATAATCTTTATTATAATTTAACTCACAACGAGGATTAGGAAATAGTTCATCCAAATATTCAATTATTTCGTTCATCATTTAACCAATCATAATCAAATAATTCTTTATTTTTATTTGAACTATTATTTTTAAATTGTTTCCTATTTTTCTCGACATCGTCACGAGTTTTAATACCCTTTTTATTCCATTCCACTATTATAGTTTCAATATACCTTAAAGTTCTAACTCCATTATATGCTGCCTCTTTTATAGCTAACTTTATTAATTCTTCACTATATCCAGCTTCTATCCAACTGTTAATTATTTGATATTCCATAGGTGAAAGTGTCCTTCCAAACTCAGTTTCAAATAAACTATAAAGATTAGAGTCTTCCCTTTCCACAGAATTAAGTTGGAATGCTACTTTTTCATATAATAAATCCAAATTAATTATTTCACTTCTAATATTATTAATTTTTTTCATTTCTATTTTTATTATATTTTTTTCTGATAAGGAATTAATAATCTCAAGTACACTATTTAACTCTACCTTTAAATCATTACTTATCTGTTTAGGATTATAAATATTACTACACTGATTTATTAAATAAATTATTATAATCAACTCACTATCTGTGATATTTAACCTCTTATAATTAAATAATAATTCTTTAGATATTTGGTAATTATTACTCTTTAATAATTCTACTATTTGTTCCATAAAACCACCTATTTAAATTATATATTAATTAATATTATAAAGCAAGAAAAAAAGATGATTATTTATCACCTTTAATAATATCAAATGCCTTTTGAACTTCTAAATCATATTTAATATAATCTATATTTTCGCCATATTGTTTCTTTACTTCTTCCTTAGTCATATTATATTTTTTAGCAAGTTCGTCTATTTTTTCGTCCACTTCTTTATCTGTTACACTTATTTTTTCTGTTTTTATAATTTGTTCTATAATTAATCTATACTTGATTCTTTTCAAAGCTTCTTCTTTATATTGCTCTTTTAGAGCTTCTTTACTTGAATTCGTATATTGATAAAATTGTTCTATAGAAATGCCTTGCATTCTAATATGTTCAGCAAATTCATTAACCATTCTATCAGTTTCATCATTAATCATTGTATCTGGTATATCAATTTCAGTATTCTTAGAAATTTCAGAAAGTAAATCATTTATATATTTATCCTCTGCCTTTGCTTCTTTACTAGCAGTTATATTTTCTTTTACTTGATTTTCTAAAGCCTCTTTAGTATCAATACCTTCCATACCTAAATCTTCAAAAAATTCTTTATCTATTTCTGGTATTTTAACTTCTTTTACTTCATTTACTTTTACTTTAAATACAACAGGTGATCCCTTCAAATCTTCAACATGATAATCTTCTGGGAAAGTAACGTTAATATCCTTTTCATCTCCAACTTTCATACCAATAATTTGTTCCTCGAAACCTGGAATAAAAGTATTTGAACCTATTTCAAGTGAATAATTTTCACCTTTTCCACCTTCAAAAGCTACTCCATCCTTAAATCCTTCAAAATCTATTATAGCAATATTACCATTTTCTACAGCACCATCTTTAATGACATTTTCTTTATAATGTTCTCTCATATGGTCAATAGCTTCTTCTATTTCCTTCTTAGTTACTTTAACAACATCTTTTTTTACATTTAACCCTGTATATTTACCTAATTTAACTTCTGGCTTTAATGTTAGTGTAAATACATACTCAATATAATCTTTATCAATTGATCTAATATCTAACATAGGCTGTGCAGCTATTTCTAAATCTTTATTTTCTTCTAGCATCTTGCTATATGCATCTTCCACACAATATTCTGAAGCATCCATAAATAAAGATTCAATACCATAATGTTTTAAAAATATATCCTTAGGTGCTTTACCTGGTCTAAATCCATCTATTTTAGCCTTAGCATTTGCTTTTTTAAATGCCTTATCTAATGCTTGTTCCCACTTTTCTCCTTCTACTTTTATAACTATTTCTTTTAAATTTTTATTTTTTTCCATAAATCTTCCTCCAGTACCTATATAGTATATAATAAAATTAATTTTTTAGCAAGATTTTAGGCAAATAAAAAAAGATAATATATTATTTTATTACCTAAATTTATATAATATACTTTTTTTATTTTATTGATTACTACTTACTTCTTGTTTTTTATTAGAAGTTTTATCGCTTTTTATAAATTGAATGGCAATTGCTATAGCAAGGCCTATTACAATTATATAAAAACCAATAGATAATGATGCAGTTCCATAAACACTAGCTGCTTCTTTTAACTTTTGTATTCCATCTATTCCATCATAAATGGTAAGCCCTAAACTACCTACTAAAGTAATTAATGAAACCTTTTCCTTTTTTAAATAAATCAATACAGCAGAAACTATTATAGCAACTACAGCAATCTTTCCATCATTTGTACTAAAATATGTAACTGATTTAGACATAAAAAGCACTTTAGCAGTAACAAAGTTAAAAAATGTTCCAAGTAAGGCAACTATACATGCACCTATACCAATCCATTTTTTATTACTCTTTATAAAATCCATAACACTCACTCCTTTTAACTAATATACACTATTTTTATTAAAAATGATATATTTTTAATAAAATTTTAATCTCTTAATTTTTTTATTGCTTCACTATAATCTTGTTTAGTTATATAACTACCTACAACACATATATCAGCCTTATCACATTTCTTAATAGTCTCATCGTTTATTCCGCCATCAACTTCTATTAAAAACTGATAATTTTGTTGACTTCTTATATTATATAGTTGTTCAATTTTCTTTACACTGTCGGGAATAAAACTTTGCCCACCACGACCAGGTTCAACGCTCATGACAAGTACTAAATCAACACAATCCAAATAATTAATTATTTCTATAATATCAGTAGACGGTTTAATCGATATTCCAGCTTTAATACCTTTTTCATGAATATACCTTATAACACCATTAACTTCATCAACTGCTTCTAGATGAAATGTTATAAATTCGGGATTAAACTTAGAAAACTCATCTATATATTTTTTTACATTACTTACCATTAAATGTATATCTTTAGGTTTTGTTGTATATTTAACTATTTCCCTAAACTCATCATAACTATAAGTTTTATTTTCTACAAATATTCCATCCATAACATCTAAATGTAAATAATCAACATCTAAATTACTTAGTTTTGTAACTTCTCTGAATTTAGGCTCTTTTATATCTAAGAAAGATGCCGCAATCTTCATAATTCACCTTTTTTCTATAAATTTTAAATAATTATCATATCTACTTTTTAATATATTTTTATTTTTTACATTTTCTTTAACACCACATTTTGTTTCATTAACATGCATACAATCTTTATATTCACAAGCACTTTTATAATAATTAAATTCTATAAAATTATCCCTAATATCAGTATTTTTCATATCTTTAAAGTCAAGTGCAGAAAAACCTGGTGTATCAGCTATCAAACCTCCTAGGACCTCTATTAATTCAGTATGCCTTGTAGTATGTCTTCCCCTACCCAAAGCAATAGACACCTCACCTATTTCAAGATTTAAATTACTATCTAATCTATTAAGTAAGGAACTTTTCCCAGCTCCACTTTGCCCTGCAAATACTGTTATTTTATTTTTAAATATTTCTTTTAAAGAAGAATCTGCATTATTATAGACCTCATAGCCTATTTTTTTGTAATATTTTTGTATAACCTCAATATACTTTAATTCATCTGTATTTAATAAATCTAACTTTGTAAAACATATAATTGGCTTAATATTATTAAATTCTATTATATTAAGTAACTTATCAAGTAAATTAGACGAAAAATCCGGTATTTTTACACTTGTGACAATAACTGCTTGATCTATATTAGATATACTAGGTCTAACTAATTCATTTTTTCTTTCTAATATGTTTAATATATAATTATTTTTTTCATCAATTTCTACATTATCACCAACAAGAGGTGTTATACATAAATTACGAAATTTACCTCTCGCTTTACACACATATAAATTATTATCCACTTTTACAGTATAATCATTACTTATCTGTTTAATTATTTTTCCAACCATTAACTTATCCTTCTATTTGTTCATTATCTTTATTATCTTCACTATTCGAATTTTCTGGTTCAACAGGAATCTCAATTTTTTTATTTTTAGCAATAGTAATGGTAATAGATGTATTTACTCTAACTTCATCACCAACATCTCTTGATTGTAATATTATTGCTCCCTCTTTAAAATTATTATCTTCTTCTTCTTTAAAAATACAAGTAATCTTATTATCATCACAGAATTGTTGTATTAAATCTCTATTATAAGTTCCATCTGTAAAATCAGGATAAACTGTTATAAGGGTAGCATAAGTAAGTTCAATAATTCCACTATTTTTAGATAACCTTTTACCTTTCTCAACGCTTTGAGAAATAATAGCTTTTTCCTCTATTTCTTCTTCCGATGAAACCTTTTTAGGAGTTGCAACTACCCTTATACCTTCTTCCTCAAGTTCTGCCTTTATAACATCTAATGCCTCACCAGTATAATCATCTACTTCAATAGTTTCATCAAAAGTTGAAACAGTTATGGTTACTGTATTTCCTTGTTTTATTTTAGATGAGGACTTTGGACTTACCTTTATAACATAATCATTGTCATACTCTTCTTCATATGTATATCTTACAGAACATATTAAACCTTGCTTTTCTATTTTTGCACATGCTTCTTTTTCGGACAATCCTGTTAAATTATTTGGTACATAAACATCTTTTGTCTTATCTGCACTAAATATCAATATAAATAAAAGTCCTATAAACACTATACTAACACATACTACCCCAACAATTATTAAAGCGATGTTTATTCTTTTATCTGCCTTATCAACAAAAGTATTATCTTCGTCACCTAAAGACTTATTTTTTATTTCTCTTGACTCTAATTTAGAAATAGTTTTTGTATCTTCAACATTGTGTTCTGGATATTTGTATACTAATCTTGCTTCATCCTTTCTTGTTTCATCTAAACAAGTTTTTAAATCCTGATACATTAGGGATACTGATTCATATCTATTTTTTGGATTTTTCGCGCATGCTTTTAAAACAATATTTTCAACACTTTGAGGTATTGATGAGTTAAACTCACATACACTTGGAATTGGATCCTTCATATGTTTTATTGCAATTTCAACTGCATTATCACCTTTAAAAGGTACCTTGCCTGTTAAAAGTTCATACATTAAAATACCAAGTGAATATATATCACTTTTTATAGTAGAACCGCTTCCACTTGCCTGTTCTGGTGGTAAATAGTGAACAGACCCCATAACAGAATTAGTTTGAGTAAGTTCGTTACTATTAAGTGCCATAGCAATACCAAAATCAGTAATTTTAACTCTTCCATCTTCCAAAATAAGTACATTCTGCGGTTTAATATCTCTATGAATTATATAGCTATCATGGGCGCATGCTATTCCACTTGAAAGTTGTAACATAATATCAATAGACTCAGTTAAATTAAGTGGACCACGTTTTTTTATTAAATTTTTTAATGTTTTACCATCAACATATTCCATAACGATAAAATATTTGCCATTATCTTCGCCAACATCATACATTTCAACTATATTTGGGTGTCTTAATGAACTTGCAGAATTCGCCTCTCTTTGAAATCTTCTTACAAACTTTTCATCACCCGATAAATCACCCCTTAAAACTTTTACCGCTACTTCTCTTTCAAGTATAGTGTCCCATGCTAGGTAAACATTGGCCATTCCACCTTCACCAATAGATTTGATAATTTTATAACGATTGTCAATAAGTTCTCCCTTAGTTATCATGTGATTCCTCCTTAATTAAACAAGCAATTGATATATTATCATTACCTCCACGATTATTAGCTTTAAATATTAATTTTTCTAATTTTTGCCTTAGTGAACTTTCTTCACCTAATACTTTAGCAATTTGTGTATCATCTAACATATTTGTAAGTCCATCACTACATAAGAATATTCCATCTATATTTAGTTCAACATTAAATATATCCATCTCAACATTTGTACTTGAGCCAAGTGCCTTCATAAGTACATTTTTTTTAGGATGATTTTTAGCTTCTTCCTCTGTTAATTCTCCACTTTTTACAAGTAAATTAACTAATGTATGATCCACAGTTATTTTATGCATTTTATTATTTTTATAGATATAACCAGATGAATCTCCAATATTTCCTATAAGTAAAAATGATGGAGTAAGAATTGATAGAACTACTGTAGTTCCCATCCCTTGACTTTCTGGATGATCTGCAACATATTTAAATATGGCCATATTTGCTTCACTTACAGTACTTTGAATCCAATTAATCGCATCTTCTCTATTTCCAACACTACTAATACTCTTAAACCTTTCACAAATAAGTTGAAGTGCGATAGAAGACGCTACCTCACCATCTTTATGTCCTCCCATACCATCAGCAACTATAAGTAAAATCTCACCTGATGCATTTTCACAAATACATACACTATCTTCATTTCTTTCTCTTATTTTTCCAGGATCAGTTATATAATAATAATTCATATTATTCCTCCTCATAGTGTGAACGTAACTGTCCACATGCAGCATTAACCTTACTGCCAAACTCTCTTCTTATTGTAACTCCAATATTATTCTTTTTTAATATATCATAAAAATTCATAAGTTTTTCTTTATTACTTTTTTTATATTCTATATGACTAGTTTCATTATAAGGTATTATATTTACATAGCAATTTATTCCTTTAAGTAGTTTACTTAAAGATACCGCACATTCACTACTGTCATTAATACCGTCTAACATTATATATTCAAAAGTTACCCTTCTATTTGTTTTAGAAATATAATATTTTATAGATTCTATTATATCCTCTATTTTATATACCTTATTAATATTCATAATTTTATCTCTAATTTCATTAGTAGGTGCGTGCAAACTAATTGCCAAATTTACTTGTTTATCATAATTCGAAAATTCTATTATTTTTGGTACAATTCCACATGTAGACACTGTTATATGACGACTTCCTATATCAATTCCTTTACCAGAATTTACAATATCTATAAATTTAATAACATTATCATAATTATCAAATGGTTCTCCAATTCCCATTAAAACTATATGAGATAATCTTTTATCTATATCTTCCTCGACCATAAGTATTTGAGATACCATTTCATATACTTCAAGGTTTCTTACTTTTTTTAGTCTACCACTTTCACAAAATTTGCATCCAATGTTGCACCCAACTTGTGTTGAAATACATATACTAGTTCCATAATCATGATACATAACAACAGCCTCAACTAACTCATTATCACTTAGTTTAAATAAGTATTTAGCAACATCAATATCTTCTTGTTTCCTAATTATTTCTAGTTTTTGAAAATAAAAATTATTCATCATATCATTAATAGTATCCTTTGATATATTTCTCATTTCATCAAAACTATTAATTCTTTTTTTATATACCCAGTCAAATACTTGAACTGCTTTAAACTTTTTGTCATTTTTATCTAAAAAATATTTTTCCAATTCTTCAAATGTTATTCCATATATATTTCTCATATCTACACCTATATTAATTATATCAAACTCTTAAAAAAAATAATAGAATATTATTTAAAAAACTTAATAAATAAGAGGGTAATAGTAAATATACAAAGATCTAACCACTAATAATAAAGGTAATATTATAGCTATTTTTATTATTCAATTGTTAAAGTTTTATATAAATTCATGATTACTCACTAGTTATAGAAGGTAATACACCTATAGTCTCAATATATACTGCCCAAGTACTGTAACATATTTTTCATCATAAACACCATCTCTAGATTTACATCTGATATAAATTCATAATAAGCCACTAATGTTTTCGTTCCTTGAATATAAAATTTAAAATCTAATAAATATAGGATATTGTTCTTTTAAATTTACATTGAATTTTTTTAACTTCTTACAAAATAAAAAAGGAAATGGGAAAGTTTTCTCGTATAATATATATAGGAAAATCACTAAATTTAGAATAAAAAGGGGTACTAATGATTGGAGGAATAATATGAAAGATGATGAAAAACTACTACTTGGAGTATATGACTGTATGTTCAAAGGAATAATGTTAGACCCAAATAATGAGGATTACTTAAAAGATTTAATCAGTTGTATTACAGGTATATCTGTAAGTGAATTAGAAAATATGAAAATAGAAAACTCAGAATATATTATAAATAATAAAAATGATAAAAATATGAGAAGTGATATTATAGTAAGTATTGGGAATAAATATATAAATATAGAACTAAATAAAGAATATTATGACGGAGTATTTGATAAAAGTAATGCTTACTTTTATAGATTATCTGATAATCTTTATAAAAGAGGTAAAAGTTATTTAGAAAGTGGAAAAATTATACAAATAAATTTTAATGATTTTTATTATTTTGAAAATAATCAAGAGATATATAAATTTGTATATAAGGAGGATACAACAAATGAAATACTTAAGGAAAGTGAAATAAAATATCATGTTAATCTAGCATATATCCATGATACGTGCTATAATAAGTCTGTAAAAAGTTTAAGTAAATTCGAAAGATACTGTTTACTATTAATGGCAGAAACAAAAGAATTTGCAAGAACTATTGCAGGAGATGATAAGATTATGAAAAAAGTGTCTAAAAGATTAGAAGAGTTAAGTAATGATGAAGAAATAATGGGATTATACGATGCAGAAGTAGAAGCAGAGAAAATTAGAAGAACACAAATTGATGGAGCTAAAATTAAGGCCATGGCTGAAGGTAGGGCCGAGGGCAAAGCTGAAGGAATTGCTGAAGGCAAAATTGAAGGTGCTAAAGAAAAGGAACTTGAAATTGCTAAAAATATGTTAAAAATGGGATTAGATAAAAATATAATTTTAGAAGCAACAAAACTTAGTAATAACGAAATAGAAGAATTAATCAATTAAATTTTTATTTATCTTAATATAATCAAAAAAGTTAGATTTCTAACTTTTTTACATTGTTATATTATTTTCATTCACTGATAATTCATTTACCATTTTTTGACTAAATCTATTTACTATCTCATCTATATCATTAACATCTAAATTGTCTAAATCTATCTCGCTTAATACTATTTTTTTTATTTCTCTATAATCTACAGATTTTAATACTCTTTGTAATTCTGTTCTATAACCATTATCATCAGTGAAATTTTTAGTATCACCACTTAATATAAGTGATTTTAAAGCTCCACTTACTTGTTCATATCCATATTTATTTAATGTATCTACATATGCAAACTTTATTGAATTATATACTATTATATAGTTTATATTACTTTTTAGTTCTTTATTTTCCAAAACATTAACATAACTATCTATTAAAGCATGAATATCTGTTGGAACTGGCTTATTATGCTCTATTAACTTAGATCTCATTATATTAACTACATTTCTAGAATCAACATATTTCATTAAACTAAAACGTACATCATCTTTATTTGTAAAACCCTTTGCATTACCGTCTATATAGGCTTCTATAGCCTGTCTTACTTTTTTAGGATAGCTTTTATTAGTAAGTTCGACTGCTCTTTCAAAATAAAATTTGCTATCAGTTATTCTATTTCTATTACTGTCATATTTATCTAATACTTTCATATTAGCAAAACTAGAGAAATCTTCAAATTTAAAATCTTTAGCCATAACTTTTGAAAGCAATGTAAATATATCCTTTAAATCTAAATCATCTACAAAATCTATTTTACCTTTTATATACATATTTAAATTATCTACTGTAAATAGATCTAATCTATTTTTATCTTTTAATTCATGTATGAAAGAGTAGATTAAATTAGATAAAATTGAATTATATGAATAATTATTATCCATAGTTACACCTACTCCATAAATACTTGGCAAAAATGGATTTGGTTTAAGTAACCCTTCCTTTATATAATCATTACTATTTACAAAATTTATTATTTCTTTTGCATCATCTAATGTATTTACTCTAATTACTATATTATCATTTCTTACTTTACCTGCTATTTTAGATTGATGGGGAATATTTTTTCCAGATATAAAATTGAATATTTCTTTAGATCCCTTCTCTAAATGCTTTTTATCAAGAGGAATATATAATTTTATCTCATTTCCTTTAAGTGAACCATTACTTAATACTAAGAATTTTTGCATTTTTTCTGGTATATATACTTTTATATTTTGATTATTATCATAGTATTTTATAACACTATCCCAAATATCAGTTACGTCTTGATATGGATATTGTTCTGCTCTTATATTAAATCCCATAAGAATGGAATAGATAGTATTTTCTGCTATTTTATTTAGTGGATTTGAAATTGAAAGCTCTTTAACAATATCTAAAAACACTTGCATCAATTCATAATTATTCATGTTTTTCACCTTCAATTAATTCACTTATATTAATAGTCTTATCTAACTCTTCTTCTAGTACTTCATTTGTTTCTATTTCATCATCATCAAATATTGCCAAATTAACTTCTTCATCTCTAAATTTAAATTTATCTATCTTCATACTATCACCAATTTTATTGTACCATAAATATAAATATTTATCCAAGAAAAAGAGTTGACTAATTGTCAACTCTTTGTAAACTACTATAATATTCATATCTTTCTATTGCATCTTGTTTATTTTGTTCTAATAGTTCCTTTGAATTTTCTTTATTTACTTTATTTAACATTGAATATCTAGTTTGAAGGTTTAAAAATTCTTCATATTTATCAAAATCTACTTTTTTACTATCTAGTGTAAATCCCTTTATTGGATCTCTTCTAAATGTAGGAAAATATCCACAATCTACAGCCATTTTTTCCATATTAACGCTATTTGACATACCTCCCTTTATACCATGTGATATACAAGGTGCATAAGCAATTACTATTGAAGGTCCTGGATAATCATTTGCCTCTTTAAGTGTCTTAATTACTTGCATCATATTCGCACCAAGTGAGATTTGGGCAACATATACATTTTTATAAGAAAGAGCTAAACGAGCTAAATCCTTTTTATTAATTTTTTTACCAGATGTTGCAAAGGATGCAATAGAACCTATTTTACTAGATTTACTAGATTGCCCACCAGTATTTGAATAAACTTCTGTATCAAGTACTAATATATTTATATTATCCCCACTTGCTAGTATATGGTCAATTCCTCCATATCCAATATCATATGCCCAGCCATCACCGCCAATACACCAGTAATTTCTTGATGGGATATATTCTTTTAAATCTTTTAACTCTTGTGGTATATCATCATTTAAACTATTATAAACATTAAATGTTTTTTCATAATCATCATAATTATTTAACCATTCATTAAATAACTCTTTATTTGAATTATTCATATTACTTTCCATAATATTTTTAATTCTATTTCTAATCAAATTATTTGAAATAAGCATACCATATCCATACTCAGCATTGTCCTCAAATAGTGAACTTGCCCATGGAATACTATATGGAGTAGATGGTGCGGATCCACCATATATTGATGAGCATCCAGTTGCATTTGCTACTACCAGGTTATCTCCAAAAAGTTGGGTAAGTATTCTTATATATGCTGTTTCACCACATCCTGCACATGCGCCACAATATTCAAATTTTGGCTTTTTAAATCCAATTCCCTTTACCGTAAGTTCATTAAATTTCTTTTTATCAGTTATATTATTATCTAAATAATCAAATACTTCTTGTTCTCTATCTTTAATTTCGTCACTAAGTGATTTAAAGGTTAAAGCTTTATTTCCTTTCTTTCCAGGACAAGCTTTAATGCAAAGGCCACAACCTGTACAATTCTTTATGGAGATTCCTATTACAAAGTAATAATCTTCCATCCCTATTGCCTTAACACATCTTGTTTTTACATAATCTGGAGCACTATTATATTCATCAATAGATAATAAATAAGGTCTTATTACTGAATGAGGGCATACATACGCACAATTATTACAATTTATACAATTTTCATTTATATAATGTGGTACTAACTCACTTGTTGCTTTTCCTTCTAATTTACTAGTTCCAGATTTAAATATACCACCTGGCATTGTTAAAAAGGCCGATGTAGGTAAACTATTTCCAAGTCTATTAAACATAGATTCATATAAACCAAAATTTTGCTTTTTCTCTTTTCTATCACTATTATTTAACTTTATTTCTTTTATATTAGATTCAGTAATATCAAGAGCAGATATATTAGCATTTACTATCTCATCACCCTTTTTACTAAATTTATCTTTAATATATTTAATAAGTTCTTGCTTAGAAAAATTATAATCTACTAAATTTGTAATATATAAAATAGCACATTCCATAATCATACTTATCTTACTTCCAAGTCCTCGCTTTTGTGCGATATCATAGGCATTTAGAGTATATATTTTAGTATTACTACTAGATAATAAATCTCTTAATTTAGGTGAAAAACTATCTAATAATTCACTTTCACTCTTACTAGTATTTATAATCATTATAGAATTTTTATCAATTTTATTTAATATCTCAAATTCATTAAAATAACTATCCTTAGATACTACTACTATATCAGGATTTTCTACATAATATGTAGATCTTATTTTTTTATCACTTATTCTTAAATGTGATTTTGTTACACCACCAGATTTTTTAGAGTCATATTCAAAGTATCCTTGAACATATTTTGAAGTATTATCACCAACTAATTTTATTATAGATTTAGAAGCACTTACCATACCATCAGAACCATATCCGTATATAAGTATTTCTTTACTCGTTTTAATATCAAAATCAGTAGTGTCTAAACTTAAATTAGTTACATCGTCTGTTATCCCTATAGTAAAATTATTTTTTGGATTATCTAACATATCATATACTGCTTTTATATCTTTAGGTGTTGTATTTTTACTAGATAATCCATATCTTCCACCAACAATTTCAATATCTTTATCTTTAAGTGCAGATAATATATCTAAATATAATGGTTCACCAGATGATCCAAATTCTTTAGTTCTATCAAGTACTGCTATTTTTTTAACGGAACTAGGAAGTACATTTAGTAAATACTTCGCACTAAATGGCCTATATAGATGTACTTCTATAAGTCCAACATCACTATCTAATGAATCAATTACTTCTTTTATAGTTTCACAAACAGAGCCCATAGCTACTATTACTTTACTAGCATTTTTACTTCCATAAAACTCAAATGGCTTATAACTAGTTCCTGCCATTTCATTTATTTTTTCCATATAACTATTTACTATATCGGGTATCTCATCATAAAACTTATTTCTAACCTCTGTTGCTTGAAAATATATGTCATCGTTTTCAGCTACACCACGTGTATCAGGTTTTCTTGGATTTAAAGCTTTACTTCTAAATTTATTGAGTGCTTCCACATTTACTAATTTTTTATAATCTTCAAGTTCTAACGTTTCAATTTTTTGAATTTCATGACTTGTTCTAAATCCATCAAAAAAGTGCATAAAAGGTAAACTTGCTTCTATTGCACTTAAATGAGCAACACCACTTAAAAATGATGCGTCCTGTACTGAAGAAGAAGCTAACATACAAAAACCAGTCATACGAGCAGCGTATATATCTTGATGATCTCCAAATATACTTAATGCATGAGTAGATAAACTGCGTGCTGCAACGTGCATGACACATGGCAACATTTCTCCAGCCATTTTATACATATTTGGAATCATTAAAAGTAACCCTTGGCTAGCCGTGAATGTTGTACTAAGCACACCGTTCTGAAGAGCACCATGTACAAATCCACTAGCACCTGCTTCACTTTGCATTTCTACTACTTTTACTTTGTCATTAAATATATTTAACGTATTACTACTCCATTCATCCATATGTTCTGCCATGGGGCTTGAGGGAGTAATTGGATAAATACCAGCAAGTTCTGTAAACATATAAGATGTTCTAGCACATGCTTCATTAGCATCCATAGTTTTTATTAGTTTCATAACATCACCTTTTCTTTATATTTTAATTATATATTAAGTTTAGAATTGGGTCAAGGTTTAGAAAAAAATTAAAAATAAAATAGTGACTTATTCACTATCCTACTTTGTGATAATCTAATCTAAGTTTATCAGCCACTGTTACTATAAATTCAGAATTAGTTGGTTTTGCTCTATCAATATCTACACTATTGCCAAATATTTCCTCCATTAAATCCCAATTACCTCTATTCCAGCTAACTTCTATAGCATGTCTTATAGCTCTTTCTACTCTTGATACAGTTGTATCAAATTTATTTGCAAGTTCTGGATATAACTCTTTAGTTATTCCACCTATCATCTCTGGATTATCAAATATTAAACTTACACCTTCTCTTATATATTGATAACCCTTTATATGAGATGGTATTCCTAATTCATGTAAAATTTTAGTAATAGCAATTTGAAGATTATTATAATGAAGATCTAAATTTTTTCTTGTTGTCTTTCTATTACATAAATCTAATATTCTCTTTTCTAAATCATCAAAATCAAATGGTTTTAATATATAATAATTAACTCCATAATCAGATACTTCTCTAATTATTTCTTGTGCATTATAACTAGTTGTAACTATTACTCTTTTTTCCATATTTTTCTTTTTCATTTCTTCAAGAACATATAATCCATCCTTTTTAGGCATTATAAGATCTAAAATTATTACATCATATGTTTCACTTTGAATCTTAGAAAATCCATCTATTCCATCATTTGCTGTTGATGATATTTCAATCATTTTACTACTTTCAAAATACTCCTTTACTGCCTCAATTAATTGTATGTTATCGTCTATCATAAGAACTTTTATTTTGTTCATAATTATCTCCCTTTTCTATTCTATTTAGATTATACTACATACTGCTTAAAGCTTCTAGAGATTATTTTATCTAGTTTTGTCATACTTTGTCGAATATTATCAATTTTTGAAACTCACATTACTTCATTAATTATTTGTATAAATTTAGATGGATCTACACTAGCTGAACCTATTAAAAATCCATCTAATACATCTATATCATTTAGTTTCAATATGTTTTTTTCATTAATACTGCCACCATATATTACACGAGTATTTTGATTATACATATCAAAAACTAATTGTTTTATATATTTTATAGTCCTTTCTATTTCTACATTATCTGGTAATCTATTTGTTCCAACAGACCATACAGGTTCATAGGCTATTATCACGTTATTTAAATCATCTACGTTAATTAAAGCATTTACAATTTGATTTTTTAATATTTTATTTTTTTCTAATATATCCATTTCTTCTAATGGTTCTCCAATACATAAAATAACATTTAATTTAGAATTTATTGAACTTATTACTTTTTTATTTATATCCAAATCAGATTCATTTAATTTAAGTTTACGCTCACTATGTCCAACTATAGTATATCTAACCCCAAGTGAATATAACTGACTAGCAGATACCTCACCTGTATAAGTTCCATCATTATATGCACATACATTCTGACTTCCTACTTCAAAATTATATTTTAAAAAGTATGGTATGTATATATAACTTGGACATATAATAAGATTTTTTGAATTAATATTTTTAAAAAAGGCAAGGTAACTAGAAAGTTCTTCAAACTTCATATTCATTTTTATATTGCCAACTATTAGTTTATTTGCCATGTAATCCTCTTGTAATAGTATTTTTTACTCTAGAAATATAAGATTTATTTTTACCTCTTTCCTTACCTTTTAAAGATAATCTATATACTTCCAATACTCTTTCAGCAAAATATTTTGATGAATAAGTTTCTGAATTAATCCTTGCCTGATTTCCCATTTTTACTCTTAAGGATTCACATTCTATTAATTTCAACATTCTATTTAAATACTCTTTTTTATTTTTAAATAAATAACCAGTAAGTTCATCTACAACTGTGTTTCTGAAACTCTCATCATCAAGTGCGACTACAGGAAGTGTAGATGCCATAGCCTCTATTACAGTTAAACCTTGTGTTTCTGTATGAGATGCGGTTACAAATATATTAGACAAATTATAATAAAGTGGTACCTCATCCCATGGGACTTTACCAGTAAATATAACATTTTCCTCTATTTTGTTTTTAATAGCTAATTTTTTATATTTTTCTAAATCTGGTCCATCTCCTACAATAAGTAATTTACATTTTTTATTCTTTTTAACTAAATCTTTTTGATTATTTATTAAAAAATCTACACTTTTTTCAGAGGCTATTCTACCAACAAATAAAACTACTATATCATCAGTTTTTATATTTAATTTTTTTCTCAAAATATCTAACATATCAGTTTTTATATTCTCTTTATAGAATCTTTCTATTTCTATTCCAGTAGGAATTATATGAACATTTCTATCATACTTATATTTTTCCTTAAATAAATCATAAGTTTTTTTAGTTGGAACTATTAGTTCTTCAATTGTTTTATCACAATAAAACTTTGTTAAATATTCAACTATTTTTTTACTTGGTCCATCAAAATATCCTTTAGTAATATAATGAACGTAATCCTCATACATTGTGTGATATGTATGTACAACAGGTATATCAAATTGTTTACCTATTACACGAGCAAATGTACCTATTCCAAACTCTGTATGGGTATGAATAACATCCAAATTCCACTTCTTTATTCTTTTTACTGCTCTTATTGGATAAAAAGTTGTAAGTCTATAATCATATATTCCGGTTGGTATACCTGGTATCCTTATAATTCTTCCATTATCATCGAAGTGATATGACATATCCTCTGGATTAACAGTTACAATAAATACTTTGTGGCCCTTTTTCCTTAATGCATTTTCAAGCATTTTTATGCTTGTTGATACCCCATTTATAAAAGGAGGATATGTATCTGTAAATATACCTATTCTCATTATTTCACCTTCTTTATATTAAGTGCGATTGCACCAACTATCATGCCAAAATAATACGTAATAAATCTCCAAACTAGCATCATAGCAGATAATTTACTTCCTGTAACAAAATTTCCATAAAATGCGATAAATCCATATTCGAGACCTCCAGTCCCACCAGGAATTGGCACAAATGAACCAATAATCATTATATATGCACTTGTAACAACTGAAATACCGGGTGAAAATGCATTAAATTCTCCCATCGCATATATAACTAATAAAGGTATTAAATATAGACAACATAAAGCTATAAAATTATAAATAATATTAAATATAAAAGTTTTTTTATCTTTTAACAGTGACATCACACTTGCATGAAACTTATTTATATTTTTATCCCATTCTTCCTGTTTCTCTTGCCTATTTTTTACTATATGAAATTTTGTCAAAATATTTATTCCTAAGTTTATTAAAAATCTATTTATTTTAGTTGAAAAAGCTAAAACAAACATTAAAACTATTACTAATGTATTTATTACAAAACCTAGTGCGATAAGTTTCTGAAGTAAATAAACACGATTAAATATATGTAATACTTGATTAGTTACTAAGGATATTAATCCAAGAATTACTAAAGCTATTTGATAAACAATAAAATTTTCCAGTACAACTCCAGTAGAACTTGCATAATCTATACCACACTTTTTTAAATAATATATTTGATATGGTTGTCCCCCTGTTGCAAAAGGCGTTACTGCATTAAAAAACTGTGTTCTAAGGGTAAGCTGCATTGCCTGGCCATATTTAAAATCTTTATTTATCTTTTTGCAAAAAGAATACATAGGATAACTTCTAAATATCCAAAATAAAATTAAGAAAATAAAGGCTATAAGAAGAAACCATATATTCATATTAAATATTTGATTTACTATAGCACTAAAATCATTTCTAAGTGAAAAATATAATACTAAACCTGTTATAGCTACTAGTATAACTATATTTAACTTCTTTTTCATATCATTTATCATCTATAACATCTATTCCAGGTAAAGTTTTACCTTCTAGAAGTTCTAAAGATGCTCCTCCTCCTGTTGAAATATGTGTAAATTTATCTTTATAGCCAAAGTTAATAGCTGCACTTGCAGTATCTCCCCCGCCTATAATTACAATCTTTTTTTCTTTAGAAAGTGTATCCAAAATTTGTTTAGTACCATCTGAATACTTTTCAAGTTCAAAATATCCCAAAGGGCCATTCCATACTATAGTTTCTGATTTTTTTAAAATTTCTTTAAACTTATCTATAGTATTACTTCCTATATCAAGTCCTATATCATCATCCTTAAACTCATCATTATTTTTAAGTTCAATATCTCCATCTAATACTTTTGAAGTAGTGGAATCAACTGGTAATACTATTTTATCTTTATACTGTTCTAACATGTTTTTACAAAATTCTATTGAATTTTTATCCAAAAGTGAAGCACCTACATTATATCCTAAGGAACTTAAAAAAGTATAAGCCATTCCCCCACCTATTAATAAATAATCACATTTTTTTGCTAAATTTTCTATAACGCCTATTTTGTCTTTTACTTTAGCCCCACCAAGTATTACCGTATAAGGTCTTTTAGGATTTTCAAGTACATCAAAATTACTTAATTCCTCTTCTATTAAAAAACCCATCCCACTTGGCAAAAATTTTGATATTCCTACATTAGATGCATGAGACCTATGGCTTGTCCCAAATGCATCATTAATAAATATATCTCCTAAAGATGCCCAATACCTACCAAGTTCACTATCATTTAGGGATTCTTTTTTACCTTCCAAATCTTCGAATCTAGTATTTTCCATTAAAAGAACCTCTCCACTTTTTAAGTTGTTAATAGCGTTTTCTAATTCTTCCCCTCTAGTTTTATTTATAAATAAAACAGGTTTTCCTAAAAGCACACTAAGTCTTATAGAAACAGGTTTTAAAGTATTTTTATCTTTATCCTTTTCTTCTTTAATTCTACCTAAGTGACTCATAAGTATTACTTTTGCACCATTTTTTATTGCATAGTTTATTGTTTTTAAACTTGCAATTATTCTATTATCATCAAGTATTATTCCATCTTTTATAGGTACATTAAAATCTACTCTTATTATTACTTTTTTATTATTTAAATCTATTTCCCTAATACTCTTTTTCATCGTATCACCATTAATATTTTATCATATTTATTTTATTAAATCTATAAATAAAGAAAAGAAACACATAAGTGTTTCAAATTTAATAAATTCTTAAGAAATTACAATACGGAATGAGTCTCTATTATATCCTGCCCCGCTATTATAATGATACATAAATATTCCAGCATTTTTAGTATCTGTTGTGCATCCACTTCTATTAATCCATGGATAGTTAGTTACTAAAAATGTTGAATAATCATTATACCATTTGCTTGTTTCAGATAAAGCACATCCATAACAAGGTTTCCCATCGCATGCTATTTGTATATTATCTGTTAAATAATTGTTGTAATACTTTGGTTCTGGAAGTTCTACAAAACCACTATCTTTTAAAAGTCTATTATATACTCCCATTACCCTTTCATAAGCTCCCCCACTCATATCATATACACCAGTTATATTTCCAGTTGTACTAGCTGATTGTCCTTTTTCGGTTTCATATGTATTCGTCCCACATGTATCTGCTGATGCTTCTGCACTTACAGTGTCTCCGCCGACACCTGTTATATAACTAGAACAATTGTTGATTGCTACTTCCTTTTCTTCACCAGTATAATTTGGATTACCATATTTTCCATAAATACTCTGTGATAGGTATGCAACAGCTCCCCATTCACTATTTTTAGACATATGGCTATCTCCATTTGACAGATACTGATTAAATTTTTGTGCAGTTGCAAACTGCGTACTTATATTTTGATTTCTAAGTGATGTTACACTTGGAAGTATTGTTGGACTTTCAGCCGTTCCAGTTGTTTCAAATTTACCTACCCATATTCCAGATAGTATTTCATCTCCAAATGTAAATGCTGGATGAATTATGTAACCATCACTTGATTGAGTCTTAGATGTACCTATAAAGTTAACCTTTATCTCTCCCGGAAGTGACTGCGTTCCAACTGTACCATCTAAGTGTGTTCCATAAGTACCCTCTATTTTATATTCGTATCTTGGTATCCATACAAACATTCCCTGGACCTCATTTGATACATCTATAGTATCTCCAATATTTTTATTTACTCCACTTTTTAGTATTACAGCATTTGCCCATTCTTGATTTTCATAGTCATACCAACTTTTGTCTGTCTTATCAACTACCACCCAATTTTCATTTTTATATACTACAGGAATTAAACTATTATTATGTAAATTAGGTTCAAGTGGTGGAAAATTTTCTACACATTTATCATTATCTACTAATTCATAGTTAAAATTTTTCTTACTAATAACTTTAACAGTTTTTGTGTTTATAATATCATTATTAACTGTATTGCTTAAATATTCTAGTTTAGATAACTCATTTAATGAAATACAATAAATTGCACCATTTTTATTTCTATACTCATCTTTATTATCTTCAATATATAAATTTGTAGCTTTATATATAATATCTTCGGTTAATTTATCAGTCTTTTGAGTTTGATTTTTTACTGAATCAGAAATTTTAGGAACAGCAAATATCATAATTAATGAAAGTATTATAATAACACCTAATAGTTCTATTAAAGTAAAACCCTTTTTATTCATATAATCACCTATAAATTATTTTCATTTTTATATTTTTTGCACACACTATCCAAGTCATTTATTAAATTATCAATTACATCAAAATTTTCTACTCTAACTCCTGATGCGAGTGCATGTCCACCGCCATTATAATTTGAAGCAATCGTATTTACAATTGGTCCTCTAGACCTTATAGAACCCCTTATATTATTATTAATTTTATCATAGGCAAATATAGCCCATGAATACATCCCTTCTATAAACGTTAATTCATTTACCACATTAGTAGCAGTAGATGAGTCTATTCCAAACTCGTCTAATATGTCTTGATTTAATTTTATATACCCAAATCCGTTATCTGTAATTGTTAAATTATTTATTACATAACATTGAAATTTTAAATCATGAATAGATCTTAAATACATATTTTCATAAAGATCTGTAAAATTAATTCCAGTTTTCTTTATAATGTAGGCAACAAGTTCAAATGTTTTAGGTGTTGTATAACTGTGTAAAAATCTATTGGTATCTCCAATAATACCTATATAAAGTTTCTCGGCACATAACTTATTTGCTTTAAGTTTTGTATTTTTAATTAATTCTATAACTAATTGTGAGGCACTACTAGCTGTATCATCTACCCATTCTATATCTGCAAATTTTTCTATAAATGGATGGTGATCTATTTTTATTCTTACTTCAAATTTACTTATATCTACACCATCGATTCTCTTAATATTTGGAGTATCAAGCACAATGAGTAATGAATTTTCATACATATCATCTGTAAATCTATCTAATTCACCTAAATACTTATGCCTAGAAGCTGGAGCTCCCACTACATATACTTGTTTTTTAGGAAATGTATTTAAAATAGCTTCCTTTAACCCTAAGGTACTTCCTAAAGCATCAGGATCTGGCCCAATATGCCTTGCAATTACTATTTTATTGTACTTTTTAATTTGCTTGTAAATTTGATTATATATTTTCATGACTCACCTACTATCAATATAATTATACACTATTTTTTTATAGTTGTGTTACAAATATTAATCAATTTATAAAATTACTAATTATGAACCTAAATTTTTTACCATAAACATAAAAACCGGTCACCCGGTTTTGTCCTATTAATTATTTATCGCTATATTAAATGTATCTTTTACAATCATAATTTCTTCATCTGTTGGAAGTACCATAACATTTATTTTTGAATATGGATCACTTATGATTCCCTCATGTATCTCTTTAAAACTTGCTATTTTATCATTCATTTCTTCATTTAAAGTAATACCTAGTGGAGCAAGTTTATCAATAATTAATTTTCTCATATAAGATCCATTTTCAAGCACTCCTGCAGTAAATACTATAGAATCCACTTTACCTTGTAATTCCATATAATAACTTGCTATATATTTAACTATTCTATCTGTATACATTTCAATTGCAAGGGTAGCATTTTCATTGTCTTCACTTGCAAGTTTTTCAACATCTCTACAATCTGCAAAGCCACACATTCCAAAAAATCCACTCTTTTTATTTAATTCGTTTGTAACTTCATTTATAGACATTCCTGATTCTTGCATTACGTATTCAATTATTGATGGATCTATAGATCCTGAACGAGTTCCCATCATAAGTCCATCCAAAGGCGTAAGTCCCATCGTTGTGTCGTAACACTTACCATCCTTTATACAAGCAATACTAGCTCCGCTACCAACATGGCATATTATTAAATTAACATCATCTTTATTTAATCTTTTTTTCATTTCAGCAGTTATATATTTATGACTTGTTCCATGAAATCCATATTTACGAACTCCATATTTTTTATACCATTCATATGGTACTGGGTAAATATAATTTTGACTTGGCATTGTCTGATGAAAGGCAGTATCAAATACAGCGACTTGTGGTACATCCTTAAATGCTTTCATCATAGCTCTTATACCAGCTAAATTACCTGGATGATGAAGTGGTCCTAATTTAGTTAAATCTTCTATATCTTTAATTACCTCATTTGTAATTAATACAGAATCGGAATATTTTTCACCACCATGTAATACTCTATGCCCTACTGCTTTTATTTCAGCTAAATCTTCAACTATATTATTTTTTAATAATTCTTCTATTAAAATCTCTGCTGCTTCTCCATGATTTTTTAAGTATTTCTCACTTTTTATTTTTTCTCCATTTACCTTTACATTCCAAAAGCAATCTTCTTGTCCTATTTTTTCTATATATCCACTAATTAAAACTTTTTCTTCAGGCATTTCGTAAACTTGAAATTTTAATGATGAACTACCTGCATTTACACATAATATTTTCATAAACTCTCCTTCTATATTTTATATTCTATTATTCTTAAATTAGGAATATTTATTCTTGATAAATTTGCATCCTCAGGAATATTTCCTAGCAAATAATGTATTACACGGCTAACCGCACTATGAGTTACAACAAGTACATTTTTATCTTTATATTTAATTTTGATATCTTCAATAAAATCAGATACCCTATACATAAAATCCTGTATACACTCTATATTTTGGACCTTAGTATTTAAAATTACATCCCAACAATCCCATTTATCTACAGTATCTATATTTGCACCCTCATTCATTCCCCAATCTCTTTCTTTTATTCTATCATCTACATTTATGGGAATTTTAGAATCAACAAGTATTTTAGCTGTTTCACGTGCTCTCACGAGAGGACTCGATATTACTATATCTATATTTAATGAACTAATTAATTTTTGTAACCCTTTTGCTTCACCTCTACCTTCATCAGTAAGAGGAATATCTGTTATACCTTGTACTTTGCGTTCCCTATTCCAAATAGTTTCACCATGTCTTACAACATATAAATTCATTTATTTTCTCTCTTTCATTGTAGGGAATAATATTACATCACGAATAGATTCACTTTCCGTAAATAACATACATAATCTATCTATTCCATATCCTATACCGCCTGCTGGAGGCATTCCATATTCAAGTGATTCTATAAAATCCATATCTATATCGTTTGCTTCATCGTTTCCAAGAGCCTTTTCTTTTAATTGCTCCTCAAATCTTTTAAGTTGATCTATTGGGTCATTCAATTCTGTATATGCATTTGCACACTCATGACCTGATATAAATAATTCAAATCTATCTACGAATCTTGGATCCTCTGGATTTCTCTTTGTTAAAGGGCTAATTTCTACTGGATGCCCATAAAGAAATGTTGGTTCTATTAAAGTCTCTTCAACATATTTTTCAAAGAATAAATTAATGATATGCCCAACTGTATGCTCATGCTCTTGTACTTCAATTTGATGTTCTAAGGCTAAAGAAAGTGCCTCATCAACTGTCATTTCTTTATTAAAATCAATACCAGTTTTTTCTTTTATTGCATCAACCATACTAATTCTTTTCCATTTTCCATCTAAGTTTACCTCATGACCTAAGTAATTAAATACCATCTTACCACATACATCCCTAGCAATAGTTTGATACATTTCCTCAGTTAAATCCATCATTCCATCTAAGTCTGAATATGCTTCATACACTTCCATCATTGTAAACTCTGGGTTGTGTTGTGGATCCATTCCTTCATTTCTAAAAGTTCTACCTATTTCATAAACTTTTTCCATACCACCAACAAGTAGTCTTTTTAAATTAAGTTCAAGTGCGATACGAAGATACATATCAAGATCTTGTGTATTGTGATGTGTTGTAAATGGTCTCGCACTAGCACCAGTTAAAAGTGTTGTTAAAATTGGTGTCTCTACTTCAACAAAACCTTTTTTATCTAAAAATTTTTGAATTGCGCGTATTATCTTAGGCCTCATAAATGCAACTTTACGAGATTCTTCATTCATAATTAAGTCAACATATCGTCTTCTATACCTTTCTTCTATATCTGTAAGTCCATGAAACTTTTCTGGAAGTGGTCTAAGTGCTTTAACAAGATGAGTATATTTTAAACATTTAATAGTTACTTCACCTGTTTGAGTTTTCATAATCTTTCCATAAACTCCAACTATGTCACCTATGTCCGCTGTTTTAAATAATGAATAGTCATCTTCTCCTATATCATTTATAGATATATATATTTGTATTTTATCAGTTTTATCTTGAATTGAAAAGAATGATGCCTTGCCCATTTTTCTAATAAACATAATTCTACCTGCAACTGTTGCTGTATCATCCATAGTTTCAAATGCATCATGATTTATATCTTTATATTTTTCTTTTATATCACGCGCATAATCTTTTCTCTCAAATTTCTGTCCAAATGGATCTATTCCTAAATTCCTTATATTTTCTGCTTTTTCTCTTCTAACTAACTCTTGATCAGAAAGTGTTCTCATTTAATCACCTCAATGTAATTATAATACCATAAATTGTTAAATAAATATAGATTTTTATAAATAAAAAGAAAAAATAAATTAATATTTTTCCTATAAACTTTCTAATCTTTCTTTAATTGTCTTACTTACAAAACTCATATCTGCCTTACCTTTAACTAAAGGATTTACATATCCCATTAATTTACCCATATCAGAAGATGATTTAGGATTTACTATATTAAATGCTTCTTCAATTATTTTTAATATTTCTTCACCACTTAATTGTTCAGGCATATACTTATTTAAAATTTCTATTTCTTTACTTGTTTGTTCTATTAGATCAGTACGATTTGCTTTTTCAAATTCTGATATAGATTCTTTTCTAGTTTTAATTTGTTTGCTAACTATTCCAATGAATTCATCATCAGTTAACTCATGTTTATTATTTATCTCCTCTAGTTGAATCGCACCTTTAACCATTCTAAGAACACTTAATGTTTCTTTATCTTGGCTTTTCATAGCTATAGTTAAATCACTTAATAATTTATTTTTCATATTATTCCCTTTCTAAAATTAAAGAGCTTATTTAAGCTCCTAATAATTATCTCTTTGTCTTTTTCTTGTATTCTTGATGCCTTCTTCTCTTTTTTCTCTACGTTTAACTCCCGGTTTTTTATAACCTTCTTGTCTTTCTCTAACTTTTTTTAGGAGGCCGTCTCTTGCATTTTTTTGTTTCATAGTACGTAACGCACCATCAACATTACCATTTCTTACTACTACCTTTGACATATAATCCCTCCTTTCACAAATCTACCAGTATTATAACACTAGAATCTAAATTATACAAGAAAAACTTTTTGTTTTAAATCATTTTTAGACAATTTATTACATTTTTTATTGTTTTTAATATATTATATTAGTTTTTTTAATATAGAAACAAATAAAATTTACCTTGCATAACTTTTTCTACTTCACAGAAGCCTTTACTTCTCCATAGACCAATTTCGGATAGTCGCTACCCTACTTACACTTTAATATTTAAATTATTTTTTCTAGTTCACAAGAAAATTTTTTAATATTCAGAAAGAAAAAGAGAGAGAAACTCTCTAAAATGTACAAGTGGTTCCACTTCCAATAACTCTTACATAAGTTCCTGTAATTCTTCCTGCTTGAATTATAAAATCAAATATATAGTTTAAAAGCGGTAGCCAAAAAGGAATTGTAACTATTAAAATAATAGGTATTATATATTTTTTAAACTGGGCAAATTGAACCATGTATAGTTCTTCTAACAGCAGTACCTAAACTTCTTCCTAAATCCATAATAGTTGATAAAATTCTAGATGCTGCATTTAACCATGATGCGGTAAGCCAAGAGGCCCCTCCATCTATATTTAATAATTCTTTACTATCTAATTCTTTCATATGCCCTCCTAATTACACTTAAGTGGTCTAATTAAACCATCTATAAAACCTATTATAAATGTTACACCTGCAGCGATTCCAAGCCCAATTCCTAATTTAAATCCTCCTCCATCTACATTTTTTAATTCGTCATTTGTTAAATTCTTCATATATCTAGTCCTTTCTTTATTTTATTTTTCAGTATTTCAAATACAGTAGTTCTATTACTTAATATATTAACCAGTACTACATTGTTATCAATATTTATTTCATCTTTCAAATTTACCTTTAATATCACTTTATCATCCTCTATTTCAATTACCTCATAATTGTATTTATCATTTTTTATATATAATTTACTATTTTTATGTATTGGAAAATCACCTTTTGTTATAAATAAATTTAAATAGGAATTGTGATTGTAGACACTAATATACCCTCCGTAACTTTTATAAACATTAAAAGGTATAGAAAAGAAAATAATTAATAATATTAATAGTATACAAAGAATTGTAATCCAAGACACTATAGATTTAGGAGCATTTTTTTCTAATATTACTCTCGAATTATTATAAATATCTAAATTATCCATTTTTGCATACATCTTTAACAACTCCATTCTCTATTCTAACTAAACTATCAAACAAATCTAAATTTTCTAGCCTATGAGAAATCATAATTATAGTTTTATCACTAAAATTTTTAAAAATATTTTTTAATATTTTTCTTTCTAAACTAACATCTACCTGACTAAGACCCTCATCAATTATTAAAATTTCAAAAGGCTTAAGTAATGTTCTAGCAAGTACGATTCTCTGCTTTTCCCCACCAGATAAGTTAAATCCGTTCTCTTCTATAAGCATATTAAATCCAAGATTACTATCCATAACTTCTCTCAAACAACACATATCTGAAACCATATTAAGTTTAGAACAATCACTATTATCAAAAATTAAATTATTGTATAAGGTATCATTAAATAAAATCTCATTTTGACTTAAATATAAAATATTATCTTTTATAGCACGCATTTCATAATCATTTATATCTACATTATTAATAAATATACTATTATTTTTAATATTATAGTACTTCATCAAAATTTTAAATAATGTACTTTTACCACTTCCACTTTTACCAACTACCATAACTCTTGAACCCATATTAATAGATAAATTTACATTTTTTAAAATATAATCTCTATCATTAAATGAAAAGTCTAAATTTTTCACGTCAATATTCCCATTTTTAAATTCACTAATTACTCCGATATCTTCTTTATTATAAGTAACCATATCTAAAACTCTTTTTAAGGAATTTTTTGCTTCTTTTATAGTATTATCTAAATTAATAATATTTTTTATAGGTTCTAAAAAATATACAAGAAGTGCGTTAAATGTAAATAATGTCCCAACTTGAATTTTATCTTCAATAACTAAAACACATCCAACAAATGTAATTAAAATAAAACCAATATTATTTATTATTTCTTTAAATAAATTTTGAAGAAAATATAAATTTTGATAATTAAAAATATCTTTTAATAATTTAACATATTTTTTCTCAAACTTATCTATAACACTATTTTCTAAATGGATACCTTTTACTGTTTCAAACCCACTAATAGACTCTATCATATATGATGTAGATTCGCTTTTTTTAGTCTGTATTTTTTTAATATAATCATTAAATAATCCCCTAAATAAAATAATTATTATAAAATATAGAAATAATATAGCTAGTCCAATCATAAATAATGTAGAATTTATTAAGTATAAAACTATTAAAGATATTATTGTAAGTGGTAAATCAACAAAAAGCGAAAGAGATACTTTACTAATCATTTCTCTTACATTATCTAAATCATTTATTCTAGATAATACATCACCGGTTGTCCTATTTTTGTAATAGCAATAAGGAAGTTTTATAATTTTATTATAAATATCTAAAGTAAGTACAAGATCGAGTTTTTGATTGATATATGATAATGTTTTATTTCTAAAGTAATCTGATAAAAGTTTCAAGGCATATATAGAAAAGAAGATACAAAAAATTAATAATAGATAATTTTTAGAATATGTATTTATCCCATTAATCATATATTCTGTATAAAAACTTGTAAGTATAGAAAAGATGGTTATAAAGATAGATAAAACAAAGATGTTTAATAGAAGTTTTTTATAAGGATTTAATGAATGAAACATGAATTGTATAATTGAAATATCTTTGCTCACCGGCAAAGTTTTTATAGGGTAACAAGTAATTAATACATTGTTAAATATTTTGTCGAATTCTTGATATGTTATTTTCTTTATTTTATCTGCAGGATCTCCTATAATTAAATATTTTTTCCTAAAATTTATTTCATATATAACTATAAAGTGTTTATAGGAGTTATCTATTATAACATTTGCAATACAAGGAAGAACTATATTCTCCTGATTAATGTCCTCTAAATTGCAACTTATCCCTTTTGCTTCAAATCCCAAATTAATTAAGGTTTCCTTTAAGTGATATGCAGTAGTTCCATCTTTACTTGTTTTTGTCATATCAAGTAAAATATTTTTTCTTACATACCCACCATAATAATTAATTATCATCTGTAAGCATGATACTCCACAATCTTTTATTTCGTCCTGTACAACGTGTGGATATTTTTTTATATTATCACCTCCTTACTTATATTATTCGACAAAAGTTTCCGATTTCCTTTTTTTTTCGGAAAAAAAATGAAAAAAAATGAAATTTCTTTCAAAATTCCACATTTTTAACTAATTTTTAATACAATTTTACAAATACAGTTGTATCTTTTATTTTAAATTCTTTACTTTTATAGAAGTAATGTGCACCTCTTCTTTGGTTACCAGAAGTAAGTTCGATATAATTGATTCCATTTTCACGAACCATCTCTTCAACTTTTTCAAATAATTTTGATGCATACCCCTGTCTTCTATATTCTGCAAGTACTCCAAAATAACTTAAAAAATAATATTTTTGATTCTTAACATAATCTATTCTTTCTTCTAAAGTTACTGAAGCAATTACTCTTTTTTCTTTTTTGATTATTAATACCTTATTTTTTCTAATAAGTTTTTCTATAACTTCACTTAAAGCCTCATACTCAAATGTATCTTTAATAAAATCTATATAACTACTTATATCCTTTTTTCTTAAAACCTCAACTTCACTATTCATTTTTATATCAACCTTCCTTTTTTATTTTCGTCTTCATCATTGTTCAAGTTTATTTCTTCATTATTAAGCTCACCCAAATCAAATTCATCTAATGGATTTTCAAATCCAAAATTTCTCTTTTTATATTCAAGGAACATACCAGTGATTTCTGCTTTATTATTGACTTCATTCAAATTAATAACTTCATTTAATATTGAATCTACTTCTTCCTTAGTATAAACTAGTCCCATATTATTTAGCATATAGTTTAGTAAATCTAGTAGGTCATCATTTTTTAAAATATGCTTTATAAGATACATTTTATTTTCTATTATATATTCTTTAAATTTAGTTATCTCTTCTTCACTAAATTGTTGCTTATTTTTTATTATAGTATTTAGTGCGATTGCATCTAAGTTACGATCAATCAAATAAAATGTCTTATATGAAGATATATTAATCTTTTTTAAATTTTCACAACCATCAAATACCATGCACCCCATATTTGATATACTATTTGGTAGGGTTATCTCTACGAGTTTTTTACAATCCCAAAACGCAAAATCCCTTATATCTGTTACTGTATCTGGTATTACTATACTTGTTAAATTTTCACAACCGTCAAATGCTTGATCTCCTATATATGTTACACTTTTTGGAAGTGTTATGGTACTTAAACTTGTACACCCATGGAATAATCCATTCCAAATAAATTCTAACTTATCTGGTAATTTTATATTCCTTAAATTACTACAGTTATAAAAACAATGCATACCTATTTCTTTTACACTATTTGGTATTGTTATATCAATTAAATTTATACAATTAGAGAATGCACCATTCTTTATTTCAATAACACCATCTGGTATAACTACCTTTGTTTTTCCTTTTTGTTCATGATATTTTACAAGTACATTATCCTTTATTTCAAATTCTTCTTGTATCATATAATCTCTACTTAATCCAATATACTTTCAATAATGTATCTAGGTCTCTTCTTTGTTTCATTATATATTTTCCCAATATATTCGCCAATTACTCCTAAACATAAAGTTTGAATAGCACCGATTAGCCAAATTGAACAAACTATAAAAGTCCAACCAGATACTGTATTGCCTATTATTTTCATAATACATGAATAAATTAGAACAATAAAGCTTAATAATAAGATTATAAAGCCTATAGATGTAATCATTCTAAGTGGTTTAATACTGCAAGATGTTATTCCATCTATTGCAAATGATAACATTTTTTTTAATGGATATTTTGAAGTACCTGCAACTCTCTCATTCCTCTCATAGTAAGCAATATCTGTTTTATACCCAACTTGAGGCACTATACCCCTTAAAAATAAATTTACTTCATTATACTCGCTAAGTCCCTCAAGTGCACGTTTACTCATAAGTCTACAATCAGCATGGTTAAATACTATTTCAACACCCATAACACCCATGAACTTATAAAATCCCTCGGCAGTAAATTTTTTAAAAAAGGTATCTTTCTTTCTTGAGTTGCGTACACCGTAAACTATATCTGCACCTTCATTATATTTTTTAATCATATCATCCATTACATTAATATCATCTTGAAGATCTGCATCCATACTAATACTTATATGAGAGTGCTCCTTAGCATACATAAGTCCCGCAAGTAGCGCATTTTGATGGCCCCTATTTCTAGACAAATTGATTCCAACATACATATCATTTTCTTTGTGTAGTTTTTCTATAATTTCCCATGTCTTATCACGAGAACCATCATTTACTAAAACAACTTTACTATGTTTACTAATAAGTCCATTATCAATTAATTCATTCATCTTTCTATCTAACTCACTACGAGTTATTGGTAAGGCCTCTTCTTCGTTATAACATGGTATAACTAAATTTAATATTGGTTTATTTTTCATATACTTCTTCCTTTCCCCTAAATAACACTACATACTCTATTCCTATTGTTAAAATAAATATAATTATATATTCAAAATAACTATAAATTGAACGAAGTTCATGGTTACTTACTTCAAACATTAAGTCCCCAGTTTCAATATTTCCATTTACTTTTAATACCCCGCTTGGGTAGTAATCATATTCTTTTTTATATGATACATATGCATCTACTTTACTATTTATATTTGAACTAAGCCTAATACTGTAATTACCTTTATTATAATACTTATCTAACTTAAATGTTGTATATTTATCATTTTTTATATCATTTACAGCAAAATCTCTTTCATATACTACATTATTTTTTTCATCCCTTAGTTCTAATTTAAATATTCTATCTTCACTAGTATCACTTTCATTTATTTTAAATTTTAATTTTATCTCATTAAATTTGCTATTTAATTTTAAACCTTGATTAATAATAATATTTTCATTTAAATTAATATATCTAACCTTATTAGCAGTAGATTTTGATACTATACTATTTTTTAAATCAACACTTGTATATTTATTAAATCCCACTCCAAATAAAATAATAGTAAGTATTACAAGTAAATATTTAATATACTTATAAATTTTAAATTTACTAAAGTTTATATTTATGGAGTCATATGAATATGAAGACAAAAGTATAAGCCATGGAAGAAATGATAATCCATATCTTGGACATACTTCCCAAATTAGATAAAAAATAATTGCTCCAAATATTGAAATAGCCATAAATGATATTTTTTTTGTTTTATATAATTTAACAAAAGAAATAATACATAATACTAAAATTGTAATTTTAGAAAACTGTAATACATAATTAATAACTATATTTTTATCTTCAACCAAATACCTATAGGATATATTATAATCTTTAACTAAATCTAAATACTTTTGATAACTATAATCTCCTTTTCCCCAAACTGTTACAAGTTTAGAAATTAATAATTTTCCTGTTTTAAGTACACCTTGATCACTTAACCTATCTTTTATAATTTCTATATTTAGTTTAGTTCTATCACCAACTGTTTTTTCTGCTGCACTTAGTTTATAATCAGAGTGATTATAATAGCCATTAGTCTTTTCATTTACTCCCATCATAATCCAGTGTGTCATAGGAAATTCTTTATTTTTGTTTATATGTGGAAAAAAACTACTATCTATAAATTTAATACATACAAGGGATATTATCAAACCCATTAATATTGGAGTAAGTTTTTTAAAAATACTACCTCTTTTTTGAATAAAAATATAAATTATATAAGCAAATAAAATAAATATACATACGGCTCTTATTTTATAGCCTAAAACAGCAATTATACCAATTAAAATTCCATATATAATATTAGTCTTTGTATTATCACTATCTTTAACTTTAATCATTAAATAAATTAAAATACTAGCTAGTGGAAGCATCAAAATATCTGTATAATAATAGGATACATAAAGATAAAATATTGGGGAAAATACACATATAAATAAGCTTAATAATGCTTTTGAATCATCAGATATTCTAAGGACAGTCTTATATGTAAAAAGTGACATAACTGTAATACATAAACTACTAAATATTCCAAATAATATATGATTATCTATAGGTATTTTTTGAATTATATATAAAATTATTACTAAAAATCTATTATTTGGGTATACTGAAAAGTAATTATTATTTAATATTTTACCATTATCATTTAAATTATTAATCTCAGTTAAAACATGTATTAAGTCTACTTTAGGCACACTGCTTATTATCTGTGAACTTAAAAACAAAAGTATAAACTGTAGTATTAATAAAACTATAAATACTATTCTTTTTGTTCTGCTGTTAAGTTTTATAATAAATCTATATAGTTTAATTATTAAAAGTAAATAAATTATAGAGCCAATTATAAGTGCCACTGGATTCAAATAATTATGGCTTCTATTTACATAAAAAAATACCGCACCTATGAGTGATATAGAAAAACAAACAATCATAAATACTAACATTATTTTATATCCAATACTTACTATTTTATCTATTATTTTTTTCATGATTACTCCTTTTAAATACAATTAACTTACTTAGTATATAATTTCCAATAACTACAAGTACTTGACTTATTAACTTAAATATTTTATCGTTAAATTTAAGAGTAGTTACAAATATAAACATAATTAACATATCTAAAATTAATGTTGTTACTCTAGCACCAGTAAAGGTAATAAATTCTTTTAATCTATCATTATTTTTACTATTAAATACAAATTTTCTATTTGTAAAATATGCAAATAATACTCCCACACACCATGAAATAATATTGGCTATTTGTAGTTCAATACTTGAATTTGGATTTAACATTGTAAAAGTTAAAGCATAATAAGTAATTAAACTAATTAATGTAGTTAAAACGCCAAATATTAAATAATTAATTATTTCTTTGTATTTAATTAATAATTCTTTCATAAAAATAATCACACTCCAAATAATATTATATTTATAAACTTATTATATCACATATAACAAAAAACATCTTAATTTAATTAACAATAACTATCAGTATCCTAACCACTCTTCCATTTTTGTTTCTATTTCTTCATTTAATTTTTCTATTTCTTTTTGTATTTGTGCATATTTATTTATATCCATATATATTTCTTCTTTTAATAATTCATCATTTAAAAGACGTACTCTATTTTCAAGTTTTTCTATTTCATTTTCTATTTTTTTTCTATTTTTTTTAGTGTCACTTTTTCCTCTATAAGAAATATTTCCTTCACTTTTTATGTTAACTATATTATTATCTTTTACTTTATTTTGATTATTTCCTCTTAAGTATTCCTCATAACCATAATTATAATAATCAACTGAAGATTCATTAAATACTAATAATTTATCACATACATTTTTTATCAAATATCTATCGTGGCTTACCATGATTACTGTTCCCTTAAAATCAATTAAAAGTTTTTCTATAGTATCTTTACTTATTATATCTAAATGATTGGTAGGTTCATCTAGTATTAAAACATTAGGTTTATTATTTAGTATTTTAGCTAAACTTACCCTAACTTTCTCTCCACCAGATAAGTCACTAATTTTCTTAAATACATCATCCCCACCAAATTCAAATGATCCAAGAAGATTTCTAATTTCGTTTGGTGTCATACTAGGAAACTCTTTATCTATTTCTTCATATATCGTATTATCAGAATTTAAATTATCTAAATTTTGAGAAAAATATCCTATATTTACCCTATCTCCATATACATATTTACCACCTAATGGCTTATTAATTCCAACAATAGTTTTAAGTAATGTACTTTTACCTATTCCATTCATACCAATAATGCCTAATTTATCGCCGCGTTCTACATTAAAGGACATTTGACTTAATACTTTATCATAACCAATAGATAAATTTTTAACTTTTAAAACCTCTTTATAACTATCTACTTTAGGATTAAAATTAACTTTAAATGTTTTTGTATTAGATTTAACTGGTTTATCAATTTTGACCATTCTCTCTATTTGTTTTAATTTTGACATTGCGGATTTTGCTTTACTAGGTTTGTATCTAAATCTATCTGCAATCATCTGCAACCTCTTTATTTCACTTTGTTGCATCTCATAATCTTTTACTTGTTTTAAATAGTCTTCCTCTTTTTTCTTAACAAAATAGGTATAATTACCACTATATCTTTTTAATGTTCCATATTCTATATCATATATAACATTACAAATATTATCTAAAAACATCCTATCGTGACTGACTATAATTATATTTTTACTATAATTTTTCAAATATTCTTCTAGCCATTCAATAGTCGTTATATCAAGATGATTAGTAGGCTCATCAAGAATAAGTAAATCAGGTTTACTTAAAAGTAATTTAATTAGTGATATTTTGGTTAACTCACCACCTGAAAATTCACTTAAAGATTTATTTTTATCTTCCTCACTAAACCCAAATTTTTTTATAGCAGTTTCATATTCTTTTTTATATGTATATCCACCAATAAATTCATAATAACTAAGTAAAGAATTATATTTATTTATTTCTTTTTCAGCATATTCTTTAGACATTAAATCTTCTATTCTTTTTAATTTTTCCTCTGTATTTAATATCTCAGTATAAGCATCTTTTATGAAATCAAGCATTGTTACATTTAGATTATCCTCTATTTGTTGTTTAACATAGCCTAATTTATAGCTTCCAACACTTTCTATTTTTAAATCAGAATACCCATCTTCTAACTCTATTTCACCAGTTATTGCTTTAAGAAGTGTAGTTTTACCACTACCATTTCTACCCACTATACCTATTTTATCATTATCCTTTATGTAAAAATTAATGTCTTCTAATATAGTGTTTCCATTTAGGGTAACACTACCATTACTTATTTTATAATACATAATTCACCTACGTTTCATCCACTGATATAAGAATACACTAGATTCTTTTATAATTCAATACATATTAAGAAAAATAGAGATTTAACTCTATCCTTATAAATTTATACGAGTATTATTAATGCCTATTTCAAAGTAGTTTTCTTCTAATTTTCTTCTTTTATAGTCATATATGTGCATAAGTCCATCGCAAACTACAATTTTATACTTATTACCAAATCTATCAATTAAATATCCACTTTTTTTATTATATTTTTTTAACATATTATATTTAGAAATCATAGCTTCTACATTAGCTTCTACTATAACTTCCAGATTTGGATGCTTATTATATCTATTTTCATAAGCACTTACTAATTTTTTTATTTGTTTGTAATTTAATTCACAAGATAATGTAACCTTATTTACACCAATACTGTGCAAAAAAGCAACACTATATGAATTAGTAACGTTAAGTGAGAAATCAGTATCTATATCTTTATATTTATAAACACTACCAAGCTCACTAACTAATAGCCTCATATCATAATCTTTTAAATGTTCGATTACTCTATTTAGTTTTAATACACACCTTTTGTCATCTAATTTATTAAATAAAGAGTAGTTATCCACATATATTGTGTCAAACTTATCTAAAATATTTAAATATTGTTCATAAGTACTTATTTGTACAGTCTTTTTGCATTCCCTTTTAAAGTTATCCACACATATCTCATAATTAGACTTTTTATAATTTGTTTTGTACATTCTTTTTTCATTTAAAGTGTGTATAACTTTTCTTCTTAACTCATTTAACTTAGATATTGGAATAAATATGCACTCATCTTTTATTATCTCAAAATTATCAAGTTTATAAATTGTATCTCCTAATCTATTGATTTGCTCATAAACCATATCAGCTGTTGTTTCATTTTTAATAGCGCCCTCTACAATATAGTCACTAATATCTTCTATAACATTTACGCCATCATCTAATATTAATTTTATAGGTTCACCTATTTTAAGTACGCATTTAATATTTATATTAATTCTTTTATTAATCCTAATTTTTTCTGCTATATCTTTTAACTCTCTAAAATCAGTAGTTTTTACTACCTCACTTTTACAATCTACTTTTTCTTTTATAGGTATAGTTACTATATCACTCTTTCTAGCAAACTCAATCATGTTACCATTTTTATACATTACTGTTACATTAAAACCAAAATCCTTACACCCTATTATTCTAATTCCATCATTTATATTTAAATCATCACTAAGTTTAATAGTAACTTTTCCATTTTTATAATCTATTACCTCTCCTATATTAATTCCCATATGATTTGGTCTATAAGTATTTACATATAAATCATTTTCTTCATTAAATAGAAACCCTTTAGTAAATTGCCTATTAAATATTTTCTTTATATTTTTAATATCTGTATCAGTTATTTTAGTTTCGCCATAATTTTTATAATTATCAATTGCTCTTCTATATATACTTGTAACTAAATACACATATTCTGACCTTTTCATTCTACCCTCAATTTTTAAACTATGAATACCCATATCTATTAATTCATGGATATTTTCTAGTGTATTTAAATCCTTAGTACTAAGTAAATATTTATCCTTTTCTACAAGTTTTCCATCTATTTCTAAACTATAAGATTGTCTACAACTTTGGGCACATGTTCCACGATTTCCACTTCTATTTCCTATAAGTGCGCTCATCAAACACTCACCAGAATAACTCATACAAAGGGCACCATGAATAAATATTTCAATTTCTAGATTAGTATTCTTTTTTATTTCATTAACTAGCTCTATAGGAGTTTCACGTGCAAGAACTACTCTCTTTATTCCAAGCTTCTCACATAATTTAACACCTTCTAAATTATGAATGTGCATCTGTGTTGAGGCATGTATTTCTAAATTAGGATAAGTTTTTCTAACTAAATCTATCATTCCAATGTCCTGCATTATAACGGCATCTACACCTATCTTATGTATAAAATCGATATAATCCATAAATCTATCAACTTCTGTGTCAAGTATTAGTGTATTTACAGTTATATACACTTTTACACCGTATAAATGACAAGTATTTACAGCAGTTATTAACTCATCATGTGAAAAATTACCAGCAAAACTTCTAGCACCAAAATTCCTACCAGCCATATAAACTGCATCACAACCTGCATTTATTGCTGCTCTTAAACATTCCATATTTCCAACTGGAGCAAGTAACTCTGGCATAAACATCACCAGGATTATTATATCATAATTATCAAATATATGAAAAATTTATGGCAAAATCTTATTTTTTTGTTTGCATATTATGTTTGACAAATAGTACAAATTATGTTAAGATGAATATGTCAAGGAAAACTTGCATATAATAAAAAAGTGGAACATTCAGTTTTGCAATGTTGAATGTCTACCATGATTAATCAAAGAGACATTTAATTCAATATTGAATTAAGTGTCATTTTTTTATTACTACTATCATAATGATTAGGAGAAATAAAATGATAGCAATGAGCTTTAAAACTTTCACAATAAAAGTCTTAGCTTTCATTTTTATCAACCTCCTCCCTATAAGAGATTTGGTAGACACTCAACAACTGATATTCCATATACATTATACTATAGGTGCAAGTGATATACAAGCGAACATACTAAAAATATTAGACTTCAATCCAATATTTTTTTGTTTATATTATGTTTGACAAATAGTACAAATTATGTTAAGATGAATATGTCAAGAGAAATCTGCATAAAATAAAAAAGTGGAACATTCAGTTTTGCAATGTTGAATGTCTACTCAAAAATTAATTTGTTCAGACATTTAATCTTAATGCAAAGATTAAGTGTCATTTTTTTATTACTATTATCATTGTGATAAGAAGTAGTAAAATGATAGCGATGTATCTTAGAATTTTTATAATGAAAATTCTTTTTTTCATCTTATCACCTCCTAACATTTAAGTTGGAAGGCAGACACTCAACAACTGATATTCCATATACATTATACTATAGGTGCAAGTGATATACAAGCGAACATACTAAAAATATTAGAATTCAATCTAATATTTTTTTATATTCGTAAACTAATGAATCAAAATTCATTTTAGCGTTCGCACTTGAAGTAGAAGGTAAACAAATTGCATCAATTCCTACACTTTTAAATATATATTTATTATAAAGTTTATAAGCAGTCATGCCTGTTGTATAAATTTTTTCTATCTTTGATGATTTTAATATTTTTTCAATATCATTAGGTATTGGATCCTTTATACTACTATCACTCGCACCTTCTATTTCACAAGACTCTAAAACATCCCATAAAGCAATATTATGTCTTTTTAAAAATTTCTTCTTATCTATTATTGTAACTGGAATATCCTCACCAAATATATGAGATAAAACACTCCAAAATCTGTTTTGAGGGTGCATATAATAAAACCCAAGTTCTCTAGATTTTGGTGATGGAATACTACCTAATATTAATATTTTAGAATGTTCATCATAAAAGGGGCCAAATTCATGTGTTACTTTCATGCTTTCACCCACAATCAAAAGAAAAGTTAATCTCTCATAAATTATTTTTATATTTAAAGAGTGCGGATGGCCGATGTCCTCCACCTGTTTTCATTTTCTTAGTTTTCTCAACTTTATTTGCAATTATTCTTCTAAAAGCTGGATCTAATAATTTTTTACCAAGAATTACTTCATAAACCTGTTGAAGTTCACCTAAAGTAAATAACTCTGGCATCATATTAAATACTATATCAGTATACTCTATTTTATTCTTTAGTCTTTCTATTCCAGATAATATAACAATAGGATGATCAAAAGCCAAAGATTTATTTTCAAGTACTTTAAATGAATATCTATCAGTAGTTTTTTCCCTTAATATCTTCTCTATAGTAAACTTAATTGTTTCACGGCCATTATCTAAAACTATATCAACGATATTATCCTTTTCTTCTAAAAGCGCTATATCAAACCATGAAGAATCACCACTTATATTCTTATCCAATCTATTTTTATCTATAAGAGCAATATAAGAAGTAGATACAACTCTCATACGTGGATCCCTTTTAGTATCACCAAATGTATATAATTGTTCAAGATATATATTATCTATATTAGTTTCCCTTTTAAGTATTCTAACAGGTGCATCATCTAAATCCTCGTTTATATCTACGAAACCACCTGGCAAGCACCATTTATCCTTAAAAGGATAATTATTTCTCTTTACAAGTAATATACTCATTTTCTTTTTATCAGTCTTCCTGTAATTATCACTTTCTTCACTAGATACACTAAATATTAATATATCAGCTGTCATAGATAATTTTTCAAAATCATCTGAATTGTAATTTTTTAAAAATTCTTCTTCTGATTTATATACATTATTCATACAATCACCAATCTAATTATACATTATTTTTAATCTATTAGCAATTTTTAATTTATTTATTTTTAGTATGAAAATAATATATAATTTTTAACTATTTTTTTAAATATTCTTAAATGTCTTTATATCCTTTATTTATAAGGTTTTAAGACATTTTTAATTGTGGAAGATATTCACATAAATTGTTATTACTTTTTATATTTTCGCTTTCAAAAGTAGTACAAGAGTAGTAAATTTGTTGTTGTTTTCGTATTCTCTCCATTTCAGCTTGAGCCGACATATAGGTAGGGTGTGTATAATAACTTAGTGTAATAAGAATATTTGCATGACCCATTATGTATTGTAGAGTATGAGGGTTCATACCTGCATTAGCCCAGTTCGTACAAAATGTATGACGTAGTGTATGAGGTGTCATAACATTGGGTAGAGCTATACTATTGCTTTTTTTATTATACTTCTTCTTTATACCACGAAATACACTATCATAATCACAACATACTTTAGGATAACCATTATTTTTTATAAATATAAAGCCACTATATCCGTCAATAGTTATTGACTTATCATATTTCTTGCTTCTTTCTATTACACGTTTAAATACTATATAAGCCTTTTCGCTCATAGGTATTTTTCGCTTTCCTTTTTCAGTTTTAGGCTCTTCAATATAGTAGCCTCGCTTCTTGTTTCTTAATAGTTGGTGGTCTACATTGATTAGTCGGTTTTCAAAATCAATGTCTTTTTCAGTTAGTCCACAAAATTCAGAAATACGTAGTCCAGTTTCTAAAAGGAGAATAACATCGTCATAGTATTTATAGTAAACATTATCACTTTGAATAAATAATAACAAACTATCCTCTTGTTCTTGTGTAAGTGGTACTTTTGGCTTTGTATCGTCTTTTAGTACCTCACTGATTTGGAAATCAAAAGGGTTAGTTCTTATACAATTATTTCGTATAGCTGTATAAAAAGTGGCCTTTAAAGACCTTTTATCATTACTTATAGTTTTATAAGCTATTCCTTTTTCTTTCATACGAATTACAAAATCTATTGCATCGGATATATTTACCTTTTCAATAGCACAATGACCGAGCTTATCTTCTTCTAATAGCTTCATAAGTCTATTACGTCCTATTTCAGTATTATCCTTAACATTTCCACGTTGTCGTGTATGTTTTGAATACAATTGACATACTGTCATTTTTTTACCTATCGTGTCTATTCCGTCGTCAATATCTCTTTGTAAAATCTTTTCTTTTTCTCGTAAAGATAAGTCATTTCGCTTACCTACTGGTGTCTTATCCGTTGGTACAAGTCGCCACGAATATATAAATTGTGGTTTTCCAAAAGTATCAATATATTTAAAAGCATATCTTCCGTCTTTTCTTTGGCTCTCTCCATTATGTAATAAACGTTGTCTATTATCACGTCTTTTAGTCATATTTTATTAGCTCCTCTCAATTAAGAAAGAGCCTTGATATGCATATTCATTATAACACATTTTTAGGCTCATTTTCACTTAAATTGTGTTTTGCTTATCAATTAGGCTTTCAAACTGTTTTCGTTTGATTTGGATACGATTACCGTTTAAAATAACCCAATTTGACGTGATATTTTCTTCTGCAAGTTTACGGAGCTTATTTTCGCCTATACGGAAGTATTTAGAAGCTTCTTCAATAGTAAGTGTGTATTTTTCCCAAATAGGTACGTCAATACTGCTATTATAATTCTTATTTAACTCTTGATTACTAGGACGTATATATTTTGTTTCTTCTTTATTCAAAAGACATCATCTCCTTATAATTAAAAATGACACCTTTTCCTTTCCTCAGTAATGAATAAATATTTATTTTTTATTTATTTTATTATAGTGTCTATAATTTACAATATTTATAGTTGTATTCTCATAGTTAGATATACGTAGAGTTTTTTCATAAGTTAAAATAGAATTATCTCCTAGCTTTCTTTGTGCTTCTGCTTCCGTCATTTTTGTTATACTAGCTCGTACAATATTACGGCTTGTACGAAATAATCTAACACCAACTGGATAATACTTAAGCCTCTCATTTTTTACCACGGCTTTATCTCCTTTTTTTCCCTTTAATTTTTTCATATTCTCTTCATCAAGACAAACGTCGGTTAAGTAAGATACTAAATAGTTGGATATGCTTTTTATTCCTTTTAAGGAACTTGTACTTGTGTGTCCGAGCTTCCATATATTAGTTTGTATCGTTTCGTTCGGAACGTATGGAGCTTTTTTACAATTTTTGAAAATGTATAAGCAATGCAAGTGCCAACAGTAGCCGTGTTTCGGCCCCTGTGCCTCTAAAACCACAATATAGGAATATTCACTCGGTAGATTATGTTTTTTTAAATATCTTTTGTATCTATAATTAAATTTTTTAAAACTATCATAGACAACCTTTGTATCTCGAACTACTTCACGGAAAGTAAAAGTAATAAATTGCACTTTTTTAGGCTCGGTACAGTTAATATCAATAAGTTCTTTAAGTTTTGAAAAACTTCTCTTTAGTGAGTTAATTGTATCTTTTCTAGACTTTGCTTTATGATTAAAAGTATGTACTTCGCCATCACGTACAGTATAATAGTGGTCTTTGTCAATTCTTCGGATATATCCACCAGTATTTTTTGCTACGTGCTTAATTTCCACTTTTTGATTAGCTTCTTTGTAAATAACTTGGCTTTCGTCTGTTAAACGTATAGGGTTATTTTTTAATACTTCTATCTTCATAAAAATAATTATGATACTTTCTTTTGTGTTTCATAAGTCAAGTCAATAGCCACCTACGGTGGCCTCGTGGATCGTACTGGCTCTCACTTCGTGTCGCCGTACGGCCACGATTAAACCTAACTTGCTATTAAGATAGCTTACTCCCTAAAATTTTATCAATTAGTTTTTCTTCCTCTTCACTATATTTAATAACCCTAAATCTAGTTAACTCCGATTTACCTTCTTCCCATAAATAAGCTTCTCCTTGTGAATTTATTTCTTTAATATCATAGTCTTTAAAAAACATATTTATATGACTTTCATTTAATTGAGAAAAACCCACTATACTTTTGAAATTCAGCCTAGCCCCAGAAAATATTTCCGAATATCCACCTTGGTCTACGACTAATAATTTAATTTTTTTACTAGCTCCCATTTTTAGTAAACTAGCTACATTACCTTTTAAAGTGTTTGCTTGAGTTTTATTTATTATACTTAAATAATCAAGTAAAGAACTATATTCGTCAATAAGTAAAATTATAGTACTATAATTAGAATTATTTTCGCCACTTTCGGCTCTTTTATTCATAATGTCATAAACTTTGTTTATACCGTCAACAGCATTAAGATAGCCATAATAATTAGTACAATTTTTAAATTGTATAAAATCCTCATTTTTAAAATCGGCTATAAAAAGTTCAATTTTTTCATCTTTATTTATATTTTCTAAATTCATTATTACTTTAGCGACTTCGCCTTTAGTGTAGTATGTTTTACCACTTCTTGTACCTCCAATTACTAATTCGTGTATGAAATTATTTTTAAATGTATCTTCATTTGATAAGACAAAATCTCTAATGGTGTCATATTCTTTAGGTACACAATATATATCTATATATTTTTGTTTACTTGGTATTTCTTTAAATCTATATATATTTATATCGTAAGCTCTTTCTAAATTTGGTTTATATTCTTCGAATTTTGCTTGAGGAATATTCTTGCTTATGAATCTAATTATAAGTCCATTTTCTTTAAAATCGCTTTTAAATATTTTATATTTTACTGGTATTTCTCCATTTTTATTTTTTATTCCTATATCTGACATAATTTTAGTATCTTTTTTATTGTTTTCTTTTTTTAAATTAAGTGGTTTTAAAGTTATGATTATTGCTAGTAAAATAAAGGTTAGAACTCCACCTAGACTTAACACATAAATATAATATAGTATAGAGTTTTGTTTCACGTTCATTAATTCAATTAAAACGTACTCTTTACAATGCCACATTAATTGAGCAAATATTATATATAATAGAACGATATAGCTTTTAATATAATTAATTTTTTTCAGTAAATTATGTATCATTAAAATCATTACTCCTTTTTTCCCTAATGGTAGGGAAGAGAGAACATATCTCTCTTTAATTACTTATTAGAAATTTCTTGATTAAAAGATTTTAGATTTTTCTCGTAAATTTTTTTATATTCTTCTTGCTTTTCACTGGGTGCATATACTAGAGCTACATTGTATAAATCTTCAACTAAAGTACTCCAGTCCTTACATAATAGGCAATGATTATACCAAGTAAGATACATACCCCAATATCCCTCGTGATGTCTAGAATAATCTTTAAATCTCTCTCCAATATTTAAAAATTCATTATAGTTTGATAGTGCTTTTGCTATTTCACCATTTTTTCTATAAATTTCGGCTTCCTTTAAAAGCCTCTCTCTTTTTTTCCCTAAATCAATAATAGGTACAAATTTTTCTTCCATTATTCTTTCTCCTTTTCTATATACTCTTCGGATACTTGCCATATTTTATCTGCTAATTCTTTTTGATTAAAGCTTTCAGCATAAGAAGTAGCAAAATCTATGAAATGAAGTAATAAGCTACTTCTTTCTTGCATTTTACTTTTTTTACAATAATTAGCCCATACTAGATATAAGCCAAAATATGCTTTAGGCCATATTGCATAATCTCCTATTTTTTCAGCAAGTGCTATTATTTTGTCATAATTTAATAATGCTTTCATATAATTTTCTACATTATCACTATTCATATAATTGTTAGCTTCTATAAATAGATACTTTATTTCTTCATTTTTGATATTTTCAATATCAATTATTTCATTTATTATTTTTATCATTAAACATTCTCCTTATATATCTTAATTTCTTGTAAAACTGGAAGTTTAACTGTTCCATTTTCAAAAGTTAAAGCTCCATTTACACTTGTTATAATCATATTTATAAATTCAGTACATTTATTTGGAATATCTAAATTGTAAGCATATCCACTTAAACATATTAAATTATCATATTTATATAAAAGTTCTCTTTCTTTTTCCCAGTCCTCTATATATGGACTAACTGTTAAAATAGCAAACATAAGCATATCAAAAGCCTTAAATACAATACCGTAATAAGCTAGTGAATTGTTATGTTGCTCGTGTAGTTTAACTATTTCTCCAAATGTAGATTTACTATCTATACTAGTAAGATATTTTTCAATAGATAAACTTATTTTATCCTTTTTAAAATCTTCTAGTATATTTGATTTTAAATCAAATTTTTCAGTTAATATTTGTAATCGTTTAATAGCTTCTTTTTTTTGAAGCTCCTTTATATTATTTATCATTATTTATTGTTTCTCCTATTCTCCCTCTCTTAAGAGGGGAGAGCATTTAAGCTCTCTTATTATTTCATTAATTTAATATTTGAGGCTTTTATGTTTAGATATAGTCTTCCGTCTCTTACATATGGACTAACTTCTAAATCATTAACTTCAACTGGAACAATATCTTCTGGAGTATCCATTATTTTACGAGGATATTTTACGTAGATATGTTTCATTTTCTTATCGACACACACTAAATCGTATATGTATTCAAATTCGTTAGTTTTAACATTGTCTTTCCAAATTGCAACTTCGTCAATATCGGATAGTCCAAACGTTTCACCAAACATAGCTTTAGTATCGAATTTTAAATCTTTAACCTTTGGAATATTCTTATTATCGTTCATACACAATTTACCTTTCTAACACTTAACTTACCCTAGAGAGAACGTCCTACTTTGTTCGGATAGAGGTTAATATAAGTTAAATGACTTTTTCGTTATATTTTCTCTCATTTTAGTAAGACTTTTTCTATCTTACATTACATATTATCACTACAAAATTTGACCCTATTCATAAAAATTGACAATTTTTTCCAAAAAATGACATTTTTTTAAAAATTTTCGCATAAATATAAAAGTTTTGGGGAAAAATAAATAATTTAACAAAAAAATAGTGGGCTTTGTTATGATCCACTATTTTTTAGTATCCTCAAATTTTAATTTTTCAACTAAATCACATTGTATTATGTCTAAATCTACATAATCTTTTTCAATTTCTTTTAAAGCTTCTTTATATAATTTATATAACTGTGTAATAATTTTTTTTGATAATTTATCACGGTAGTGCAAATATAACAATTCAATAATATTATAAAATATATAAATATTTTCCTCTTGTTTAACTTCTTTTTCTATAATTTTCATATTCTCTTATTTATAAAATCATATATGCTATACAAAATGATTAAGTATAAAAAGCCTCCTCCAAGTATAATACATAGCCATAAAGGCTTATCAAAACCCATATAAGTATAACTAGGGATAATTTCATAAGGGTTACTAGGAATAACAAATGCCATCATGCAAATAGCAATAAAACCTATAACACCTAAAATTTTAAAAATATTTTCTAACATAAAAACTTTCCTTTCTATTCTGCAAAATAAAAGTAGTATCTATTATTAAAACATTTATAAATACTACTTCTTGTTTTAACTTATTTAATAATATAAACAGTTATATATTTTTCGTGTTCTTGGTTATCGTTGTATGTTTCTTTTGGTTGTGTAGATAAATATTTATATTCTTCATAACTACTATTTACTTGATTTGGTAAGGCACTTCCTACCATACCATTATAATTAACATCTATTGTCCATACCCAATTAGAATTGCCGTCCATATCTTCGTATAATTGCCAACGCCATACTAATTTTTTTGTAGTATATTCACATAATGAACTTGGTTTTGATGTACTCCAACTACCACTTTTTTGATTACAAGTGGGTTTATTTACTTTTAAAATAAATTCTTCTTCTTTCTTGTTGTTACTACTATCAACTGCAACATATTTCAGATTATATGTTCCCTCGCTATCAAAATTATAATCGCCCTCAATAGTGGCTTTAATTTCTTCTTTTGAATTATCAATAACTTTAACACCTTTTAATAAATCAATTTTACTTCCGACATTTGTGCTTAATTCTTTTTGATATTCAATAGTAGGGGCTTGTGTATCTTCAATAGTTATTTTAAAAGTTTTTGTTTCTTCTTTTTCTTCTACTTCATATTTGATAGTGATTTCTTTTTCGCCTAAAGTAGAAGTATCTATTGTTTCGTCTTCACTTAATATTTTTACTTTGTTATCTTCGCTAACTAAAGATAATAAATTAACTTCGCTATTGATTTCAAATTTTAAATCGTCTTTCAATGATATAGTATCTTTTTGTTTTTCTTCTTGCCTCTGATTATCTTTATTATTCATTAAAATAATTCCCGTCGTAACTCCACCACCTACGACAACTACACTTGCAATAATTCCTATAAGCAATTTTTTGCTTATTTCAATACCTAAAAACTTCATTTTCTCACTCCTTATATCTAATTTTATCACAAAATACCGATAACAGCAATGCATTTGTGTTCAAATTTTGAACATATTATTACTAGTATAAAAAGATTACAATATATATGTAAGGAGAGAGAGGTGCGACAAATGAAAAGATTTCAACCTGTTAAAAGTGATAAAATTGTCATTACTATAAGAATTGAAGATTATAGAGTAGAAGAACTCGATAAAATTGCAAACAAAATCAATATTAGTAGAAATGAACTCATAAGTCAGTGCCTAGACTTTGCTATAAAGAATATAGATTTTAAAGAGGTTAAATCAAACAAAAAAAGCAATTAGTATTCGCTAATTGTTTTTATTTAACTTGTAATTATTTCAAAACATATCAAAGCTCTTTTTTGTAAAGTAGTAAATTAGTAGTAAATTAAACTAGAAATATTACAAATATACCTTTAAATAAGGCGATTTCTTAAATTATCTATATTTTTCAATAATTAAAAAAATAGATTACTCTATTTTTTCTTAATACTAGATTTAGTATTTTCAATTAATTTTGACATAAAATTTTTTCCATTCTCAATTTTATTATTATAAAGAATGTATTTTTGAAACTTTAACAGTAGATACTTTTTCAGGTGTTTCTTCTTCTAATGATTTGAACTTATTATTTTCAAATAATTCTATTAATTCATTTTCTGTTTTTTCAGCAAAAAATGGTGGTAATTCAATATAACCCAATTTTTCCAAATTAGAAATATACTTTTTTCTTTGTTCATATTTCATATTATCGATACAAATAAGTGGTAGAAATAACAATATATTATTCTCACTGCATGTTGGATATTCTTGATTAACTACGTGTGCACATTTATCTAATGCAAATCCTTCAACTAAAAGACCTTTGACACTTATAACAACATATTCACGTACTTCATCAAGTATTTCTGATTTATCATTTTCCAGGTATCCCATAGCATAGCCAGAAGTACAGCATAACCCTACTATATTTTCCTTAGGTATTTTTTTTATAATTTCCTTTTTTAGCTTTAAAATTTCTTTTTTAGTTTCTCCCACATAATCCGAATAATCAATTTTTTTATAACTTGGATTATCTAATCTTATAATTTTTTCCATAAACATTTTTTCCCCCAATTTCAACATATTATAATGTTTTTCATCTTCTTAAAATTTTTCTTTTCCCCATAGATTTATTTTCAAATTCATATTCATCTATAGTTTTATTTAATATTTCTGATATAGATTTAATTTTATTTTTAGTATATTTTTCATATTGAATTTTATACAAATCTTTAATGAATTCGTTTTTTCTATCTTCTAATGATAATTCATCAGACCTATATATTTTTACTCTAATTTCTCCATTTGAATCTTCTTCAAAACAAATATATCTATCACCGAAACTATATATTACATAAATAGGTCCATGTTCTAAAAATCTATGAAAAGTTATTTTGTCTTCTTCTTTAAAATTAACAAAAGCATCCGCTAATGAAATATAATCTTTATATATAAAAACACCTTGTAATGAAACATCACTACCATTTACTCTATATATTTTACCATTTATTTTACTACCTTTTTGTACAAAAAATGATCTACCATTAATAAAAGCACTTTTTGAAATATATATATTACTTAAATCTGATAAAATTGATGAACCTAATACTTCCTCTCCATTAACTGATTTATAAGTTTTAGATAATTCATCTTTTAATTTAATATTATTAAAGTAATTTTCAAAAGTTTTATCAATACTACATTTAAGTTTTTTTAATATTTCATTTATTTTATCTTTCGAATTAATTGCTTGGTTTTTTAATATATCAATTTTATCCTTAATATCTGCATATCCAGCATATCCTATATATCCTTGAATAATTTGTTCTATTTTAATTTCTTTGATTTTTTTTAATGCATCATCTAATTTGAAACATAATTGTTTTGGATCTCTATTTTTCAATTCCAAGGTTAAATTAAAGCATATATTTAAATCTTGTTTTGTTATTCCATTTTTTTCACAAAATTCATCTACAAAAGATACTAGTATATCATCAAAATCTTTATACGCTTTATTAATTAAAGTATCTACTTCTTCTTTACTTTTTACAATTGAAAATGAAGTACTTAAGTCAATTATTAAACTTGCTACTTTACTTCCTAAATATTTAATTTTAATTGTTTCTTTTAATGATTGACAGTGTATTGAATGAACAAACTGTTCAAATTTTTCTTCTTTGTATTTTTCAATAGTTTGATTTTTTAAATATTTATAAGCATCATTGATTGCTTTCATATGTTCAGAAAAAGAGTATTTTTCTTCATCAGTTATACCATTTAAATCAGGGTGATACTTATATGATAATTTATGATATGCTTTTTTTAATTCATTATCAGTAAATGAGTCGCTTAATTCTAATTCCTTTTTAGCCCTTTCATAATTCATTTTACCATCATAAGTAAAATTTCTAGTACCATTCGTCATTGCTATTCCCCCCCCTTTTTTTGCATACTATAATACCACATTTAAAAAAAATGTCAAATTAATTATAACATTTAATCAGTTAACAATTTCTCATTTATCTTTTGTGGAAAATTATAGTGTTTTAATCGTAAACATTTTATCTTTTTTGAATCTATTTTAGTAGAAATACTACTAACATTATCATAATAATTATTTTCACCATCTATTGTTACTAGTAAATCTTTTTTATCTAACTCAGGTATAATATCGATAACTTTTTTATCTGGTATTATTACTGAATTTAAAAGTGATCTATATACTTTAGAATTTATTGGACCAATTGGAGTTATTTGAAGTGATGAAAAAGTATTATAAACGATACTACCTCCATAACTTAAATTATGAGCAGTTGAACCAGATGAACTTGCTATAAGTATTCCATCTCCTATAAATTTTTCAAGTAAATCGCCATCTATTTTTATATCTAATTTAACCGTTTTTAAATTTTTATCTCTTATTAAAATTTCATTTAATGAATAAAATTTAGATGAACTATTTTCATGATTAATAGTTGTCTCTTGTATACCTATTTCTTCTATTTTATAATCTTCATTTTTTAATTCATTTATAAAATTATCTATTTCATCTACTTTAACCTCTTGTAAAAATCCGAGAGTTCCAGAATTAATTCCTACATAATATGTATCACTATTAAAATTAGTATTTTTTATCATTCTAAGGAATGCTCCATCTCCACCTATTGCAACTGCTAAATCACATACTTTATCTGATATCATAAATCCATTTTTAATAAACTTATCTCTTATAAGTTTTCCTGTTTTAATAGATTCATCATTATTATTTATAAATAACTTTATATTTTTTATCATAAAACTACCTTCTTTTCTTTAATTTAATTTTTTTAAGGCATCATTAATTGCTAAACAGTATTTAATAATATCTTTTCTTTCCTTAGCAAATGTAACTCTTCCAATAAGATCCTCCTCATTTGGCCACAACATAGACTTTCCAATTATAAATCTAAGTTTTATTTCATTATAGAAAAATTTAATTAAATCTTCTTCTGTTAAAATTACCCTATCATGATATTTTTTACCCTTAATTTTAGTAAAATCAATTATGGCAAAAAATCCTGATTGTGGTTCTAAAGAACTCCTTATTTCTATATTATCTATTCCATTTTTTAAAATATATAAGTCTTTTTTATCTAATATATTCTTTTTAATATATTTATAAACTTCATTCCTTAAACTACTATTCTTTATACTATCTATTCCATTAACAAAAGCTTTCAAAATATTATATCTAAATTCATACTCTTTATTTAATTTGGTAAAGTATTTATTATATTCTATATTTCTTTTATTAGAGACGTTAAAAGCCCCTTTTAATGCTTCTCCTATTATAGATGGTACAGCATCTATCTCCTGAAATATCCTATTTATCATTTCTCTTATTATTACTTCATCAGCAACCACAAATCCTGCTCTAAGTCCTGCAAGACCATATGCTTTTGATAATCCAAATAAAGATATTGTATTTTTAAACATTCCGTCTATCGTAGCTATTGGTTTTGCAATATTGTCTTTATTATATGTTAAATCTCTATAAACTAAATCATCTATGACAAATACACCTAATTTTGCACAAACATTACCTATTCCAGTTAAAATATTTGTTTCATTTTGACCCATTACTTTACCAGTTGGATTACAAGGATTACTATTTACAAATGCAACAACTTGAGGTGTATAATCAAGTTTACCCTTATAACTTTTTTCAAGATTTAAATTTATTTCCATTATCCTATTTTCTAACTTTTTAGGATTTACTAAATAATTATCCTCTTCTTCTAAAGCAATAACTTCAACTTTAGCATTTATTCTTTCAGGTTTGAATCCAAATAAACCATAATTTGGACCAGTCATAAGTACAACATCGTGTGGTCTAGCAATTATATCAAGAACAAGACCAAAAGCATGTGAAGTTGAAACAGTAAATGTTAAATTATGAATTGATAATCCTTTTTCATCTATATCGTCATACTTATATGGATTTGTGTTTATAAACCCTTCCTGTTCAATATATTTTAAAAGTTCTATTCTTACCCTATCATCACCCTCTGAATAAGGATATTTATTAAGTTTTGTTCCATTTAAAACATTATAAATTTGCTTTATAGCAGGTGGAAAAGGTTTATATTTCATAGGATTTCCACTTGTTAAATTTATCTCACTTGTATAATCATTATTTAAAGTAGAGATTAAACTATCATAAAGTTCAAATCCATCTGCAACCTTTTTTACTTCTTTAGAAAATGACTCACCATCACTCCTAGAACCAATATAAGGAAATCCTATTTTCCTATCTTTCAAGTATTCATATCTATTTAATATTCTTTTAAGTGACAACATTTCATTTCCCATATTATTCTCCTATACTATTTCTAATAATTTTTCTATAATTAAATTAATTACTATTTCTTTATTTTCTTTTCTGCTTGATTTATCTACATCTATTTTATTATTATAAAATTTATCAGAATCTCTATCATATATACTTATATAAACAGTATTATCACTACCATATAAGTTATTAATATCCACTCTATTTAATTTACCAGTGATACCTACTCCATAATTAGAACCTGTAAATTTACTTATATTTTTGCTCATTTCCATTGCAGTTTCCATACTATAAACACTATATTTATCAATAATATCACTACTTACACCCATTTTAATTTTAAATTCATTAGAGTATGTAACAGCACTAAATTTAAGTACTTCACTAGCCCCTTCTATATTAGTAATACTATTTGCAACACCCCCACCAGTACAAGATTCCATTGTACTTATTGTTTTATTTTTTTCTTTTAATTTTTCTATTACACTTTTCATATTATTATCCCCTTTATTAATTTCAAATTAATAACCACCCTTTAAGTTATCACATTTTATTTTAGTTAATTGTTTATTATTTAAATCTAGTATTTTTATTGACTCTTCACCATTCCATATTCCCCATAATCTACATTCAGTAAGTTTAACTTCAATTAAAATCTGATTAGGGAGATTAGTATAATTTTCATATGTTTTATAATGTTTAATTTTCATTTGATTAACAAAATATTCATTACTTGATGGAGTGCCTACAATTGCTGCTTGTCCTTTAAAATAAATATTGTTTATTGTAATAGCAACATTAGGATTTTCCATAATATTTTTTGTTTTTTCAAAACCTAAACTTGTTTGAAAATAAACAGTTGTTCCCTTAGATATCATACACATTTTACTTGCAGATACTACTCCATCTAAGCTTGATGTTGCAAGTACAACATAATTAGTTTTAGAAAGTAATTCTATAATTTTTTGATGCAATATTTCATATTCCATATTATTTTTTCCTTGCTATTAATTTTGCTTTACCATGAACATGTGGCGTTCCATGTGTGTTATCTGGTTTTATATATTCATTATAAAATAGAATTTCAAAATCATTAAAATAATTTTTTAACTCATTATGTGAAAAATAATGATTAATAAATGTTGAACATTCACTAGCAGTATTATATTGTTTTAAATAACCAGGATCATCCTTAGTAAATACAACAATATATACTACGCCCTTATCCTTTAGACTATTTTTCAATTTATTTATTGCTAAATCTAGATATTCCTTCTCCATATGATCAAGAGAGGTTCCAGCAATAATAAAATCATATTCCTTATTTAAACTTTCTGAAAGATAATCACAGTTTAATACATTAATATTCAAACCTAATTTTTTTGATTTTTCTATAATTTTATTAGATCCATCTTTCGTTGGCTCTATGGAAGTTACATTAAAACCAAGCTTTGCAAGATAAATTGAATTTCTTCCTTCACCAGCACCAATATCTAACGCACTACCAATATTTACATTATATTTCTCTATCATTTCAACAAGTCCATCAGATGGCTCTTCACCAAAATAATTTTTCTGTTTAGAATAAAAATAATCAAAATCCATAGTACCTATTTCTCACTTTCATATAACTTAACAAGCTTTTTTGCATATGCATATCCAACGCGATTTTCATCATGTGTAGCTAAAAATTCTTTCATCAATTTATATTGATTTTCTCTTAAAACACCACCAACTACTTTTGGTATTCTTTCCTTAATTCCAACTATATATGGTAAATAGCAAGAACCTCCATCAGGTATTGCTTCAAGACCGAAAACAACCTTATCAACTTTACATTTTATTGCTGCTCCAAAACCTAATAAATGCGGTTCAAGTGTACTATATAAAACTAGGGGTCTTTCACAATTTACCGAATATACTTCTCTTTGGGCATCATATAATGCCATAAAATCGCCATGCGTAATAGGAGAATTAAGTGTATATGTCATTGTACAAGTCTTACTTAATATCCTTTTACCCGCTACTAAAATAACACCTATTGGTAATTCTCCTTTTTCAATCATACCACTTTTTCCTATTTCTAAGGCCTTATTCATCCAAAAAATTTCTTCATTATTTCCACTAGAGTATGTAACAATATTATCTCTTAAATAAAAGCGTTCTAGCAACATATCACATTTATCTTTAAGAACACCACCAATAATTTCAATATTATATATTGATTTAAAATCATCAAGACATAGATTAATGTCGTTTGAACCATAACCAATCGCTGTTTCTAGACTTGAGCCATAAACAAATCTATTTACACCTAATTTGATTGCAGTTCCAAAGCACTTTACACAAGGTTCACAAGTAGTAACCAAAGTTAAATCTTTTGGTTTACTTTGCATAGTCCCTAAATACTTGTTTATTGCTACTATCTCTGAATGATTTAAATAATTTCTTGATGATATTACTTCATTGTGTGCGGCAGAAACAATTTTACCATCAGCAACTAATACAGCCCCATATGGTTGTTCCCCTAATTGAACACCTTTTTCTGCTTCTTTTAAAGCAATTTCCATATATTGTTCATAATTCATTTTAAATCCCCTTGCCAATCAGAAAGTAAAAATCGTTTTTTTTGTTACTTTTAAATTCACCATCTAATTTTACAGTAACTGTACTAGTTAGTTCCTTTTTTACGCCTCTGGCAATCATACACATATGCTTGGCCTCAATATAAATTGCAATATTTGCAGTATTAAGATTTTCCTTTAAGTCATTAAAAATATCTTCTGTCATTCTCTCTTGAACTTGTAGTCTTCTTGCATGTTTCTCAACAACTCTTGCAAGTTTGCTTAACCCTATAATTTTATGATTTGGAATGTATGCTATATGCGCAACACCATAAAATGGCATTAAGTGATGTTCACACATTGAACAAAATTCAATATTCTTTACAATAACCAAATCATCATATTTATTCTCAAATGCAGTATAGTTAAATTCTGGATAATTTAAAATTTCAGAATACATTTTAGCAACCCTTTTAGGTGTTTCTTTTAAACCATCTCTATTTGGATTTTCTCCTAACGCTATTAATAATTCATAAATAGATTTTTCAATTAGTTTTTCATTCATTATAAATATGCCCCCTTTAAATTAAAAGGCGATTATCTACCGCCTTCGCAGCCTCCACCGCCGCCACCACAAGAATAGAAATCCTCATATTCAGGTTCTTTTCTCTTTTGTTTTTGTCTAGATTCCGTTTCATCATTATAACTATTTCTTCCAAATGTTCTTCTTCCAAATAATGTATCATCATAATCATCATAATCATCATCAGAATTCGTTAGTCCAAATCCTTGATGAGTGTGTACTAATGGCATTGATGTTATTTTATCGTTTTCTAACTTAGAACTTTTATTTGAATCATTATTTGTTTTATTCATTGAAATATTTAATTTTTGATTATCTAAATCAATTCCTTTACCTTTTAAACCGTTAATATAATTACTAATTTCTTCAGTCACATTTCCTGATGATTCTGTTATAATTTTTGAAATATTTTGAGCTGCCTCTTTCTTTGCAGCAGTTACATATGGAATCTTAAGCTTAGCAACTTCATTTAATAATTCATCATCAACATTAAAACTTACATTTACTGATTTTATCCATTCTTCAATGCTAGTATTAATTAATATTAATGTATCTATTGCATTTAAATTATCTGTTTTAGCTTTTGTAGATGATTCACTAATTATTTCTTCTATTTGACTTATAAACCCTCTTTTTATACTCTCTAAAAATTTATCTTGCATAGTATGCCTCCTTATATATACTTAATTCAAATCAATTGAATTTCAAATATTATACTACAAATTTATTATTTTGCAATAGATTTCCCTTAATTTTTCTATTACTCTTTTCATATTTCACACTATCCTTATATTAATGATTTTTTATTAAAACCAACTGTTAATTTATTATCTGATGTATAGACAAATTGTCTTGCATACTCACAGTTTAATTCCTTTGTCATCCTAGCATAGTATTCAACAATATCTCCATTATTAGATAAGTAAACACCATTTTCACACTCACATATATTTAAATCATTTAATTTATCTGTCTTACAGTAATTTGATGGTAAGTCTCTAAATATATCATTAAAATTTATAAAGTTTTCTTTTGAAAAATCATTTACCCTCATTAATGAAACAAAACCTACCCTAAAAATACCTAAGTTAGCAGCTGTTTCCAAATAATTAGAAACCTCCTTAATATTATTAATATAGTTTTTCATTAATAAACAATTTAATCTTAACAATTTTTTATTATCTAATTTATTCATCATATATTCAATATCACTATTAGTTACTGTTGATATTCCAAAGAAATCATTATTTATTTCATCATCGTAATGATGTCTACTTATATGAATACCATTTACTTTATCTATACTATCTAAATATAAAATATTTTTTATATTAAATCCATTAGTATTAATTGTAACCATAGCATCTTTTTTTACATCAAATATAATATTAAGTAAATCATTTAATTTACTCATATTTAACATTGGCTCTCCACCTGTTATTCCGATTCGATTTATTAAATTTCTATTATCCAAGTATTTTACTACCATTTTTAATTTTTCTAAATCTAATTTACTTGTTTTTTCATTTCCTCTATTGCTACACATTTCACACTTTGCATTACACATATCAGTTAATTTAATATATAAGTTTAATTTCATTGGAGTTCTAGTAGGAATTTCACCACATCTAGTACAATTATTATTTCGTATATCTACCTTTTGACCAAATATTTCTATTGTTTCATACATATTAATCCCCCATAAACCATTTTCTTACTTTTTTAGAATAAAATAGTGAACCTATAGCGCCATAATACTTAAACCCTTTTTGTGTAACATTTACTTTATTTTTATCCACTTTTATATAATTATTATTAATTAAATAATAAAACTCATTTTTATAATAGTTAAATGCATCACAGTCTAATATTTCACTCATTATATCTAAATCAAATTGACCATAATATAAACTAATCATAACATACTTAGCCACTAATTCTTCTTTTGGAAGTAAATATATATCATCTGCATAAAATGTATTTTCCTTGAAACAATCTTCTATACTTTCATGATTTTTACCTATATTATAACTTATACCAATTTTTGATTTAGATTGCGCAGATATGCCGAATCCCTTATATGATATATTTTTTATCATTCGGTATCTTAGGTATGAGGATAGACCTAAGTCACCATTTTTTTTACTAAATGTATTACTACCAAAATTTCCTATATATCCTAATTCCTTTAATCTCATGTATATAAGATTATATTGATTAAATAAATCATCCTTAGAAATAAATGTTTTATTTTTAATTAAATTATATCTCATTTCATATAAAGTAACATGCTCAGGCTTTAAAATTTCTAAACATTCAAGTGATGTTTTAATATCATCTAATGTTTGCCCAACTATTCCATACATAAAATCTACATTTATTTTTTCAATATTATTTTCTCTTAACATTTTAAACACTGAAATCATTTTATCAAGTGTTACTACATTTCTATTTTGACATGTAAGTATTTTAGTATTGGTTGTTTGAATACCAAATGAAATTCTTTTAAAACCAGCATTTTTTATTAATTTAACTTTTTCCTCATCAATAGTATCAAATGTAGCTTCTATACTTGGTTCATAATCATCAACTTTATTTTTTATATTATTTATTTTTGTGGCTATAGACATTAATCTTTTAAAATTATATAAACTCAGTGATGTTGGAGTTCCTCCTCCTATATCAAATCCATATAATCTAAATGCATTAGTATTTAAAAAATTATTTACATCATCTTCTAATATATCAAGATATTTATTCTCATATTCATTATCTTCCTTTTTAAATTTAATGTACTCGCAAAACGAACACAATTTATTACAAAACGGAATATGAATATATAAACTTAAATCAGATTCATCTTTAAATAAAGTATCATCTTTTATCCTATATTCTTCCCAATTACTTTTATCAAGAGGATAAGATGTATTTGCATATAAACTATTTTCTGCCTTATTAAATATTTTATCCAATATTAAGACCTCATTTATAATATTTTAACATCTACTACTACCACGGCTAGAAGAACATCCACCATAAGTTTTTTGAATTTCTCTTGAACAGGCATTTGACGAATAGTTGTCACTATGACATGAACTAGTTGAATAACTTGAACTATGACATGGATTAGGTAAAGAAGCTTCTCTAGGACAGCTCCCCATAATTGGTGAACGAGTATTTATATTATCAGTTGTATTGTTACTTGTATTATTACTTATATTAACATTTTTGTTTGAAGTAAATTCAGTAGAACCTGCCTTTTTAACAAGATTATACACATAATCTACACTCATTCTCTTTTCAGTAATTAATTCAAGATATCTTTCAAATACTTTTATAAACTTATAATATTCACTATCTATTAATCCCTGTTCCTGTAGTAAATCAATATATTTATCAATTCCTTCTATAATTTTATTATGTGATAAATTTTTTTGTACACCATTCGTTATTATTTTTTTTACAAATTTATATATTTCACAATTTTCCATAAAAACCTCCTTAATAAATTCGTAATGTCTATTATATTGCTTTTAAACATTAATGTCAATTAGTAGCTTCTTTTATCTAAATCTTTTTGAATCCTCATTTAATTCATAGTCTTTTATCTTCACACCATATATTTCATAAACCCACATTGGCCCACCATAAGCAACTCCAGGAAGTCCAACAGATTTATCATATATTTTCCATTCAAATCTATCATAACCATTTTCACTGGCAATTTCTTCTAATTTATTTTCACTAATTATTTCGCATTCTTTTGGCATTACTTCATATATTTTTTTAATTAGTCCATCATAATTAAAATTACAACTTATTCCAACATCTATAGTATCATGTATATATAGCGTTCTTTTTTGTTGATATAAATCATCCGAAAAGTTTTCTTCATAATATTTTGGATTTGTTATAAATGGAATAAAGATAGTATCTGTAGTATATTCCCTTTCATCTCGATTCTCAATCTTAAAGCCTCCATCTTTATTTAACATTATTATAGGCTTATCTAAATGTATATAAGTATAATGAACTACTATATGCATAAAATCAAATACTACATCATTATTATTTGTTTTCTTATAGTAACTTTCTATAATTTCTTTAAAATTTGCTATTTTTTCTCTCATATAATTTCACCAATCTACTTCATCTTTTTAAGCCAATTTTGAACATACCAAAGTTGTCCGCATCCACCACCTATATCATCTTGTCCTGATGGATCAAACATTCTTACATTATATCCCTTTTCTAAAAATTTATTTTGAAAATTTCTAATAACTTCTAAATTTCTAAATGAAGCTTCTTTCATATTTTCATCAGATGAACAAACAACACTAAATGTAAAATTAAATATATCTGGTGAGAATAAATTTGTTAGTTCCATAAAATTTTCTTCTGAGTTATTTGTTCCATAAACACAATAATTTAAAAATGGATGTCTACCTGTTTCTTTCCACCATATTATACCTGCAGCTCTAAGTTTTGTAAATTCATTTTCTTTTTAAATGGTATAAGTTCATTTCTTTCTTCATCATTTGATTTATAAATAGAAAATTGTAATCCTATTTTATCTATTCGCTTAGATAAATCAATTATTTTAGAAAAAGTTTCATCATTATCACACCCAATAGTAGATAAAAGTAATTGTGCATTACTAAACTTTCTATTTAATTCAACTATTGCTTTTTCAACCTCATCTCAGTTTAGCATAGGTTCACCCATACTCATAAACATAAATTGTAATTTTTCACATTTTTCATTTATATCATTTATTAAATTTTTATCATTTAAAACTATATTAATTTGTTCAACTATTTCTTCACATGTAAGATTTCTAACAAACTTAGAACCTGTACCACAGAATTTACATCCAACAGGACATCCACTCATCACACTACAACAAATTACAGTTCTCTTATAAAAATTCCCATATTTATATAGTACTGCTTCTGCCACCATATCTTCTTTAGTAAAGACATATTTCCATACATTTCCTTAATTTCCTTCAAATACTTTATAATTCATAAATTATTCCCCCTATTTTCTAAATATATAAATTTTTACTTTCTATATATTCATAAACACTATCATCTAATTCTCTTTTTGCTATTTCTTTTTTATTATTTTTAATATTATTACGAATAATTGTAGATGATAAATACTTTTCTTTTATATTACTTATAATAATATTTTCCTTATACTTATCATATTTTTTCATAATATGATCTATATTATCATTATTTCTTTTAATAACAAGTAATTTATAATTCTCTAATATATATTCATAATTTTTCCATGTATCAAATGATTTTAAATTATCACTTCCACATATAAAATATATATCATCTTGTTTATATATACCCTTAAAGTAATCTAGTACTTGATAGGTATATCCATAAGATTTATTTCCAATATCTGATACTAATAAATTTTTATTATCTGAAATCATTAAACGTACCATATTATATCTAGTTTCAAAAGAAGTTAAATCTTTCTTGTTATAACTATCCCCTGTTGGTACATAAATGACCTTATCTAAATATTCATTATTGATTAATTCAAGTGGAATATTTTTATGCATTTTATGTGGTGGGTTAAAACAACCTCCAAATATACCTATCTTCATACTACACTCCTATCTTACTTTTTGTTTTTGTCTTTATTTAACATCTAAGTTTACTCCAGAAAAAGAATAGCTAACATCTCCATAGTAACCTACATATTGTTTTTCATTATCAAGAAATAAATTTATAACTTCATAATCCTTTTCCATTAACAATTCATTTAATACATCTTTTAGTTCTTCTTCATTTATTTCTCTTTCTTTACTAATAACTTGACTTCCCAAACTCATATTTTGTTTTAATTTTATTCTTGTGACTATACTCTTACTTTCATAAAATCCTACAAGTTCTTCGCGAGTTGTAAAAGTTATTTTAGCACTTTCATCTTTTAGTTTTATTTTTATAATAATCTATTAATAATTGTTTTAATTCTCTTGATTTAATTTCTATATTTTCAACCATATTAATCCCTTCTGTAAGTTGGAATATTAAATTTGTGTAAATTATTTTTGTGTAATTTTCTAATTTTTTCTCTTACATTTTCATCTACTAAATTTTCATCTTCCATATAATCTGCTATCTCACTATATTTAACACCCAACTTTTCTTCATCTGTTTGATTAGAAAGTCCATCATTTGGTTTTTTATATAAAACTTGTTCTGGAACGCCCAAATATTCTCCTATTTTAATTACTTCTTCAACTGTGAAATCAGCTATTGGTGAGATATCATGTACTGAATCTCCACCTTTTGTAAAATATCCAACATATAGTTCACATTTATTACTTGTACCTGCAACTAAATAAGTTTTTCCTTTTAAACTAGAATATAAAGCAGCTAAGTAATAAAGTGTTGCCATTCTAAGTCTTGGTTTTAAATTTATATCACTATTTTTTGTTTGTTCATCATCGTATTCACCTAATTTTTTTAATTCATCTTTAAATGTATCAAATGTATTTGTAATATCAAAGTTGATTAATTCAAATCCATAATAATCACTTACAAGTTTAGCATCACACTTATCTTCAGTTTTAGAGTGGCATGGAAGTGTTACACCTATTAAATTATCTGGCCCTAAAGCTTTAGCGAAAAGACCTGCAACTACGCCAGAATCTTTACCACCAGATATACCAATAATTGCTCCCCCTAAATTATTTTTTTTATAGTAATCTCTAATAAATTCTATAACATTATTTGCCTCTTTTTCAGCATTAAAATTTTTCATATTATCTTCCTTTCATATATACTTTAGATTTTTCTAAAGCAAGTTTTGAATTACTACCTTTTATATATCCAAGGCGTTCTAATTCAAATAATTCATCATATTTAAATAACATATATTTAACTACTTCATCTTTATCAAGCTTTTGGCCACTTACTTTTTTACAGTCTAGAGCTAAATATATACGGTTTAAAGCACTACTACATCCCTCATCTTGGTAAAATGAATCCATTTCTATCATATCGGATGGTGCATATCCTGTTTCTTCTTTTAATTCTCTTAAAGCACCTACACGAGCTTTCTCACCATTTTCAATATAACCTGCAGGAAATCCTATTCCGACCGTAAGTTCCGTAAAAACTCTAGGTTCTATAACTGTTAAAACTTCATCTCCAACAATAGGCATTATAATAGCTGCACTTCCATCTTTCTTATCTTTACCTTTTGTTAATTTTTCTCTTGGAATTGTTATACCATTATTTAATTTAAAATAATATGCATCACTTTGGATAAATTTATCTTCCTGATCTATATCCCTTTTTATAACCTCAATTGTTTTCAAGTTTTCTATAATAGATTTTAATTCTTCTAATTTTTCTTTTCTTATCATGCTTATTTTCTCCTTAGACTTAGTTCAGGATTTTTTGAATCTTCATCTATTTGTTCTCTAATTGATAAAATTAATTCCTTCTTTAAGTTCAACAACTTTTTAGTTAAATCTACATAGTATCCATGTGGATTTTCTGATCTTTTAATTTCTGGATATAAAGTTTCAAATTCTTTAAAGCAATAATCACGACTAACACGCACTGTAGGAACATTATAAACTTGTTTTCCATCTTTAAATATTGGTACTTGTAGTTCTCTTACTTCATAATTAGTAATAGTTGTCATCTTCCATTCATCTGTTGGTGAGATTAATGTATATTTATCTTTTGGTATTTTTTCTTCTGCTAAAGCGATTACATCACCAAGTGCATAACCAGTAGTTTTATCATAAAATCTATATACCTTTTTATACCCTGGATTAATAGTTTTAATAGTATCCTCACTTACTTTTATTTTAGGTATTAATTCTCCGTTTTTTTCTATAGCAACTAATTTATAAACTCCACCTACAAGTTCTTTAGGAGAAGCGATATTATCACCTATACCAAATGAATCTATAGGAGCGCCTTGACTAAGTAAATCCATAACTTTTCTTTCATCTAAACCATTCGATACACATATTTTTGTATCAGCGAATCCTGCTTCATCTAGCATAATTCTTGCTTTTTTTGAAAGTGATACAAGATTTCCACTGTCAATTCTAATTCCTTTAAACTTATAACCAGTTTTTTTGATAACTCGAATTGCATTAGGAATTCCACTTCTTAAAGTATCAAATGTATCTACTAAGAATACACAGTTATCCGGATTACTTTCAGCATAATTTAGGAATGCATCATATTCACTATCATCATCACAAATCATACTGTGTGCCATTGTTCCCATTACAGGTATACCATATTTTTTACCACTCATTACATTACTTGTACCAACACATCCACCTATATATGCATATTTACTTACCTCAATTGCTGAAGGAGCTCCTGGAGCACGTCTAGGACCAAATTCAGATACTGGTCTACCTTTTGCGGCATTTGTTATTCTTTTAGAAGCTGTTGTTACAAGTGTGCCATGATTGAAATAAGCTAAGAGTGCAGTCTCAAGTAATTGTGCCTCTATTACATTTGCTTTTACTGTTATTACTGGTTCATTTGGAAACACTGGTGTTCCATCAGGTATAGCGTATATATCACCAGTAAATCTTAAATCTCTTAAGTATCTTAAAAATTCTTCACTAAAGTTTCCTAAACTTCTTAAATATTCTATATCTTCATCACTAAATCTAAAGTTATTAATATATTCAATTATATTATCTAACCCTCCACTTATAGAATATCCCCCATTAAATATATTCTTTCTAAAGAATATATCAAAGTATACTTGTTTTTTTTGTTCTCCTTTATTAAAGTATGTTTGAGCCATTGTAAACTCATAAAAATCTGTCATCATTGTTAAATTTTCCATATTATCTCCTCTTTCTTTTTATCATTTTATTAATAACATATTTTAAAAAATTATCTTTTCTTAACTAACTCGATTCCTTGTTGTTCCATAAGTAAATATGCAGCATCTACATATTTTTGTCTATCTTTTTCTGAATAAGTAGCAATTGCATCTAGATGGACTTTAACTCTAACATCTCTATTCCATTCATCAAAGTAATTAGCAAGTCCCATAGTTCCATTAAAAACACATATATCAGTACAACATCCAACAACATCTACTTCTTCAAGATTTATAAGTTCCTTAATTACATCTCTAAAGATAACTGCCTCCATATAACTTGTAGAATTTTTTTCTATTGAAATAGCATTGTTTAAATTTTCAAATGGTTTTAATTCGTCAACTAACTCCGCTTCCCTAGTTCCCATAACACAGTGTTTAGTATTACCAAATCTTTTAAACTCCACTGAATCTTCATCATGCGTATCCTTAATAAATATTGTAAGCCCTTTCTCATAATGATTTTTTTTAATTAACTCTATTTGTCTAGGTATTATTTTTGATATTTCATTATCATGTAAAACTCCTTCCCTAACAAATCCATTAACCATATCCACAACTATTAAACATTTTTTATAAATTTTTAAATCATTTATTTTATTCATATATTTTCCTCCTCTTTTTAACATTTTATTAATAACATATATTTATTTTTTAAACAGCTCTTTAAGTCTGTTATTAATTTTAATAAATTTAATATTTTCTAATTATAATATATTTTATTAATTATTTTTTTATAAATTGCTTATTCTTTTTAGTTTCAATAACTTCATTATATACTTTTTCTATTAAACTACTTTTAATACCAAATACTTCAACATCATCAGGATTGTTTGGATTTTTAATTCCATATAATTGTTCAATTGTTAAAGTTTCATTTTCTAATTTTAACGATGTTTTACTCCAATCAGGGTCTTCAAAACCATTACACTGAATATGATTTGTTACGTTAAAAGTTAAACTATCTGAAATTGAGCCATTCCATGAAGTAGTCTGATTACCATATATAATATTATACTTATCTGCATCATATACCGCATTTAATATATCGACTATCATACTGAAATCATATTTTCTTATTTTTCTATCTTCTGATCTATAATTTTCAAATTTTTGATGTATATCATTAATAGAAACCATAACATTATAAGCAACACTCGATAATCCATGATAATCTAAAGTTTTATCAACATAATAATCAAGTACCTTGAAGGTCTTCTCTGCTACTAAAGCAAATTCTTGTATCAATTTATTATTTAAAATATCTTGTTCTTCACTTTCTAATATTTCTTCAGCACTCTTTAAATTAGTACATCCTATTTTAACCAAAGTATCTTGATTAACCATAAACCACTCTTTCAAATCGTTATTAGCAATAATAATATTATAATATCTAGGATCAAATGATGCATTTAATGTAAATTCTACTGTTTTCTCTTTCATAATATTATCCATATAACCACCTCCCCTATAAATTTGAAATGATAAGTCCAATTGAAAATTAAATATTTCTTTAATCATTTCTTTATTTGTTATTAATTTTTTGTTAATAACAAATGCCGTTTTTTAACAGATTTTCCACATCTGTTATTAATATTATATTAAAAACATTTTGAAATGTCAACACTTTTTTTAAAATTTTTTAAATTTCTTTATTTTTAATAATATAACTGGAAAATTTTTTAATAAAATAATGAAATAAATGATAAATTGGATAATAATAGAAAATATATAAGGAAATTAAAACAGCTACTTAAAAAAATATATTTGGTATAATTTAATTGTGATATGATATAATAATAATGTAGATATTATTATATCTACATTTGGTCTGTTGGATTAATTCATCGGATCAAACCCGTGTTGGCGCCAAGCGCCGCTTAAAAAAGCAATCATTAAGATTGCTTTTTTAATATTCTAAAATCTCTTTTTATTTAATTCCTTCAAAATTTTTCTAATTTCTTCAAAACTAAAGAAATACTTCTCAATCTTTGTAAAAAACATTTTATTTTTATATTTATAATCATACTTATCTATATAAGTAAACATATCTGAAACTTGAAATAATCTTTTCTCTTTATGATTAAAGTCAACCCTATGTTCAAAATCATCAAATCGCAAAAATATTGAATCTAACATTGTTCCAAGTACTTCTTGTCCATTATCATAATACATAACTATTTTATCAAATTTTTGAAAATACTTTTCTTCTTTTTTTACCATATTATTAATTTCTAAAGATAATTTTTGTTTTAATATTCTACCATTGTCTATATACTTTTTTATCTATAATAATAGCTTTATACTTAACAGGAATTCTTCTAGAAAATTGATATATTGAATTAAATATGCTTTTTCTTTTATCAATATGAAATTTAGAATAATCTCATCTTTTCACTATTAAATCTGCCATATGGATCATATTTGTATATCCAATTTCATTTAATTTATCATTTAACTTATTTAATTCAGGCATAATATCATCATCTTGTTCATGAAAAGTAAATGAAACACAATATAGTTCTGATGAACCATTACCAAATTCAAATTTACCTGTTTCATCTACAAAAATATTTAATCGTTTCATGATATTCACCTCACATATACCATATTATACATTATTATCTTTATTTAGTTAAGGTCATCAAATTATATTAAAAATATTTTACTGCCTAGCCATAAATTAGTAAATAATTTAGTTGCTAATTTTTATATAAAATTATAAAAACTATAATCTAATATATTCAAGATTATAGTTCTAATAAATAACCTATAATATTAAAATTAATGTACTATAGTTCCTACTTTTTCTCCTTCAATTATCTTAAGTAAATTACCTTTTTTATTCATATTATAAACAATGATTGGTATTTCATTATCCATACATAAACTCATAGCAGTTGAATCCATAACACTTAACTTCTTATTTAAAACATCCATATAAGATATTTCATCTATTTTTTTAGCATCTTTATTCTTTTTTGGATCAGAGTCATAAATACCATCTACATTAGTTGCTTTTAAAACTATATCAGCATTTATTTCAGCAGCTCTTAAAGCAGCAGCTGTATCTGTTGAAAAGAATGGACTTCCTGTACCACAACCCATTACAACAATTCTTCCCTTTTGCATATGTCTATCGGCACGATTTTTAATATAAAACTCCGCTATTTGTCTCATTTCAATTCCTGTTTGAATACGAGAATCAACACCCAATTGTTTAAAAGCATCATTAATAGCAAGTGCATTCATAGCAGTTGCTAGCATTCCAATATGATCAGAGGTACAGTGATCCATATGTTGATTAGATCTTCCTCTCCAAAAATTTCCACCACCAACTACTATTGAAATTTCCACATTTGTTTTTTCAGATACTTCTTTAATTTCTGAGCAAATCTCTAAAACCCTATCAAAATCAATTCCCATATCTTTTGTTCCTGATAATGATTCTCCACTAAGTTTTAATAATATACGATTATACTTTCTCATAATTACCTTCTCTCTATAATAATTGTATCACGTATACTATTAATTGTAAATTACTACCTTTATAATAATACAAAATTTATTCTAATACATTTTCTTCTAGACTAGTAATTTTATACCCTTTAGATTTAATATAAATAATTATTGTAGATAATTCTTTTTTTACTTGTGAATTTACTTTGAGGGATAATAAAGAACCAGATTCTAACTTACTCTTTATATCCATAAGCGGTGTATTATCTGATATAACAGTTGGTCTTATTGTATAATTACCTTTTAATTTACATGCATTAATATTTTCATCATTATCTATAGTATTATAGCAAAAAGAAGTATTCTGATTATTTATCTTTTTTATTATCATATCCATCCATTCAAAATTAGAATCTCTATAATCACTTAAGAAAACTTCTATACTATGTCCTTTACTTACCATTTCCTGAATAAGATTATTATTATTTTCAAACCACACTTGATCTACAAAAAATGTAGATTTTATATTAAAATTATTTACTATATTTAATATATCAGTTACATCATCATTTCCATTTACAACAAATATAAGACTTACCATTCTTTTACTTGGATTACCCTTTATTATATACTTATCCATATTATAAGTTAAACTAACTTTAGGATTTGTATAATCATAAACTAATAAATTTTCACTATAATATCCATTACTTTTCATGAGTTTATAACTTTTATTTACATTAACCCTTCTACCATTTACACCAGGTATAATTATATTACCTTCTATTACTGCATTAATTGGCTCAGTTGTAAATTTGTCTTTTTCATTTTTTATTTCTATCATTATCTCATCCATATCATTTACAACAGTTGCCGTTTTTTCAGTCACAAAAAAACTAAAACATGTTAAACTAATTAGGCCTATTACTTGAAATATTTTTTTCATAACTTCACCTAATTAATTATATGTTTAGTTGGCTCTTCTATACTAATTTAACTCGTACAAATTTTGAGTTACAAATTTACCGTCCTTACGTATCAATACATCATCAAAATATATTTCTCCTCCACCATACTCTGGTGTCTGTATTAATACTAAATCCCAGTGAATACTTGATACATTACCATTATTACAATCTTCATAACACCTACCTGGTGTGAAATGAAGACTTCCCATTATCTTTTCATCGTATAATATATCACCCATAGGGCTTGTTATTTTTGGATTAAATCCTAAAGAAAATTCACCAACATATCTTGCTCCTTCATCTGTATCAAATATTTCTTTAAGTAAATCATTATGTTCTGTGGTAGAGCAATTAACAATTTGCCCATCCTTAAATTCTAATCTAATATTATTAAATATATTTCCATTATATGGACTCGGAGTATTATAAGTTATAACTCCATTTACTGTATTTTTTATAGGTGCTGTATAAAGCTCACCATCAGGAATATTTGCAGTCCCACAACAAGGAATTGCAGGCATACCTTTTATACTGAAAGTTATATCAGTATTAGGTCCCACTATTCTAACTTTATCAGTTTTTTCCATAAGTTCCTTAAGTGGTCTAATTTTTTCATTCATAGCTTCATAATCAACATTCATGACATCCATAGAAAAATCATAAAAGTCATCATATTTCATATGTGCCTTATATGCATCAATAAGTGATGGATAGTTAAGTAATACCCATCTTCTTTGATTAATTCTAATATCATCTATTTTTTGAGATTTACTTCCTAATTCTTTTCTAATACGTGAACTTACATTTTTATCTTCATATTCATTTTCAGTATAACAAATTCTTATAAAACAATCAAAATTATCTACCTCATAAGTCTTCATTTTAACCATTTCATCTATTGTTTTACCATTCGCACCCTCAAGTATTAAAGAATTTAATTCATTATCTAATAATTTAACAAATGGTATTCCATTATTTTTATAAATATCTTTAATTAAACACTTAATAAGTGGATTACACATATTACTTTCGTATTGTATTAATACTCTATCTCCATCTTTTACTTTAACTGAATAATTTACTATTTGTTTACTCAATTTTTTTAATCTTTCATCCATATTATCACACTATTCCTTTCTTTACATATTATAACATGAAAGGAGTTTTTTATGTATAATTATACTCAAATTCCAAATAATTTTAATAGACAGATAAATTCTGTAAACAGTTCTTTTAATAATTCAAGTAACTATGATAGTAGACTCGTTGGTGGAGGATTTTTAGGACCATTTATACTCGGTGGGATAACAGGAGGCTTAGTATCACCATTCTTCTATGGTGGAGGTTATGGTAGACCAAATTATAACTATAATTATTATTATCCATATCCACCTTATCGTCCTCCTTATGGACCATACTATAGATAAAAATACTAGGATAACCTAGTATTTTCTTTATAATTTCTTCTGTTTTTCTTCATTTTTTCCTAAATCATACGTATCTAATATATTTTTTCTTTTTACATCTAAATTATCACTACCAAATTTTTTATCAATATAATCAATTAATAGTGCTCTTATTTCTACATTATTTTCATCCGTTTGATTTAGTAAATTAATAGCATCATCATATGTAATAAAATTTTCTCCCATTTCATTTAACATAAAATAAACTAACTGAAAACTATATTTGGCAATTTTTAATAAAATTTGCCTATTTTCTTTTACATAATTTTTAAAATTATTTATATCTTCATCACTATAGTTAATTCTACCTGAACAATAATTTGTTACAAACGATAGTGCCGCAAAAGGTTTTAATGAATTATCTAACAATGAAAATACTCTATATGAATATATATTTATATACCCACTAAATTTAGAAGAACTATATCTAGAGTCATAGTCTATTTTTTCTATACTATTTGGAAGTGTTATACTACGTAAATTTAAGCAAGAATCAAATACTCTACCTCCAATTTCGTTTACGCCATCTAAAATAATTACATTTCTTAAATTATTACAGCAATAAAACATACCATCTTCTAACTTTTTTATGCTTCCTGGAATAGTAACACTTTGCAACTTTTTACATCCAAAAAATGCTGTTTCACCTATTTCTTCTACACCCTTTGGAATCTCTATAGCATTTAATTTCTTGCATGCGCCAAATGCCCTTTTACCTATAGTCACTACATTTTCTGGAATATCTATATTTTTTAGATTATAACAATCATAAAATGTTTCATTACCTATTTCATTCAAAGTATCTGGTAAAGTTATATCCTCTAAATTTTCACAACCAAAAAATGTACCTTCTAATTTAGTCACTCCATCTGGTATACTTATTTTTTTTAATCCTTGACAACAACTAAATGCAGATTTGCCTATTTCCTCTACTCCTTCTGGAATATCTATATTTTCTAAACCTTGACAACTAAAAAATGCATGTTCTTGTATTTCATTAACCTTTTTAGAAAAAATTACTTTCTTTAACTTTTTACACTCTGAAAATGCATATTCTCCTATTTTTGTGACATTTTCTGGCAATTCTATAGTTTCTAAATTTTCACAATCCTCAAATGTTTTTTTATTTATTTCTGTTATACCATTTGGAATATTTATACTTTTTAAATTACTACATCCACAAAATGCACCATCACCTATTTTAACCACACTATCCGGTACTTTAGCACTTTCTAAATTAGTACAATATGAAAATGCGTATCCTTCTATTTCTACAATACTTTCCGGAATATATATATCTTTTAAGCCACTTGAGTAAAATAATCCTCTATTTATTTTAGTTAAACTGTTTGGTAATTTTACAAATTCCAAACTTTTACATTCACTAAAAGCTTCTCTATCTATTTCTATTACACTTTCTGGTATTTCTACATACTTTAGATTTTCAAGTCCAGAAAATGCTCCAGCACCTATTTTTGTTACACCATCTGGTATAATTATTTTTTCTATTATTTGATTATTTCTCCAAGCAAATGCATATTCTCCTATTTCTATTATGCCACTTGGAATTGTAATTACTTTACTTTCATAAAAAATTCCAATTTCACATTTCTTTAATACTTGATTTTCAACTTTGAGATATCTTTCTATTCTATTCATCATTGTTTCAAAATCTTCCATATATATTCCTCTTTTCTCACTTTTGTGTTTATATTATACACAGTTTATATATTTAGTCAAATTTATTCATTATATTTATAAATTTATCTGGAAGTTCTGATGTAAATTCCATATATTCATTTTTAGTTGGATGAATAAATCCAATCTCTTTAGCATGAAGACACTGTCCACTATCATCAATAAGTTTTCTATTGCCATAAATAGGATCATTAACAACAGGATGTCCAATATAATTCATATGAACCCTTATTTGATGAGTTCTTCCCGTTTCAAGTTTAAGTTCAATTAAAGTAACCTCTTTAAATCTTTTAAGTACCCTTAAATGTGTAATAGCATCTTTACTATTAATGCGAGTAACACTCATTTTCTTTCTATCGTTAATATCCCTTCCTATTGGAGCATCTATTGTCGCAGTATCTTCATTTATAACTCCCCATACAAGTGCGACATATTTTCTATATGTTTTTTTCTCCTCTAATTCATGTGCAAGTACTTCGTGTGCCTTATTATTTTTTGCTACCATTAAAAGTCCCGTTGTATATGCATCTATTCTATGGACTATTCCAGGCCTAAACTCGCCATTTATATTACTCAAATTTTTAGAGTGATAAAGAAGTGCGTTTACAAGAGTGCCATGATTATTTCCAACAGCTGGATGAACTACCATTCCATTAGGCTTATTTACTACAATAACATCCTCATCCTCATAAACAATATCAAGTGGAATATTTTCAGGTTCTAAACTCATCTCTTCCTCATGGTACTCTCCTACCTCAATAATATCACCTTTTTTTAAAGTGTAACTATTTTTAACCGGCTTTCCGTTTACAAGTATAACTCCATCTTTTAACATTTTTACAACTTTACTTCTGCTAAAATCTAATTTTTCACTTAAATATAAATCAATTCTAGTATTTATATCTTCACCTATTTTTATTTCCATATGCTCTCCTTAATTATATTAATAACTATAATAATAATCGAAAGAACTATACATATATCAGCAAAATTAAATACAGGAAAATAATAACCAAAAAAATTAAAACTTATATAATCTATTACATATCCATGAACAATTCTATCTATTAAATTACCAACAATTCCACCAAGCAATAATGAATAACTTAGTATATCTCTATCATTAATTTCATCACTTTTAACTATATAAAAACTAATTAGAACAACAGCTAAGATTCCCACTACTATTAAAAGTAATCTACTACCTGTGAGTATGCTAAAAGCGGCACCCTCATTATGAACTAGATTTAAATTAAGTAAATTTTTTATAATAATAAGATTTTGGTTCAATAGAAATCTACTACTAATAAAAATTTTAATAAGTTGATCTATCAATAGAAAGAATATACCTAATATATAAACAAATTTTAATTTACTTTTCATACAATCACCTTACTTTATTATTTCCTTTTTCTTTTATATTACATTTAAAATATAATATATCATCCTTCTTATTTATTAATTTTCCACCAAATTTTTGTATAGTCTTTATTGAAGCAATATTATCGCATTTAGCACATATAGTAACTTCATTTATGCCTCTCTTTATTATACTATCACATATTAAATTTAAAGCCCTAAGAGCATAATGATTGCCTCGATACTTTGGTAAAATCCCATATCCAATATCACCTATATTAGCTATTTTAGAAAAACGATAATCTATAAAACCTATATAAATTTCAGTATTACTTAAATATATAGTATAATCAGCCTCATGCTCATTATCACTCTTATACAAATCTATAACACCATCGCTTAAATCAGGAGTTCTAGGACTAGTTAATTCATGATATAACAAAGTTTTTAAACGCGAAATTTTTATATTGATAGTATCTACTGATTCAGGAGATTTTTTGCTTAACTCTTCTAGTTTTTTTATTTCTAATTCTAATTCATTAATTTTATTATTCATATACATCCCTAATATTATATCATACTAATCAAAAAAAGATAAATACTATTATCTTATTTTATTTTTTGTTTAGAATTATTCATTAAAACTTCATCTATATTACTAATACTATTTATATCATCAAATTTAAATAAAATAGGTTGTGCGTTCTCTTTTCTTTTTTTATAATCTAAAGTTTCATCAAACAGTATTATTCCGCCCGATAAAAATCTTGAAATATGAACCTTCTTTAAATTAAATGCATTAACATCATAATTAAATGAATAATCCCTATAAAATAATAATCTTTCTTTATTTTCATTATTATTATTTTTTTCTATTAAAGTATTTATATTATTTTCGTCAGTTGTACAAATCTTCATTGTTTTTAATGATATTACTTTATCTCCACCAACGACTGAAATTGGTACAGTTACCAAGATTACATCTATTTTTTCTTCATTATCTTGAATATTATATGGCAATATATAAATACAATCAGTTAATTCATTTTCCTGGCATTCACAAATAAATTGTTTTAATAATTTAATTTCATTATCTGTCAAAGTCATTTCTCTATTCATCCTATTACCTCCCAAATATAATAAATTAAATATATTATAACTTTATAAATTTAAAAATATAACAATTATTTAGTAATTTCAACTTTTATTGGTTCTAGTATTAAATGATCATGCGCACCTAAACATAAAATCTTATTAGAATCAGTATCTATTTCACCTATATTTATTCTACCTTGTGAGTCTACCTTTATTTTTTTCAATATAGATTTACTTATTTCACATATTCTTCTTTTGTAATATAATCTTTCATTTTTTATAGTTGACTTTATTGCATACTTTTCTAATATACTCATAATTTGATTATATCTATCTATACTATATATTTCATACTTTGATATCTCCTCATCATATCTTAATATTAATTCATTGTCTTTTTCTTTTCTTGTATATTTTGGCAAAAATATTCTACCTTTATCATCTATTTTTAATATATCTTTTCCATAAAGTGGCTTTTCTCCAAACATAATAATCCCCCTTTTTTTGATATATAATATATTAATTTAAAATAAAAGTCAAATTAAAAAGGTATTAAATATATAATACCTCTTTTTTAAATGATACATAATCTATTATATTCTTTTTATTATTAAGATTTACAAGTATAACTTCATGATTTTCTAAAGATTTAGGAACATCTATAATTCTTTGATTACTAGATCCTCTAAATTCTAAATCAAGACTTTTATTTTCTATTTCAAATTTCCCGTCCACTAATACATCTATATTACTTAGAAAATCCAATATATCCGGATTACCCATACTAATTAATTGTTCAAATGTAAAGCCTGTATAAGCCCATACATTCATGCCTAATTCTTTTACCTTTTTAGCAAGTATTGCACACTCCTTAGGTTGAAACATAGGGTCACCACCTGAAAATGTTACACCATCCTGACCAGATAATTCCATAAGTCTATCAATAACATCATCAAGTTCAACTAACTCTCCACCTTTAAAATCATGAGTTCCAGGATTATGGCAAGAAGGACAATTATGGGAGCATCCTTGAGTCCATATAACAGTCCTTATTCCAACCCCATCAACTATACTATCTGTTTGTAAATCTGATGCTAATCTAATTTTCATTATCTTGCACACTTTTCACAAGCTACTACTTCTTTAACGCCAGTATGCTTTACACGGTCCTTTTCTTCTGCACGTTTACTATTATTAAATCTGCTAACGTCTCCACTTAAATAACCTGTAACTCTTCTAATTCTTTCGAATTTTACTCCTTCACCAACTAATTTTTCCATATTTTTTCTCCCTTCTTAACAACTGCAATTGAAGTTTTTTACCTCTTCTAGTGGTATTGCTTCAAATTCTTTACGTCCACAGCCAGGACACACATCACCAATTACCCCTACATATCCACAAACTGGATCTCTATCAACTGGATGGTTAATAGCCCCATATCCTATTCCATATTCTTTCATCATTCTAATAACACTTTCAAATGCATCAACATTTTGTGCTGTATTTCCATCAAATTCAATATAAGAAATATGTCCACCATTAGTTAAAGCATGATAAGGTGCCTCTACCTCTAATTTATGTTTAATAGAAGTATTATAATATACTGGAACATGGAATGAATTTGTATAATAATCTCTATCTGTAACTCCTTTAATCTTTCCATAGATTGCTTTATCAATATTTACAAATCTACCAGATAATCCTTCAGCTGGAGTTGCAATTAAAGCAAAGTTTAAATTATATTCCTTTGAGAATTCATCTGCTTTCTTTCTCATGAATTCTATTATTTCAATTCCTAATTTTTGTGCCTCACTAGATTCACCATGGTGTTCTCCAATAAGTGCCTTTAAAGTTTCTGCAAGACCTATAAATCCTAAAGTTAAACTACCATGTTTTAATATTTTTCTCATTCTATCTGTTGGTTTTAATTTTTCACCATCTGTCCAAACACCTTGTTCAATTAAGAATGGAAAATTATAACATCTTTTATTACATTGAATTTCAAATCTTTCAAGTAATTGGTCTCTAACAAGTTCCATAACTTCACCAAGTTCCTTATAAAAACCGTCCATATCAGCCTTATTTCTTTCTTTTAAACATATACCATGTTTAATTCCGATTCTTGGAAGATTTATAGACGTAAATGATAAGTTACCTCTACCACCTGTAGTTTGATTATTAGGATCAGTTATATCACTCATAACACGTGTTCTACATCCCATATAACCAACTTCTGTTCTATAATCACCTGGTTTATAAAAAGCTAAATTAAATGGAGCATCTATAAAAGAGAAATTTGGGAATAATCTTTTTGATGATACTTCACAAGAAAGCCTAAATATATCATAATTTGGATCTTCTTTATTATAATTAACTCCCTCTTTTACTTTAAATATTGAAACTGGGAATATTGGAGTTTCTCCTTTTCCAAGTCCTGAATCAGTAGCCTTTAAAAAATTAATTGAAACCATTCTTCCCTCTGGACTTATATCAGTTCCAAAGTTTATTGAAGAGAATGGCACTTGTGCTCCTGCTCTAGAATGCATTGTATTTAAATTATGTACAAATGCCTCCATTGCCTGATATGTAATTCTATCAGTTTTTGCAATTGCCTTCTCATATGCTTTATCAAATAATCTTTTAAGTTCATCTGATTCTTTATATATAGGAGCAAATATTTCTATACCAAATTTAATACTCTCTAGTTTATCTATTTCACGGGCTATTCTTTCCATACTTATATGGTTAAGTAATCCTTCTAAATCAAGGAAATCATTTATCTGTTGTTTAAATTGCTTTTTAAATGTCATAAGTACACCAGGTGCCATAAAATAATCAAATGCAGGAATACTTTGCCCACCATGTTGATCATTTTGATTTGCTTGAATAGCTATTGCAGCAAGAGCACTAAAAGATGAAATATCTTTTGGAGGTCTTAAATAACCATGGCCTGTTGAAAATCCTTTTTTAAACAATCTATCAAGTTCAATTTGCATACAAGTAGTAGTTCCCATTGGTAAGAAATCCATATCATGTATATGTATTTCACCATTATCATGAGCATCAGCAAATTTTTTCTTCATTAAATAAGCTTTAGCAAATTCTTTTGATACAGTACTACCATATTGAAGCATAGTTCCCATAGCTGTATCTCCATCAACATTTGCATTTTCTCTTTTAGTATCATCTTCATTGGCTGATTTAAGGCCTAAACCCTCAATAGTTTTTAAAAACTTATGCATTCTCTTATCATCAAAAAACATATTTCTTGATTGGGCACGTCTTTCTCTATAAAGAGAAAATGAATCATGTACTTCGTTATACCCTTTTTTTTCTAATGAATCCTCTATTAAATCTTGAATTTCTTCTATTTTAATTTTGTCACTATATTCTTTTTCTATTGTCTTAATTACATCATTATATACTTTTGTAATATCTTTTGAATCATATTTATATTTTCCTGTTTCTTCATCCTGTTCATTTATACTATCAAAGCCTTTTTTTATGGCTAAAGCTATTTTAGTCCCATCAAAATCGACTTTTTTTCCATTTCTTTTAACAACAACTAAATCTAATTTTTCTTCTACTTCTGTCATAACCCTAACTCCTATCTTTTTACAATAAAAGTATATCATTTGATTTTTTCACAGTCAATACTTTTTTAAAAAAATCAAAAAAAATTTTAATAAGGAATATTATCAAGCACAATTTTACTATTTTAATTATCCCTTGTTTTACAACAGATTATTAAAAATAAGTATTAAAAAAAGTGATGTTTTTGAAAAATCACTTTTTTACATTTTTTCGATTTTTTGAAATTTTCATTTTTTTATTTTTTTCATTTTTTTGATTTTTTGTTTTTTTATTATTTACAATATTTTGACCTTTATCTATCTCAAAATAAAAAATAGTCCCCTTGTTTTTTACGCTCTCTACACCATATCTAAATTTATGTAACATTAATATATTTTTTACAATAGAAAGTCCAAGTCCAGTACCATAAGTAACCCTTTTATATTTTTTATCTACCTTATAATATTTGTCCCATATATATTCAATGTCTTTAGGATCTATCCCATTTCCAGTATCTCTAATAGATACCTTTACCGATTCTCCCATATCTAATAAATCAATATAAATATTCTTATCTTCACCTGTATAGTTAATAGCATTATTAATCAAATTATAAACTACCTGTTCCATTTTTTTCTTATCTGCACTTACATTTGCATCAAATCCCTTATAGTTTATCTTATATCCATTAATATCACATAATACATTAAATCTTTCTATAATAGTATTAATCATATCATTTATATTAAATTCCTCTATTTCCAACTTGACTGCATTTGATTGCATTTTTGATAAATCAAGTACATCTTCTACAAGTAAATTTAATCTATCAACCTCATCAGTTATAGTATTTAAATTCTTATCTCTCTTATTTTTATCCTTATACGTTAAATCCTTAACCATTTCTGCATTAGCTTTAATAAGTGTAAGTGGCGTTTTTAAATCATGAGATACATTTGCAAGTAATTCCCTTCTAAGTTCCTCTGTTTTTGAAAGTTCACGAGCAGCACTAGTTAAAGTTTTTTCAAGTTCATTAATTTCCTCTATATCAGTATCACTATCAAACACTATATTATAATCACCACGAGACATCTTAAGACTCAACTTTGTAATATTCTCTATTGGTTTCGAAATCTTTTTAGAAATAGTATATGCTATTAAGAATGCTATTAAAAGGACTACAATTATTATTAATACCAATTGTCTTTTTAAAGCAGAGACAGTAGAACCAATAGGTTCAAGTGATGTACTTATAAAAGCATACTTCCCATCATCAATTTTAAGCCCATATATTAATGTCTTATTATCAAATTTTGGATTAATGACTCTATATATAATTGAGGTCTCTCCACTAAGCATAAATTTTAATTTATAATTATTTATTTCTTTACTATTATTAATTAAACAACCTCTGCTTATACTATCAGTTGAATATGATATATTATTATCTTCAGTTATTTCTATACATATATCTTCTTTAAAGGCTAAACTATCTAATACATCACTATAATTACCATTATTATACGCACTTAATACCTTATTTGCAATTCCTTTTATTTCTGATTTTTTATTCCATTCATAATACATATCAAGTGAAAGTATTTGCAAAAACCATATTCCACCTAATATTACTAACGTAAATATAGATAAATAAAGCCATACCTTTGATTTTAAACTATTTTTCCTCATATTTATAGCCCATACCTCTTACTGTAACTATTAAATCTCTATATTCACCTAAACTATTCCTTAACATCTTTATATGAGTATCAACAGTTCTATCGTCCCCAAAAAAATCATATCCCCATATATTGCTAAGTAAGACTTCTCTTGATAAAGCTATTCCTTTGTTTTGAACAAAATAACATAAAAGTTCATATTCCTTAGGAGTAATTTTTATTTCTTCATTATTAATAAGAACATTATGTCCCAAATAATTTATTTTTAAATTTCTATAATTATACTCGTCGGTATTACTTCTTCCCCTATTTAATATAGCCTTTATTCTAGCAATTAACTCTTTAGGGCTAAATGGTTTAGTAACATAATCATCTACGCCTAAATTAAAACTTTGAAGTTTATCATACTCATCTGCACGTGCTGATAACATAATAACAGGTATATCATATTTCTTTCTTAATTCAGTTAAAGTAGTATATCCATCCATCTTTGGCATCATAATATCTAAAATAATAATGTTAATATTATTATTTCTTTCTAATATATCTAGTGCCTCATATCCATTTTCTGCTTCCTCCACCTCATAATTTTCACTTAAACAATACTCTTTTATAACTTCCCTTATCCCTTGTTCATCATCAACGATTAATACTTTCATAAAACACCTCTAATTTTATTATACATTATTATGTGTAATTTAAATGAAAAAAGTAAAAAAAGTTAATTAAATTAACTTATCAATATCTTTAGGTACCTTATCTGTCACAACTGCATTAATTATTTTATCCTCTTGTTCTTTAGTTACATCCCTACCAGTCATTTGACTTAAAGTTTGTATAACTTCCCTAAGTGTACCTTCATTTTTTAAATCATTTTGTTGTAATTTTTTAGCAAGATCTAAAATAGTATCTTTACCAACATTAGTTTTTTTCTCTACTCTATTAAAGAAAGAATCCGAAAAAGCCATGTAATACCTCCTACATTAGTTTATGTAAGAGGTATTTATTTGCGACATTTTTTAATCTTGTTCTCCTTTACTCTTAAAATTAATTACTATAGGAGTTCCACTAAAGTCAAAAGATTCCCTAATTTTATTTTCTAAATATCTTTCATAAGAAAAGTGAACAAGCCCTTTACTATTTACCTGAATATTAAATGTAGGTGGGCATGATCTAACTTGTGTACTAAAATATATCTTAAGTCTTTTTCCTTTATAACTAGGTGGTAAATTAAGTTCATAAGCATCAGATATTACTTTATTAAGTAAACTAGTTTTAATTTCTTTTTTACTATTTTCATATGCACTTAATACCTCTGGCATTAAAGTATGTATTCTTTTTTTCGTTTTAGCACTTAAAAATACTACCTTTGCATAAGACATAAAACTAAATTCTGATTCTATATTTTGCTTCCACCTCTTTAACTCTGAATCTTTATTCTCTATTAAATCCCATTTATTAACCGCAATAACAACAGCTTTTCCAGCTTCAAGAGCATAGCCTGCTATGTGTTTATCATGTTCTATTATACCCTCATCCGCATTAATAACAATAACACATACATTAGATCTATCAATTGCCTTTAAACTTCTAAGTAAACTATACTTTTCTACATTTTCATATATTTTACCTCTTTTTCTCATACCAGCTGTATCTATTACAACATATTTCTCGCCATTATAATTAAATTCAGTATCAATTGCATCACGAGTTGTACCTGCTATATCACTTACAATAACCCTATCCTCATTTAAAATGGCATTTACTAAACTACTTTTACCTACATTTGGTCTTCCTATTATTGAAAATCTAACCTTAGTATCATCGATATCCTCTTCAAACTTTGGAAAATTAGCCGTAATCATATCAAGCAAATCTCTAATTCCATCACCTTGTTCGCCACTAACTTTTATATAATTATTAAATCCCAATTCATAAAATTCATATTCAGTTTCTTTTATTTTTTTACTATCACACTTATTAATAGCTACTATAACTTTACTAGAAACTTTTTTTAGCATATCTCTAACTAAAAAGTCATCACTGGTTAGTCCATCCTTACCATCAAGAACAAATACTACAACATCTGCTTCATCTATAGCAAGACTTGCTTGAACCCTTATTTCGTTATTAAAGTTCTCACTACCTAACTCAATACCACCTGTATCTATCAAGTGAAATTTATAACTATTATAATTTACACTTGCATAAACTCTATCTCTTGTAACACCTGGCGTATCCTCTATTATTGATAGTTTTTTACCTACTATTTTATTAAATATTGTACTTTTACCTACATTTGGTCTTCCAACAAGTGCGACTACTGGTTTTTTCATACTATCATCCCTTTTTCTTGTTGTATTATATCATATATTAAAAAAAAATAAAATAAAAAGACCTAATATAAATTAGATCTTAGCATTACTATGGATTTTGTGTTTCTCCACCTGTACTTACATCAACGCTATCAGCATTCATAGTTCTTTCAAATTTACCTGGATTATCACAAGTAACTTTGAATCCTCCATCTACAGCAGCAACTGTACAAGTAACACCATCAGCAGTCTTAACTGTCATTGTATTATTGTCTTCTGAAATTGTAACACCATCAGTTTTAGCTAAATTGTCAATTGAAGCTTCAACATTATCTTTAATATCTGATAAAGTTGGATTGTAATTACCTTTGTACATAGTTTTTACATATCCGTATTCAACACCTGTATAAACGTTTTCAGCTGATCTATCTTTAGCGCTTGATTTAGCATCATTAATAATTCCCAAAATAATTGGAGTTGCTATTAATGCTATAATTGCTAAAATAACGATTACTGCTAATAATTCTATTAAAGTAAAACCTTTTTTATTCATTTTTTTCACCACCTTACCGTCCTCTATGATATAAATATACCATACATCAATATCATTTGTCAATATTATGAACTGAATTATTTATAGAATTTGCTATTAAGTTTGATAGTCTCTCTATTATAAAATCGATTTCTTTAGGGGTTACCATCAGATTATAGCCAATCGGGTTCAATACTTCATAAATAAGTCTTTGAAGTTCATCATCATTTAGTGTACCTACTAAACCTAACAATTCCTGTTTTTCGCGACTATTTTCAGTTATGTTTTTATTTAAATAATTTACATTGTTAAAAGTTAGTCTACTTTTTGGATTATTTAAATATTCTTTATTAAAGGCATAATTTTTATAAATAAAATTTATTGTATCTGATACTATAACAGTTGCATCTACAACAGTCGGAACACCTATAGCAATTACTGGTATACCAAGTGTCTCTTCACTTATTTCTTTTCTTTTGTTCCCAATCCCACTTCCAGGGTGTATACCTGTATTTGTTATTTGTATAGTTTTATTTAGCCTTTCTATAGATTTACTAGCTAGTGAATCTATAACTATTAAATAAGTGGGTTTTATTTTATTTACAATAGATTCAATTATATCACTAGTTTCTATTCCCGTTTCTCCCATCACACCTGGATTTATTGCACTTATTCTACTATAATTAGAACTTAATTCATCTAATATATATAAATGATTTGTAACTACTATATTATTAACTACTAATGGTCCAAGAGAATCAGGTGTTGATTTGTCATTACCAAGTCCAACTATAAGTCCAAATGAATCTTTAGTTAATTTTAACATTTTCTTTAACACAAATGTTAAAGTTTTATTAACCTTATCAAAATTTTTAGAATCTGTAACATCCGTAAATTCCAGTGTTATATATTTACCCTTTTTCTTACCTAATTCATTTTTTTCTTCTAATTCTACATTAGTAACAATAATTCCATCAATATTTTCTGTTTTATGTTTAACACCCTTTAATTTTACTTTTTCACCTATTTCATCAATTGCTAAGTCTGTTCTTATTTGATATTTACTTAAATCAACTTCTTTATTCATATAATCACCCTTATTATTTTTAACAAATTTGTTTATTTTATTGCATTTTTTATAAATATTTGCTAAAATATGTGTATATGTGACTTGGAGGTGAACTTATGCCAAATTTAAAAAATGCTAAAAAAAGAGTTTTAGTAAATGAGAAAAAAGAAAAAGCTAATAATGAATTTGCTGCTAGTATGAAAACAGCTATTAAAAATGTAGAAAGAGCTGTTGCTTCTAAAGACAAAGAAAAAGCTAATGATAAATTAAAAGTTGCTGTTAAAGCAATTGATAAAGCTACTCAAAAGGGAGTAACTTCTAAAAATACAAGTGCTAGAAATAAATCAAGATTAAGTAAAAAAGTTAATTCAATGGAGTAATTTAACTTTTTTTTATTTGATAACTTGCCAATTTACATATTAGCAAGTTTTTTGCATATAATAATGTAAATATTGATTAACATCGGTTTTTTTCTTGTTGATAAGGAAAAGAATATGTTATAATGAAGATGGTGAGACTATGAAAGATTTATTAAAAATATTATTTATGCTTGGTCTAGTAATAGTAGTTTTTATATATAAAGATAACATATCAAATTTTATTACTGATAAAATTATATATAAAGGGAGTAATACTGTCTTAACCTATAATGAGTATTATTTAAATAACGATTATTTATATATACAAAATACAGATGAGTCTAAAGTCGAAAGTTATCAAGATATACTAAATATGTTTTATAGTATTATTAATAGCGGAGATGATAGTTTTTCTTTTTACTGCGATTACGATAATTGTATGAAAGATGCTAAGGACTTAATAAAAAATAAAGATATAATTGCTAATATAAATAATTTCGTACATCCATATAATTCTTTTTCTAGCATAAATATTGATGTTATTTCTAGTGGAAAAATAACTGTTAAAACTAAAAAAGTATATAGTAATGATGAAATTGAATTTATAAATAAATATATTGAAAATTTTATGGAAGCTAATATAAATGATTCTATGGCTGATGCTGATAAAATAAAAGTCTTCCATGACTATATTGTAAATAATACTATATATGATGAAGATAAAAAAGAAAAATCATATACTGCTTATAATCTAATTACTACAGGTAAATCTATATGCGGCGGTTATAGCGATATTATGTCTATATATTTAAATATATTAGGAATTAAAAATTATAAAATTACATCTGCAAATCATATTTGGAACTTAGTATATCTAAATAACGAGTGGAAACATATAGATGTTACTTGGGACGATCCTGTTGCAAGTGACGGAAAGCAGTATTTAATACATAATTTCTTTATGATTTCAACTGAAGAATTATTAGAATTGGATAAGGTTGAACATAATTTTGATAAAACAATTTATTTAGAAGCAAATGAAACTAGTTTAATTGACTAGTTTTTTAAATTAAAAAAGTAGATTTATCTACTTAATTGTCATATATTTCTTTTATTTTATCTTCTATTCTCTTTCCATATTCAATTGATTCATCATATATGAATTCTAACTCTGGTATATGTCTTAATTCTATTCTATCTGCTAAAGTTTTTCTTATGAATCCCTTAGCACTTTTAAGTCCATTTAAAGTTTCTTTTATATCATCTAATGTAGTAAAATAAACCTTAGCGTAACTTAAATCACTAGTAACATCACAATATGTAATTGTTACAAATTTAATATTTGGATTTTTTACCTCATTAGCAATTATGTAACTTATTTCTTTTTGTAAGCTACTATTTATTCTTTCATTTTTTATAGACATTATTTCTTCTCTACCATTTCATAGGCTTCTATGATATCTCCAACTTTAATATCATTAAAATTAGTAATAGTAATACCACATTCTAAGCCTTTTTTAACTTCTTTAACAGTATCTTTTTCTCTTTGAATAGAATTAATTTCTCCATCATATATAACTGCACTATCTCTAATAATACGTATTTTTGAATTTGATTTAATAGTACCATCGAGTATATAACTTCCTGCAATAGTTCCAACTTTAGAAAACTTAAATAATTGTCTTACTTCTGCACTACCAATTACTTTCTCAACAAATTCTGGATCAAGCATACCTTGCATTGCAGCTTCCATATCTTCAACCGCTTTATATATAATATCATAAAGTCGAATTTCTACACCTTGCTCTTTGGCATAATCTTTTATAGAATTATTAGGTCTTATGTTAAATCCTATTATAATAGCATTTGATGCATTTGCAAGTACTACATCACTTTCAGTAATTGCACCTACACTACTTCTAAGCACCTTAACCTTAACACCTTCTACCTCTATCTTTTCTAAAGAATTTTTAACAGCCTCACTTGAGCCATTAACATCTGCTTTAACTATTACATTTATTTCTTTAACACCCTCTTGTATCTTGGCAAATATATCTTCTAAAGACACAGTTCCTTTTGCATTATGTTTTAAATGTTCCTCTGTTTTTCTAGCCTCACCTATTGATCTTGCCTGTTTCTCAGTTTCAAACGCCATAAATTTATCACCGGCACTTGGAGTATCATTTAAACCCGTTATTTCTACTGGTTGTGAAGGATATGCACTAGTAATTTCTTCACCTTTATCATTTTTTAATGTTCTAACTTTACCAAAACTTGTACCAACTACAATTGGATCCCCAAGTCTCAATGTCCCATTTTGTACTAGAATTGTTACTATAGAACCAACTTGTTTATCAAGTCTTGATTCAACCACACTACCACTAGCATATCTTGCAGGATTTGCTTTATAATCTTGCATTTCAGATACAAGCAATATGTTCTCAAGTAATTCATCTATACCTGTTCCTTGCTTAGCACTTATCTTAGTATAAATAGTATCTCCACCCCATACATCAGGTGTTAGGCCATACTCTGCAAGTTCAGTCATTACTCTATCTACATTAGCCCCTGGTTTATCTATTTTATTGATAGCAACAAGTATTGGAACACCCGCAGCTTTTGCATGGTCTATTGCTTCCTTAGTTTGAGGCATAACTCCATCATCTGCTGCAACTATTATTATTACTATATCGGTAATACTAGCTCCCCTAGCACGCATTTCAGTAAATGCTGCATGCCCTGGAGTATCTATAAATGTTATAAGCTCGTCCTTTACCTTTACTTGATAAGCACTTATCGCTTGGGTAATTCCTCCTGCTTCTCCAAGTGCGACATTAGTTTTTCTAATTGTATCTAAAAGTGTCGTTTTACCATGATCTACATGTCCCATAATAGTAACAACAGGAGGTCTCTTAACCAAATCATCTGGATTATCATTAATTTCAAATTCCTCAAATTTAGTTTCATCAATTATTTGTTCTCTTTGTAATTCTTTTCCATATTCGGAAACCAAAAGTTCTGCATTTTCAAAATCTACTTTATTATTTATAGTTGCTAAAATTCCAAGCAAAAATAATTTTTTTATAAGTTCACTAGGAGCAACACCAAGCGATTTAGCTAAATCACCTATTGTCATTCCATCTTTATATGTAATAACATTTGTATTTTGCTTTGGACCATTGCTTATAAGTTTTTCCTTATTTTTATACATTTCCTTTTTCTTTTTTGCAAGTTCTTTTTTACCTACTTTAACTTTATTTATGGGTTGTACTTGTTTTTTTTGTTTTGAGTTATTAACTACATTTTCCTGTTTTTTATTTTCATGTTCTATAAGTTCTTCTTCATATTCTAAATCACTATCATCATAGTCATCAATCATATTATCAAGTTCAGTTATTGCATCTTCATCAAGTTCATCTTCTTCACCCGTTACTTGAATATTTAATTTTTTACATAAATTCAAAATTTCACTTACAGTTTTATTTACGTCTTCTGCGTATTCTAATACACTCATCATAAAAACACCCTCTTTCTATAATTTTCTTGCTATTATTCCTGCCTCCATTAAAAAGTTCTTTGAAAGTTCATCTGGATAATCATTATCATATATAATTTCTCTTATCCCACTACTTGCAAGAAGTTTTGCACATATATGGCATGGATAAGTAGTTATATATGCAGTACTTCCATCAAGTTCTACACCATTTCTAGCAGCCTCTGATATAGCAAGTTGCTCTGCACAGATTGCTCTACATACTTCTCTTCTCTCACCATGCGCTATATGCATATCATCTCTAATACAGCCTACTTCGCGGCAATCTCTTATACCACCTGTAACATTATTATAACCCTGTGCGATTATCTTACCATCGCGAACAAAAACCGCACCTACTTTATTTCTAGAACAAGATGATTTTCGAGCTTGCTCATAAGCTTTATCCATATAAAATTTATCCATAAATCACCTATAATTTTATCGTTAGTTCTTTTCCAGTTGATTCATATTTTCTATATTTAATTCCACAAGTATCTAACATTTTTTTAGAAGCAATATTAGAGTCTATTCCATTATATTTATCTGATAAATATATAACTTCTTTTATTCCAGTCTGAATAATTGCTTTCGCACATTCATTACATGGAAAAAGAGTAACATATAATGTACAACCTTTAACAGGTATATTAGAATTTAATATTGCATTAAGCTCTGAATGACATACATAGGCATATTTGGTTTCAAGAAAACTACCTTCTCTTTCCCATGGCATATCTTTGTCATCATTAAATCCTATTGGTGCGCCATTATAGCCAACTGATACAATCTTATTTTCATCATTTACTATACAAGCACCCACCTGTGAATTAGGATCTTTACTTCTTTCTGCTGAAAGTAAAGCAAGTCCCATAAAATATTCATCCCAAGATAAATAATTTTCTCTCTTCATTTATACACCCACCTTATTTCTTAATTCCTCATATATAGAATCAGGAACATCAATTTCAAGTTTTCTATTTAATATTTTAGATTTTTCCGCTTTAGCAATAGTTTCTAAATTCAACTTAATGTAGGCACCTCTACCATTTGCTTTGCCAGATTCATCAACTATAACATTACCCTCTGGTGTTTTAACTACTCTAATTAATTCCTTTTTAGGTAATTTTTCTAAAGTAACAACACATGTCCTCATCGGTATCTTCTTCATAAATTACTCCAAAATATTAATTCCTGCTTCTTTTACCTGATCTACAGTTTTTATATCTAATTCATAGTGAGTAAGTCTTCTAGCAAGTTTTACATTAATTCCTTTTTTACCAATTGCTAAACTTAAATTTTTATCATCTACAACGACCATTGTTTCTTTTGTTTTTTCATCTAAAATAAATACCCTAACATCTTTAGCAGGAGAAAGTGCATTTTGAATAAATTCAACTGGATCATTAGAATATTTTACAATATCTATTTTTTCTCCACCTAATTCTTTTAATATATTAGCAATTCTTGTACCTTTTTCACCAATACAGGCACCTATTGGATCAACATTGCTATTTTCTGAATAAACAGCAATTTTTGTTCTATTACCCGCCTCACGAGCAACACTATATATAAGAACTGTTCCATCACTTATCTCCGGTATTTCAAGTTCAAATAATCTTTTTATAAATCCATAATGTTTACGAGTTAAAAGTATTAAAGCACCCTTAGAATTAATATCAACTTTATTAATATAAACCTTTATATTAGATCCCATTTTTATCTGTTCACCAGGTATAATCTCAGTCTTTGGAAGTAATCCTTGAGTTTTACCTAAATTAATATAGTAATTTCTCTCATCTTCCATTTCTACTGTACCAGACATCATTTCATCCTGTTTTTCTCCAAATTCTGTTGCTATATTATTTCTTTCAGCTTCCCTTACCTTTTGAATAATAACCTGTTTAGCAGTTGCAGCAGCAACACGACCAAAAGCTGTTGGATCAACCTCTTCTTCAATAGTTTCACCGATTTCTATACTCGAATCTATTTTTTTGGCATCCTCCAACGTTATATGTATTTTTTCATTAAATACAAATGGTCTATATCTAAATTCTTCTGGTAAATCCTCTAATTCCTCATCCTCTAATTCTTCTTCTGTTAATTCTTCCTCATCTGCCATTGGAATCTTATCTTCATCAAGTGACTCTTTATGATTTTTATCTAATACTACTGTTTTAAATGAAAATTGTCTAAATGATAAACTATCCTCATCGAAAACTGTTCTAACATTAGTAAGACCTGTTTGTTTTTTATAAGCACTATTAAGCGCTAAAATCATAGATTCTATTATATAATCTTTACTCATTCCTTTTTCTTCTAACACTTCTAAAGCTTTACTAAATTCTTTACTATTCATATTATTCACATCCCTTCTCTTTAGAACATACATCTAGTATATAACTATCAGTAATATAATCTACAGTATCTAATATTGGATCAATTATATGTGTTACTGTAACACAATCTTCAACATCAATAACACCATTCTTATCAATTATAACCCTCAAAAAATAGTTTCCATCTTCCTTAAGATATAATACATCATCTAGTATATATCCAGCAGTTTTAATACTTTCTTCTATTAACTTTTTAACATTGTTTGCAATATCCATGGTTACCTCCTAATTAATTTAAAGAGTGGGAATTTCCCACTCTTTTGATTGCAACAAACTAATTATATCACACTTTTTAAAAATATGATACTTTTTTATATTATTTTCTTAATTTTTGATATAATATATATGGTGAGATTATGGAAAAGGCAAATAGAAATAATTTAAAAAATATGTTTATTGGATTTAGTGTAATATTATTATACCTAATTAGTTCCACATTCATATATGACTTTATTGAAATTTTTGGAATAAAATATAGTGGTTTAAATAATACATTAAGAGCTATTTATATAGTTTGTTATCAATCAATATTGACATTAATAATAATATATATTTATAGAAAAAATTTTATTCCAGATTTTAAAGATTTTAAAAAGAATTTTAAAACTTATATAGATAAATATATCAAATACTGGTTTTTAATGCTAGGACTTATGTTCTTAAGTAATATAATTATTACTAGATTCACAACTGTAGAGGTTGCAGAAAATCAAGAAACAATTATAAAATTATTAAAAGAAATTCCAATATATACATTTGTAACAACAGTCATTATAGCTCCTTTCTTAGAGGAATTAGTATTTAGATTATCATTTAGAAAAATATTTGCAAAAACTGACATTTTATTTATACTTTTCTCAGGATTAGTATTTGGATCTATGCATGTAATTGGAACATGTACTACTTTTATTGATTTACTTTTTATAATACCATATAGTATTCCAGGATTTATATTTGCTTACATATATTCTAAATCTAGAAATATTTGTATACCTATTAGTATACATCTTCTCCATAATGGAATTATGATGATTTTACAACTATTATTACTTTTAGTAAACTAATATACCATAATAAAAGAAGCCTAATGGCTTCTTTTCACTACATCATATCTTCTAGTTTTTTATTTGCCTTTTTAATAGCCTCATCAGCTACATCTTCTAACTTATTCATTAAAGGCTCACTATATTTTTGATAGGCAAGGACTGCCCCAGCACCAACAGCGATTAATGCCATCGACTTTACTATTTTCATATTATCACCTCACTAGAAATATGACAAACGTATATAATTTCTTATATACATTTTTAGTTTTTATCTTTTTTTAATTTTTATTCATAAAGTTTAAAATTTTGTCTATTAGACCAGTCTTTCTAGAATATTCTTGTTCATTTCTAATACTATACATAAATGCCTGAGGTTCTCCAATTATTATTAATCTTCTCTTTGCTCTAGTAATTCCTGTATATATAAGTTTTTTATAAAGCATTCTTCTATATGAATTACAAACAGGTATTATTACAAGTTCAAATTCACTACCTTGGCTTTTATGTATACTAATAATAAAGCCATGTTTAAACTTATTAAAATCTTTAGCCGAATAAGTTACTTTAGTATCATAATAATCTATTGTAATAAAACCAGTTCCATTTTTATAATCAATAGATTTAATTAAACCAATATCACCATTAAATACATTGTTATCTGGATCATTTACAAGTTGCAAAACCTTATCATTTTCTCTATAAACAATATCACCATATTTTATTTCCTTTTTAGATGGTTCGGGTGGATTAAAAACATCTTGAAGAACCTTATTTATATTATCTATACCATTTACTCCAGCATACATAGGAGCCATTAACTGAACTCTTTTATAATCATAACCTTTATTTATAACTTCTTTACATATATTTACTAAACTAGATAATATAACATCACTAGGACATGTTAAAAATTTATAATCATCTCTATCTATTAAAAAATCTTCATCTAAACTATCATTCTTTATTTCACTAGCAAGTATTGGAATATAACTTGTATCATCCTGTCTATAAAGTAAATCTAGTTCTACTGTATCAATAACATCTGTCTCTATTAAATTTTTGAGTATATTTCCAGCACCTACACTAGGAAGTTGATTATAATCTCCAACTAGTACTAATTTAATATTATTAGTAAGTCCTCTAAGCAAATTATTCATTAAACGATTATCAATCATACTAACTTCATCTACTATTATTAAATTTGAAAAATCTGGATTATACTCATTTACCATAAATTCATCTGCATCTTTATTCCATTTTAAAAATCTATGTATTGTACTTGCAGGAAGACCTGTTGATTCACTCATTCTTTTACTTGCTCTACCAGTTGGAGCTAAAAGCGCAATATTATTTATTACTTCTTTTTCACTATATTTATTTAACATTTTATATAAACTTACTATTGCTTTTATTATAGTTGTCTTACCTGTTCCTGGCCCACCAGTTATTATTAGTATGTTATTTTCTAAGGCTTTTATTATTGCCTCTTTTTGCATATCACTATACTCTATATTATCTTTTTTCTCTAGTTCACTAATTTTTAAATCTATGTCTTTATATTTAGTAGTATCTTTATTAATCAAATGATTTATTTTACTTGCTATATATTCTTCTGCCTCGTAATCTTCAAATATATAGTATCTATCATCTTCAATTTTAATTTTTAACTCACCATCTAATTCACTTATAGCTTCATCAAAAAGTATTGAATCTATTTCTTCATTTAAATAAAAAGATACTCCATCATATACTTCTGAATAATTTAAATATGTATCTCCATTTTTAAAACTTAAACTATTCATGACATGAATAATACAAGCCTTAATTCTATTTATATTATATTTATCCTCATCTAAACTAAGAGCAATTTTATCGACCTTCTCAAAGTTAATACCATCTACATCATCAATTATTCTATATATATTATTTTCAATTATTCTAATTGTATTACTTTTATAAGCATTATAAATATTTAATGAATCTTTCATATTAAAACCTAACTCAGTTAATTTAAGTATTATCTCATGTGATTCCTCGTACTTTACCAAAGTATTATAAATTAAATCTATCTTAGCCTCTGACAATTTTGGAACTTGGTAAAGGCATGTTTTATCTTTTAAAATAAGGTCAAGTGCGTTATCACCAAGTACATCAGCAATTGACTCTGCTTGTTTTACCCCAATACCTTTAAATAATCCGCTAGATAAAAATTCAACTATTCCCTCTTTTTCTTCAGGTTTTATTCTTTCATATTCTTTTACACTATATTGAAATCCATACTTTGGATGATTTACAATCTCACCATACATAATATATCTATCATTTTCATTTAATTCAGCAAAATATCCTGTAAAAGTAATTGTCTTATTCACATATTCTTGCATTTCTAACATATTTGTTTCTTGCACTTTTATTAAACCTATTATATAACCCTTATCACTTTTAAAAATAGTTTGTCTAAATATTCCTTTTAAATAATCTTGCATATAAGCACTTCCAATTCTTAATTTTCTACTCACAATTATAACATATTATATATAAAAGATTAAAGTTATTTGTACTTTAATCTATTTTTTTTATAAAATCCATTACTTCATTTATTGTATTTTCAAAATCGTTAAAATCTACATTAAACCAGTTAATATCCATTTGATTATTAAACCAGGTATATTGTCTTTTCGCATATCTCCTACATCTTTGTTTTATTAACTGTATTGACTCATCAAGTGTCATCTTATTATCAAAATACTCAAATAATTCTTTATATCCTATAGGTGTCATAACTGCCTTACTTCTAACATTAGTATTATATATTTTTTTTGCCTCTTCTATTAATCCATTTTGAATCATTACATCCGTTCTCATATTTATCCTTTCATACAGAGTATCTCTATTAGTAGTAAGTCCAATAAATACAGTATCATATAACAGTTTATCTGTCCTTTCTTTACTACTTAAAGCCATACCAGTATTTTCAAAATAGTTTAAAGCTCTTATTATTCTTTTTCTATTATTTGGATGAATATCAGAATTTATATCTACCTCTTTTAATTTATTATATAAATCAGGGGTACTTATATCATCATATTCATTTATACTTTTTTGTTCATTAAATTTATAGTCATATAAAGCAGCTTTAATATAAAGTCCTGTACCACCTACAAGTATAGGAGTTTTATTCTTTTCAAATATTTCATCTATTTTTAATCTACAATCCTTTTGATAATCAAAAACAGTATAAGGCTCATCTATATCCTTTATATCTATTAAATGATGAGGAATTCCATCTTTTTCTTCTTCTGTTACTTTAGCAGTAGCGATATCAAGTAATTTATATACCTGTGTACTATCTGCGTTTATAATCTCACCATTTAATTTTTTTGAAATTTCTATACTTAACTTTGTCTTTCCAACTGCTGTTGGTCCTACAATTACTATTACCTTTTTCAAATATATCACAATTCCTTTAATACTTTTTTATATGTTTTCTGGAGTGTTTCTAGAGAATCATCAGTAAATAATATATATTCTTCATCTGATTTTAATTTTAAATCTAAATAATCCATAATACACTCAAAATATGTATCATTCATAATACTATTAATATCAAATAATTCGTTTATTAATTTTGGATTTTCTTTTATTCTATCATACATGTAACAAGATAAAAGAGCTCCTATTATATATCTTTGATTATATTCAATTTCAAGCTCACTTGAATTATTGAAATATATTTGATTCATTATATCATCGTCATAATATAAACCCACTTGGTTTAAAAAATTTGAACTAACATAACCACACTTAAAATATTCATCAATTATTTTTAATTCTAAATCATTAAGCAAAGACATTCGATATATCGAATTAAAATCATTAATAATTGTCTTTCTATTTTCTTTAGGCTTCAAATTATATTTTACTAAAAAAACATAAAATAAAATTTCTCCCAGTATTGAAATACCTTCTGTAATAAGTTCCCTACAAAAAATTTCAACATTATTACAATTCATATCATGTAAAAGTTCATGCACCATAACATAAGAATCCTGTATACTCCCTGTTATTGGAATTTTAATTACACTTCTATTTTGTCTTACATCAAAATACGACTCACCAAACCAAAACTTATCACTAAATTTAAATGTTCCATCATTAAGTCTCTTTTCAAAGTATACAGCATATTCTTCACTAATACTTTTAAAGAAAGTATAAACTAAAGATACTGAATAACTTAAATCAATTTTCTCTTTATATTTTACTTTTTTATAAAACTTAGTATTCTTGAGAACAATATCATTTAATTTTTTTATAAGCTCAAAATCCTTTAAACAATTATCCAACAAATATTCATCTAACATTTCATTTAATAATTTTATATTCATTTTATAAACATACTGTCGCCAAATGAGAAAAAGCGATACTCATTTTCTACTGCTATTTTATAAGCATTTAATACATTATCCTTGCCCGCAAGTGCGCTTACAAGCATAATAAGAGTACTTTTTGGAAGATGAAAATTTGTTATTAGGGAATTTATTGCTTTAAATTGATATCCTGGATAAATGAATATATCAGTCCAACCACTACACTCTTTAAATTTTCCATATAAATTCATTATTGTTTCAAGAGTTCTAGTAGAAGTAGTTCCAACACTTATTATTCTATTACCATTTTTTTTAGCATCATTTAATACTAGAGCTACCTCACTACTCATCTCATAAAATTCACTGTGCATATGATGTTTAGTAACATCCTCTACACTAACTGGTCTAAATGTACCTAGTCCAACATGAAGAGTTATATATTCTACTTTTATTCCTTTTTCTTTTATTTTATCTATTAATTCTTTAGTAAAATGTAACCCAGCAGTAGGTGCAGCTGCACTACCAATATTTTTAGCATATACAGTTTGGTATCTATCCTTATCTTTTAATTTTTCATGTATATATGGAGGAAGTGGCATTTCACCTAATTCATCTAATATTTCATAAAATATACCAGTATATATAAATTTAAATGTCCTAATGCCTTCTTCTCCAATACCTATACACTCCGCTTTTAATTTATCAGAAAAATTTATTATTGTTCCAATTTTTATCCTTTTAGCAGGTTTACTTAAAACCTCCCATACATCCTTTTCTGTTTCTTTAAGCATTAACAGTTCAACATAGGCACCTGTATCCTCTTTTGTGCCATAAATACGTGCTGGAAGAACTTTAGTATCATTTAAAACCAAAACATCTCCTGAATTTAAATAATCTATTATATCTTTGAAATGTTTATGCTCTATTTCACCAGTTTCTTTATCAAGCACTAGTAATTTAGATGAGTCTCTTTTATCAAGAGGAGTTTGGGCAATTAACTTCTCTGGCAAATAAAAATCAAAATCTTCTGTTTTCATACTATACAACTCCTAAATAATATACTTATTATACTATTTATAGAGAAAAATACAACATAATTTTGGAAATTTATATATTGTCATATAAAATAATATCTTTTTTACAACAATATGCATAATAAATCTTCAAGCATACAAATAATATTAAAATTATATTAAATATATTATTAGTGCAATAAAAGTAGTTACAATAGATGAGAAAGCATTAACCACATTATTATTTACCCAGTGAATACCGGATACTTTTTTACAAGACTCACCACAACAAAGTTCTGATTCACTATACTTTCCACATTTATTACACTTATATTTAGCCTGAATTATTGAGCCAAAAAGTGAATCTATTATTGTTTGTCCAAAGATTACAATAGATATAATAATTAAATCTAAAATTTGAAAATTTAATACTATATATACTATAAATGAAATTAAAAATGAACATAATAATGAAGAGATTGTTCCAAGAAGTGATATACCTCCAGATAAACCTTTTTGTACTTTTTTTCTTTTAAGTAAATCATATGGTTCACCTTTAGAAAGTGTACCCACATCAGATGAAACTGAATCTATAAAACACCCACTAACAGATATAATGCTTATTAATAATAGATTCTTATTTTTAAATATACCATAAAGAATAACAAATATTGTACCTAATCCACCATTTATCAAAATTTGGAAAAATGTTCTACCACTTTTTTCTTTCTTTATTTTACTTTCCTTCTTTTTTAAAATTGAAATAAAAAATATAAAGAAATATTCAAACAGTAATATTAATATTCCTAACATTCCTCCAAAATACGTATAGGAAAACACCATTATCATAGATAATAATGAACCATAGTAATCAATTGATTTAGAGAAAAACACTATCATAAATATAAATTCTGCAAGTACAACACTTATCATTAATATATCAGATGGATAATTTAAAAATAGATAACTTAAAATAAATGAAATTAATATTACAGAAAAATTATCTAGACCCTTATCCACTAACTCAAAAATTGATACGGATAATCCAATTATACAACACATTATAGGATTTATTTCAACATTGTATAAAAAGCAAAATAAAAATATTGAAATTGTAGAAGCAATAAAACATGCAATAAAGCCACTTAAAGATTTGTTCTTATATATTTTTATGGTTTGAGTATTATAACCTATAAGAGCAGCAAACCCGTCACCAAATGTTAAACAAAATGTTGCTATACCACTGCAATAATAAAATTTTGGAAATATAAGTACAAATAACATCATAATAGTAATTACAATTGCAAAATAAATTGTTCCAAAATGATTTTGAGCTTCTCTTTCAATACTTTTATATGTATTAAATTTATATGATAAACAGTTAAGTATTAAAAAAATTATAGGAACAATAACTTGATGAATTGAATCTCTCATAAAATGATTCAAAAAAATCCAAACTGCAAATAATAATATATGTATAATTTTTCTTGAAGTTTCTAAATTTGTTTTCTTCTTTATCCAAGGTCCCACTAAAAAAATTAACGAAAATATATATATAAATATAATCAAATACCCTTTTAATATCATATAACCTTCTCCACTAAAAAACTAATTACCAAATTATAAATTTATATGGTTAATTAGTTTCACACATTTTTTATTTAATAACATTTTATTCCCCAGAAACTTCACTATATATAGATAAACAACCAGTTATATCTACTGGATCCACTTCATAACTTGTTATCAAATTACCTTTTTTACCTACTTTAGAAGTAATCTTTATTTTTAAATCATCACTTACTTCTTTATTAGTATTAGAATCTTTTACAACTGAATCAAGTATCCCATATTCCTTTAAATCACCTAAAGTTAAATACTTACATTCACCATCTAGAGGCAACTTATCTAAATTATCAGCTCCCCAAATTTCTGCAGCAGATTTAATTGCAATAAACTGAGTATCGTGTATATCTTGTTTTGATTGTTTAAGCATTTTAGTTATTGATGTACTTGCAAGAAGAGCAAGTAATGATAAAATTACTATAACAGCAAGTAATTCAACTAATGTAAACCCCTTATTATTCATAAAATCATCTACTTTCACTAATAATAGTATACAAAAAAAAAGATACTTTTACAAGCCTTAAAATTTATATTATTATATTTTTTTAGATTTATCTTCAAGTTGAGTTCGTTTAAGTTTTGCAAGTTCCATTTTAATATATTCCCTTTTTTGTTTATAATCATCATATAATTTAAGCCTTTCTTCTGGAGTATGCTTCATATATTCATAATTAATTTGAAATAATGCTTGTTTTGCTTCATCCTCTGTCATAAATTTTCTATCCTCCTAATATCACTTTTTAAAAATATTTCTACTATATTATAAATTTCTAGTTTCTTTTTAGATCTAAATATATCATGTGTTGCATCATCAATAAAAATTAATTTTTTTTCTTTCGACTTAACTGAATCATAAACATACTTTGCTGATGAAAGTGGCACTAAATTATCATTTTTACCCTGAATTATCAAAATATTGCATGTAACATCTTTTGGATAATCATAATATTTTTTTATTAAATGCATAAATTCCATAATTGCACTTGGATTAAGTTTTAAAAATCTTGCAACTATTTCATCACCACCATACGTTTTTATAACTTTAGGTGTAGATTGAATAGACTTTGTTATGTTTAATTTTTCCTTAACTACACTTAAATATTGAAAAGCTGGAGCAGCTAATACTAACTTTTTTACTTCCTTATACTTTGTAGAAAGATAGGTAGCTATTACACCTCCCATACTATGCCCTATTAAGTAAATAGATTTATATCCTTTACTAATTAACCATTTTAACTGATTTTCACTAGCTTCTATCCATTTAGGATATTTAACCCTACTAAGATTTTTATTATGACCAGGAAGAGTAAAACTAAAAACATCAAAATTTTTATTAAGTTCTAAATAGTTAGCCAATTCCTCTTCATCATAAGTTCCACCAGCAAATCCATGAATTATAAGTATAGCTTTTCTAAATAACATAATATCACTAACTCTCATATATTTTCTAAATAAATTATAACACGCATAAATAAGGTAAGTAAAGAAAAAAAGTTGATTTTCTACAACTTTTAGCTTATTGAAATTATTTTAACTTCATATTTACCATTAGGGCTATCGACTGAAACAACATCTCCAACTTTTCTACCTAAAATAGCTTTTGCTATAGGTGATTCATTAGAAATTTTATTTGTAAATGGATCTGCCTCTTTACTACCTACTATAGAATACTCTTCCTTTTCATTATCATCAATATATTCTAAAGTAACATTTACACCTAGTGAGACTTTATCAGTATTTACTTTAGTTATAACTTTAGCCCTATCTAACATTACTTCTAATTCTTTTATTCTAGATTCAACTATTGCTTGTTCAGTTCTAGCCGCATCATATTCGGCATTTTCACTTAAATCCCCTTGCGCTCTTGCGTCCTTTAATGCAGAAATAACTTCTGGACGTTTAACTAATTTTAATTCATCTAATTCTTTCTTTAATTCATTTAAACCTTCTTCAGTTAAATATAAGTCTTTTTGTTCAGACATAAAAATTCACCTCATCATTTTCTGTAAGCATACAAAATAATACTACATTATTTTTATTTTGTCAACTTTAAATTTTCCATTACTCTATTTTATTCTTATTAAATCATATTTTTCTAAAAAATTATCAATTTCTATTTTTACTATTTGTCTTGGATGTCTAACTACATCAATAATATTATTATCTTCATCATATATTCTATCAATTACATAAGTTATAGTCTCATGGTTTGGTCCAAATATTTCAACAACATCACCTTTTTTAAAGTAATTTCTCTGTTCTATAGTTGCTATTTTTTTAACCTTATCATAGTCAAGTACTATACCTAAAAAATCTTGATTTGATACCTCAACTCTACCGTTATAATAACTACAAGTAGAATCATAAATTCCATTAAAAAATTGCGGTACAGAGTCTCTATTCGCGCATCTTCTAAGAATTCTTTCATACTCTTTATTATATGTATATGAATTATTTTCATAATATTCATCAATTGCTTTTCTATAGATAGATACAACTGTAGCAATATAATAAAGTGATCTCATTCTTCCCTCTATCTTTAGTGATGATATACCCATATCTATCATATCAGGCAAATACCTTAGCATGGATAAGTCTTTAGAACAAAATGTAAATGGTTTATCCCCTTTTATTTCATTATAATTTTGATCTAGTAAATCAAAATCCCATCTACATATTTGACTACAGCCACCACGGTTTGCATCCCTATTTGTTAAAAAATTTGACATAACACATCTACCACTATATCCTGCACACATGGCCCCATGTATAAAAGTTTCTATTTCTATTTCTACATTATTTAATATATCATTTATTTCATCTTGGGAACATTCTCTACCTAAAACAATTCTAGATACACCCTGTTCTTTCCAAAATTTAGCAGATTCTATATTTAATGTACAACTTTGAGTAGATAAATGAACTTCTAAATTAGTATTTTTAAGTGCATAATCTATAATAGCTGGATCACTTACAATAATCGCGTCAACTTGGCATTCCTCAAGTGTTTTTAAATAATCACTAACTAAATTAAGTTCTTGATTGTGAAGTAATATATTAACAGTAACATAAACACGTTTTTTTAATGAATGGGCAAATTTTACCCCCTCCTTTATATCATCAAGAGTAAAATTAATTGCATTCGCCCTTAAATTAAGTACATAACCACCTATATATACCGCATCGGCGCCATACATCAAAGCTACTTTTAATCTTTCTAAATCTCCTGCTGGAGCAAGTAATTCTATTCTTTTTTTCATTTCTTCACCCTATATATAGTTTCAGTACTTAAGAAACCATCATCCACATTATCAAACATATTATTTATTTTTTCATTATACTCTAAAACATTTTCATTATTCGCTGTTTTAAACATACCTATTATATTTATAAATTTTTGTAAATCTATATTAAAACTATTTAATACAATATATTCTAAATTTAAATTAACTACTGATTTAATTCCATTTAATATATTGCCAGAATATACACTAGTTCCTATCTCACTATCTATAATCGGATATGTTTTTCCTTCTTTTTTAATATAGTTTACTTGTGAATCATCTTTTAAATTAAATTGTTCTAAATAATTTTTAACTATGTGTCTTTTTGATACAAACATGGGTAAATAACCAAACATTGTAGCCATTAATTTTGCTTTGCAATTTTTTGATATTGTTGCTATTTCATTTTCTGTTATATCACTAGATAAATAAGCATAATTTACTCCAAATGAGCCCCAGTAATTTATAGTATTATAATTTGTTACTGAATGTTCTGAATTCCATACTAAATCATATTTAAGATTTAATGTTCTATATATATTTAAAACTGCTATATCATAATAAAGTACACCTTTTATACTATAGTTATTTAATTCAAGTAATATCTCCTTTATTTTATCTAAATCACTATTGTGCATATTCTTATTAATACTTATAAATATATCTTTATCATTTATTTCATTTAACAGTGATAGGTCTGAAATACTTATACACATATTTGTATTTACACACATATCACTTATTCCTATTATAAAACCATCTACAACCTTTTTAGTTACATTAATTTCATGAATATTAGATGGAAGTGTAAGTATTTTTGCCACAAAATCACCTCAAAAAAAACGTTTCCTTGAAACGTCTTAATTTTAACATACTATAGTTTTAATGTCAATTTTTTCGTGATACTTATAATTTTGTTCTATTACTATCTATATATTTAACAGTTGCATTTGATTCCGTTGGACACTCTGAAACACTTTTTGGTTTAAAATCTGATCTTAATTCTTTATCCGATTTAGTTATTTTATTACCATATCTATCGATTACTGACACTAACTCTCCATCAGTACCATACTCAAGAACATATGAACCTATATTACAAGTAAAGTTTTGCACAGTGTCAGATATATTAATTTTAGATACATGAAATTTTTCAGAATCAATTTTTATTTCTGCACTTGTATTAGTTGGACATTGTGAACTTCTTTTTGGTTCAAAATCGGATACTAAATTTTTACCTGCCACTATTTGCCCATTACTATCTGTAGCACTTAATAAAGTACCATAAGAACTATATTTAAGTGTATATCCGCCTACATTACAATTAAATGTAGTATACGTTTGATTAAACATATAAAAATCATCACATGTTTGCCCGTCTTTAGTTTCTACATTATAACAAAAATATTCCCCATTTATATTATCTTTATAATATTTAACTGTACCACAATCATTATTTAAAAAACAATCCATACAGGCACTTAAACTTGTCTGTTCACTATCATCGGCAACTTTTGATATTACAAATTGTACAATAGATATTACAAAAAATATAATTACTGCAGCGACAATTTTCCTTACTAGAGAATTCTGTGCTTTTTTTATTTCATCTTCTTTCGAAGACATTATTGCTTTTACTAAAGTAATAATACTTACTATTATAAGAATTATAGGAGTTGCTATTTTAAGTAAATATATAACAAAACTTGTTAATGATGGTAAACGTTCTGGTATGTCATGTGCATCGCCGCACATGACATATTGCAAATTATCTACATTACAATAGCCACTTTTTTCGTTCCAAACACAAGCAAAATAATCATTTTTTTCACAAGTATTCTTATCTGTAATACTACTACAAGAAGTAATTGGTGAATCACTATTTTCCGCATTAACATTAAATGTTATACTAAAAAGTGCAATAAACACAAAAATTAAATATTTAATACTTTTTCTTTTCATAAAATCTCCCCTATATCACCGTTTTTTACTAAATGTGCATTCGCATCATCTGTATCCAAATGAAGCTCAAAATATGCCTCATCACTAACTTTTAAATATACATTAGTAATAATTCCACCTTTTTCTCCATTTAATTTGACATTTACTTTATCTATACCTTCTAACCCATATGCCTTAACTTGACTTGGAAGGATATGAATATGTCGTGTTGCAATTATACAGCCCTCATTTAAGTTAACTTCCCCATTTGGACCTATAATTGTTATTTTACTACTACCATCCAAATCTCCAGAATTTCTAATTGGTGGATTAAGTCCTAATTTATAGGCATCAGTCTTACTTATTTCAACTTGCGTATAAGATCTAACTGGTCCTAAAACCCTAACATTATCTATCATAGCTTTATCTGTTTTAATTGTAACAACTGATGTTGATGCATACATATTTGGTTGCATTAACTCATTCTTCTTTATAAGCTCAAAATTCTCTCCAAATAATGTATGTAAATGTTCAAGTGTTAGATGAACATGTCTATTTGATACTCCAATGCTTACTTTCACATTATCACCACTTACATTATAGCATATTTTTAAAACTTTTTAAATATATTTTATAGAAAGGATGATTTAATGAATAATAGTTATTTAAACAATAGTAGTTTTCCTGGAACACCAATCTATTCTGGAAATATTCCAACACCAAATCAAACAACTGCACCAGGTAGTATGAAAGAGTATATACCAGATGAACAATCTTACATAGAAAATATACTTAGAGTAAACAAAGGAAAAAAAGTATCTGTTTACCAATCATTCGCAGATGCAGGAGAATGGAAAGATAGAATTTTTACAGGAATTATAGAACAGTCTGGAAGAGATCATATAATTTTGAGTGATCCAACAACAGGTAATTGGTATCTTCTTCTTATGATATATGTAGACTTCATAAAATTTGATGAAGAAATAAATACAGTTGAACAATTTTATCCATCTAAAGGGTAAAAGCATTGTCTTATTTTTAAATATTTGCTATAATGTTCATAGGCTAGGTGATGAATATGAACACATTTATAGTAATATTATCTGTAATTATTGTAGTAGATTTAATTTTAATATTATTAGTTGCTACATATAATCACTTTCAAGATTATATAATTAGAATTAATGAAGCAGAGGTAAATATAGATGCAACATTAAGAAAAAGATTTGATTTATTAAATAAATCCATAGGAATTATAAAATCCAACACAAAAACAGAAGATAATATATTAGAAATAATTGTTAAACTTAGATCAAAAAAATTAACAAATTTTGAACTTGATAGAAATTTATATGATGCGATAAATGAATTTCATATGATAAAAGAAAAATATCCTGAATTACAATCTTCAAAGGAATTTGTTAAGATAGAAATAAATCTTATAGAATCTGAATCCGAAATTGTTGGACTTAGAAAGTATTATAATGATATAATTACAGATTATAATAAATTAGTAAAAACATTTCCATCAAATATAATTGCAATTATAAAAAATTATAAGGTAAAAGAATATTTTGATGGTAATAGTATTGAGAAAAAAAAAGAAACTGTTAACTTATAGTTTCTTTTATTTTGCTTTACTCTTTGCTCTAACAAATACTAGTATTAATATCATTAAAGCAGAAAGACCAATTATTATATAATTTTTATTTATTTCTATAGAAATTTTATCAATAGTTTGAGTAGTTTCGGTTACATCGTCAACCAACTTAATTATATATTCTCCATCTTTAGAATATGAATAATTCTCTCTTGCATAATTAGCTAAATATTCTTTATCATTCAATTTTTCTATATCTATCTTAAGTTGTTCTGCCTTTTCTTGAAGTAATAAATAAGAATTTTCTAAATTTTTTTTATCTTTGGTTAAATCATAAATCGTATAAATATTATATAGTAAACTAAAAACGAAAAGAAATATAAAAAATATGCTTAATGAACCAAAAACAAGAAGTCTTTTTTTTGTTTTATTTGATACTTTTTGCTTAGCCATACTCATCACCGTATAAAGTATATCATTTTTTATTATTATTTGCAATTATCTTTATAATTATATCATACAATATAAAACCTATAATAATACTAATAAGACTATAAATATGAAATATCGCATTACCTATCTTTTGTATTCCAACAAAATAAATAAATGTCATAATTGCTACTAACAATATAGATAATAATAACTTTACATACATATTACATTTTCTTACTATTTTATTGAACCACTCAAGTAAAGCAGAAAATAGGAATCCAAATATAAAGGAAAAAATAATCAATTTAAATTGAATAACTAAATTTATCATTTAAATAATTTAGAGAATATTCCCTCTGATTTCTCTTGTTTTTTATTAGTGTCTAAATAAATTAAACTGTCTATTTTTCCCTTAATAGCTACATCACCTTGGTATGTATCTAATTTAATTATTTCTAAACTAGATCCCTTTATCTGCATATAGCCCATATTAGTTTCAAGTAAAAACTCTGACTCATCAAAATTTTCTATTTTCTTCACACCACTAATGTTTATACTCTTTCTTTGACTAATATTTATATTATGAGTTCCTGATATTATATCCTTGTCCATACAATCACCTACTAAATATTATTCAAAAAAACTATAGATATGAAAATTTTATCAGCTTGTAAAGTTATAATGTAAAGTACCCCCTAAAATTTATAATTTTTATTGACATTTATTATTATTTTTTTGGGAAGGTAAATATGTAACAAATGATAAAATAATATATTAAAAAAACTCATACGAGTTTTTATTCTTCTTCTTTATTATATGCTTCAAATATAGCATCCTCAAACATTTTTCTTGTCTCTGCATTAATTGGATGAGCTATATCATGGTATTCACCATCTGCATTTTTTCTACTAGGCATTGCTATAAATAATCCATCTTTACCTTCAATTATTCTAATATCACGAATTACAAAGCAATCATCTAGTAATACAGAAGCTATTCCTTTCATTCTAGTATCATCATTTTTTTTGTGAACATTGACTGACGTTATTTTCATTATAAAGCATCTCCTTCCGTTATCATTTCACATCTTTAGTATATAATAATTTGTAGAAAATTGCAAGCCTTATTTTTAAAATATTTTTACCCTTTTTTTCTATTTATTTTATTATACAATTTTAACAATCTTACTATTCAAATAGTAAGAATAAAATAACACAAATTGTGTTACTTCATCTATTCTTAAAATTCCTATCCATCTCTCTTTTTATATCTTTTTCTTTTATAGATTCTCTTTTATCATAATTTTTCTTACCTTTACCTACTCCAATTAATATTTTCGCTTTATTATTCTTAAAATATAATTTTATAGGTATCAAAGTATATCCACTTATTTCTATTTTATCTCTTAACTTTAATATTTCCTTTTTATTAAGTAAAAGTTTTCTTGTTCTTCTCTCTTCATGATTAAATATACTAGCATCTGTATATTTACCTATATACATATTTAGTAAAAAGACTTCATTGTTTCTTATAACCGCATAACAATCTTTTAAATTAGCGAGCCCTTCTCTAATAGATTTTATCTCAGTTCCTTTTAAAACAATCCCTACTTCTATTTCCTCTTCTATAAAATAATCAAAATAGGCTTTTTTATTTTTTATCTCAATCATATTATTCTCCAGTAACTATACTCATATATTGTTTTTCTATTGATTCATGGTTAGGAAGTATATCATCTGTTAAATTTTCAAAAGGTATTACTTTGTAATTTTTATAATTACTTGTGCAATATGTATATAAAAGTTTATAATCTATATTTTCAAATGTTACCTTATTATCCTTAACTACTATATCCATACCTACCATAAGCCCAATTATTTTAGCAAGTCCAAGTGGGCTTTGACCTGATATAAAATTACCTAAAGAATATATTACAAGCGTATCACCTACGTATTCAACGGGCATTATAACATGTGGATGTGATCCAATTATTAAATTTACCCCTAAACTAGACAAATATTCTGCCTCTCTTTTTTGAGTAGAAGTTGGTACATGTGTATATTCTTCTCCCCAGTGCATCGAAACAATTATTACATCTACCTTATCTTTTATTTTTTCTATATCTTCTTTTGCTTGTTCATCAGAGTAAACATTAATTAAATATTCTTTACCACTTGGTACAGGTAATCCATTAGTTGAATCAGTATAAGCTATAAAGGCATACTTTATTCCATTTTGTTCATATACTTGTATATTATTTCTATCCTCAAAAGAATCTGCTTGACCACTTACAACAGCATCTTGCTTTTTCCAAAATTTAACTGAATTAAGTATTCCTGTCTCACCTTTATCAAGTGAATGATTATTAGCTAAACTTACTAAATTAAATCCAATATCCATAAGGTTAAGTGCGATTTCATCTGGTGAGTTAAATCTAGGGTAATGAGATACCCCTAACTCTTTTCCACCTATAATTGTTTCCTGATTATAATATCTTAAATCATAATCTTTTATTAAAGGAGCAACATCTGTAAACATACTACTAAAATCATAATTACCATTACCTAGTGATGCATCTAGATAAACTGCTCCATGAATTAATGCATCACCAACAGCCACTAATGACATTCTTTTTTCTTCAGGCTCTTTTGGTTTTTCTTCTTTTACTTCGTTATCATCTATTTTATTTTCTTTACCTTTATTAGCTTTATTATTATCATTCATGACTGTAATAGTGCATGCTAAACAAATAGCAAATAAAATAAATACAAACAATAATGAAATCTTCTTACCACTTTTTTTCATACTACTCTCCATTCACAATTTTCATATATTTTTCATTAATACTTTCATAATTATTAAGTAAATTATTATTTAACTTAGAAAATGGTATAACTTTAAAGTTAGTACTATTTTCTGCATAAGCTAGGATTAACTCTTTATAAATATTATCAAAAGTTACTTTTCCATCCTTAACTATTATATCCATACCTACTATAAGCCCAATGCCTTGATTAAGCCCAATAGATAGCTGATTTGATATAAAGTTTCCAAGTGAGTATATTACAAGAGTATCTCCTACATATTCAACAGGTTGTACAACATGAGGATGTGATCCTATTATTAAATTTACGCCTAAACTAGATAAATATTCTGCAATTTGTCTTTGACCCTCTGTAGGTATATTTGTATATTCTTCTCCCCAGTGCATCGAAACAATTATTACATCTACTTTATTCTTTACAGCCTCTATATCTTGTCTAGCTTTAGTCGCACTATACATATTAACTAAATATTCCTTTTTGGGACTTCCTCCATTTAAACTAGTTGTATAAGCCAAAAATGCATACTTTATTCCATTTTGCTCATATACTCGAACTTTATTTCTTTCCTCCATATTTTGATATGAACCAGCAGTTATAACATCTTTAGTAGCCCAATAACTATTAGAATATTTAACTGCATCTTCACCCTTATCCATGACATGATTATTAGCTAAACTTATCAAATTAAATCCAAGATTTACTATTTCATCACCTATTTCATCTGGTGAATTAAAACTAGGATATCCACTTATACCTAAAGCAGTACCCCCAATAGTAGACTCCTGATTACAATACCTCAAATCATATTTTTTTATTATTGGTTCAATAAAAGTGAACATCTTATGGAAATCATAGATTCCATTCAAGTAAGCATCTTTATATACACTTTCATGTATTAAAACATCACCCACTGCTACTAATGACATCTTTTTAGCATCAGAAGGTTTCTCTATATTTACTACATTATTACTTTTTTCATCATTCTTTTTATCACTATTTATATCTTTATTTTTAGATAGACTTAATACAGTTATAATAAAAATAACTAAAAAGATTAAAAATAAAAATATATATACACTCTTTTTCAATTTTCTTTTTTTCTTCTTCATAGTCTCACCATAATAATTATAAAACAAAAAAGAGATAATGTCTATCTCTTAATCATAAAATCTACAGTATGATTTATCTTACTTGCAGCCTTAACTACTACTTTAACTTCATCACCTAATCTGTAACCCCTCTTATTTTTATTACCAACAAGTGAGAAAGTGGATTCATCATATCTATAATAATCATCAGTTAAATCATCTATTCTAATTAAACCTTCTATTTTATTAGGAAGTTCAATAAATATACCAAAGCTCATAACACCTGATACAATACCAGTATATTCTTCTCCAATATGTTTTTCCATATATTCGGCCATCTTCATATCGTCTACTTCTCTTTCACACTCTATAGCTGCTCTTTCCCTTTCAGACGCATGTTCTGCTAGTGGTGTTAACTTCTGTTCCCAATATTTGATAGTTTCTGAACTTATAGTTTTATTGAATAGATATGTTCTAAGTAATCTATGAACAGTTGTATCCGGATATCTTCTTATAGGTGATGTAAAATGTGTATAACATTTACTTGCAAGTCCAAAATGTCCTATATTATTACTATCATATACCGCCTTTTGCATACTTCTAAGAAGTAATGAGGAGAGTATTATATACTCTTTTACATCCTTTAACTCATTAAGTAATTCTTGCATTGATTTTGGGGTTATTTTTTTCATTTTATGTACATTATAACCTAATATACTAACAAAGTTTAAAAAATTATTTATCTTTTCTTCATTAGGCTCACCGTGAATACGATATATAAATGGATATTCTAAATAAGTTATATGACGAGCAACAGTTTCATTAGCAGTTATCATAAAGTCTTCTATTAATTTTTCACCAGTTCCACGCTCTCTAAGCTTAACATCAACAGCCTCACCATTTTCATCTGTTATTATTTTAGCCTCATCTATGTCAAAATCAATATAACCCTTTCTAACTTTATTTTGTCTTAATATATCAGCAAGTTCCTTCATTACCTTTAATGATTCTACATAAGGTTCATACCCCTCAGGTATTATATTACTTTCTAAAATACTATTAACTTTTTTATAAGTCATCTGAATATTAGATTTTATTACACTTTCAAATATATCATAATTAACTACTTCACCAGTTGAATTAACCTCCATCATGCAAGTTATTGCTAACCTATCTACATTTGGGTTAAGTGAACAAATCCCATTTGAGAGTTCATGTGGAAGCATAGGTATTACAGTATTTGCTAAATATGAGCTAGTACCACGTTTCTCTGCCTCTTCATCTAATGGTGAATTTTCTTTTACATAATAACTAACATCTGCAATATGCACACCTAATTTATAATTTCCATTTGAAAGTTTTTCTATTGATATAGCATCATCTATATCTTTTGTATCATCACCATCTATTGTAAATATCATTTCTTTTCTAAGGTCCACTCTATTTTCATATTCACTTTCTAAAACATGATCTGGTATACCTTTCAGCTGTTCAAATACTTCTTTAGGAAACTCATCTTCTATCTCATATTTAGCAGCTATACTCAAAATATCTACTCCGGGATCATCTATATGTCCAAGTATCTTTATTATTGCACCTTTATAAGTTGTATTATCAATTTTATTTAATAGTCTTACAAGAACTTTATGACCACTTACTGCTCCTAATGTTTTATCACTATCTACTACTATATTTAAGTTTACTTTCTTATCATCTAAGTCTATTAAACATTTTCCCTTTTTAAAATATACTTTACCAACAAATTGTTTTAATTTACGTTCCACTATCTTTAAAATTCTACCTTCAAGTTTTAATCCCTTTTTAGACGTAATTTCAACAACAACTTGATCGTTATTTATAGCTCCATTAAGATTTGATTGTTCAACAAAAACATCTTCATCCCCTTCAATATCAACGAATCCATAACCTTTCTTAGTTGACATCAATTTACCTATTTTAAGATTGCTATTATTAAATAACATATACTTATCTTTCTTAGTTCTATAAATTTTATATTCCTCTTCTAAGTTATTTAAAACCTTAAGTAATTCTTTAAGTTCATCTACAGAATCTAATCCTAACTCTGACTCAAGTTCATATATAGAAAGTGCACTATTATCTTTACTTAATATTTGAATAATTCTATCTTCCATATTATATCTCCCATTTCTTATTTTAGACTAATCTAATTATATTATAATTTATTTACTCGGAATATTACAATAAATTTTTTAAAAATTTTATTTTATCCGTAAAAAAATGTAAAGAAAAAGGAATTAAAAATTAATAATTCCACATCCTTTTATATGTTCAGCAAATCCCATCTTATCAAGTATAAATTCAAGTATTAAAGGTACTATAAAGATAAGTGCAGCTGCTATTAATCTCTTTATAAATTTACCTTGAGCTTTCTTCATCTCATCGTCTTTATCTCCTGCCATTGCTTTTATAAAGTCTATTATACTAAGTATTATTACTACTGCTGGTATTATGTATTTTATCCATTTTATTATATTTAATATAAATCCTATTAAATTTTCTGAAAATCCACACTCACCAGTAGGATTTAGATCTGTTGATTTTATATCCTTATTAATATTTAAGCATAAATTTATACAAGTAAATTCATTATCATCATAATTGCTATTTTGAGTAATTGTTTTACAAAATGATTTAAGTCTGTCAAGTGCCTGATTAGATTTCGTAAAATTTTTGTTCTCATACTCTGAAAAATATGTATCTCTTAATTTTATATATGCACTACAAGCATTTGTTCCCTGCTCAAATGATTTATCTGTAGGAACAAACTTTTTACAAGAATACCCTTCATCATGCATTTTTTCTGACATTATTACTTTAGAACCAACTTTATTATTACTACACAATAATAAATCAGTAGGACAAACATTTTTTGTAGTATAGTCATAATTACTTATATAATCATCCTTATAATCAGAATAAAAAATTTTTTCTCCAAAAGTAATTGTTTTATCAGTATAATTTACAGTGACTAACATAGTATCATTACTTTCAGTTTTTAACTCACAAGTATATTTTTCACTTGTTGGCTCAAATTCTCCGTCTGGTGTTTGTATAACACTAGAATCATCTGTTAATTTATATTCAGCATCTCTATAAGTCTTAACTTTATCAGAAAAATATATTCCCCATTTATTTGCACTCGTTGATGCAGTATATAAAAAATCAGGACATTTCTTATTTTTTTCATAATATTCTCTTGCTGTCTCAGAACCATCTGAAAACCAATCACTATATGACCAAGAAAGGTGCTCAAAATTATTATTACCATATATATATGATCTATTTTTAAAAGAAACAGTATGTCCCCAATCATCAGTTGAAAAATAAATTACTGTAGTTACAGTATCACTACTATCATTTATATTCTCATAAGTACAACTAACATCACCCTGTGCTATAACTTTAGTTATTGATAATAATAAAATTATGTTTACAAATATCACTAAACCAATATTTTTTTTAAAATTCAATTGTACCACATCCTTTAATATATTCAGTATAAACATCATCCAAATAACAGCATTTTGCTGTATAATTACAAGTTTCTTTAGCTGATACTATTAGCGGCAATAAAAGTATCAAAGTAAACATAACCAGTAAAAAATTCCTTTTAATCATATATTTTCCTCCAATAATCAATTTATAAACATTATTATTGACTAAATCAATTATAGCAAAAAAAATAAGCAAAGTAAATTATTTTACCGTACTTATGAATTTTTTTATTAATAAATTATGATTATCCCTATGTTCAAAGTAGTAACAAACAGATACTATTACTCCACCTAAGAATGCTACTATAATATCTTGCATAGTATCACTCACTCCAGTAAGTTTTACCCTTTGTGGGTCTACATCAAATAAACAACTTGAAGTATATTCAAACATTTCCCAAAGAGAAGCTACCATAAGTGTCATAGCAATTATAAATAATATATCAAATTTTAAATTACCATTTTTTTTAGATTTTACAATTATAAAAATAGAACCAAACGCACTTACTATTCCTGATAAAAAATGTGTAAATTTATCAAACCAATAAATTTTATTATAAAGTTCTACTGTTACACCAAGAAAATGTGCTGTAAAAATAAATAATATATATATAAAATTTATCCCATCATCTATTTTTATTTTAAATATTTTTTGAATTAAGTATAATGCACTTATTGTAACTATTATTGATAAATCCTTTAATACTAAAACAAAATTTTGATCTTTATTAATAACAATACAAATACTTCCTATAACTGCTATAAGTATTAGCAAAATATTAATTTTCCTTATCATCAATCTCTCCCATTTCTACTTGATTTATACTATTAAACCTTTTAGTTATTTTATCTGTTGTAGTATATATATCTTTAACATCACGACTTACGGTTTCTATACTTCTATAAAGTTTATCCCATCTATCCTTATACCTTTTAAATTCTTCATCTAAAAGTCTTAATTCATTATGTATAACTTTAGTATACTTATCTCTTTCTATATTTTTTAATATTATTTGTATAGTAGTAAGTGTACTAATTAAAGTTGTAGGGCTTGTTATCCAAACTCTTTTTTTATATGCATACTCGAGTATATCTGTGTGATATGCATTTACTTCAGCAAAAATTGCCTCAGCTGGTAAAAAAAGGATTGCCTGATCACTAGTTACACCTGGAATTATATATTTACTACTTATTGCATCTATGTGTTTCTTCATATCAACTTTAAACATTTTTTCAGCTTGATTTCTAATATCTGCACTATTTGTTTTATCAACCATTATTTGATAATGTTCAAGTGGAAATTTAGAATCAATAGCAATAGTTCCAAGTGGTTCTGGAGTAAATAACACACAATCAGCAATAGTGCCGTTATTAAATGTATATTGCATCTGATATATTTTAGAATTATTAGGTCCAAATACATTAGATAATATATGCTCTAAATTTACTTCTCCGAATATTCCTCTTGTTTTTTTATCTGTTAAGACACCCTGTAATGAAACTATATCACCAGATAGTGTATCTATCTTTTTTTGTGCCTCATCAATTTTTGATAGTCTTTCTAAAATATTTGTAAATGTCTTATTCGTCTTTTCAAAATTTTCATCTAATCTTTCATTAACTTTATCGTTAATTAACCTAAGCCTATTATCTAGTCTTTCTGTCTGATTATTAAAATCACTTGTTAAGCTATGAGAAAAATCATTTTTAAAATCACTTATTTCTCTTATTAAATCTATTTCTAATTTATTTATTTTTTCATCAGTTTTTAAATTATTATTACCTTTTAATAATATTGTTACTATTAAAACTAATATTATTATTAACATTGCTAGTATTATATATTCCATATTAACTACCCTTTCTACATTAAATCTATATACATTATATTATATCATTAATTGTTTGTAAAGTTATTACAAATTACTGTAATAACTTTATTATACAGAAAAATAAGATAAATATTTATCTTATTCATTTAAAATCCATGCCTCATATCCACCAGTTATATTTGTAACATTATAACCATTACTTGTAAGTATTTGGCACAATTTCCTACTTTGTATTCCCTTTTGACAATATATATAATATCTTTCATGCCTATTCAAATATTTACTTGGATTTATTAATAATTGTTCCATAGGAATATTTATTGCATCCATAATATGTTTACTATTATACTTTTCTATACTTCTTATATCTATTAAATTCACATTCCCTAGCATTTTTAATTCAGATACAGAAATATTATTAATCATATAACCACCCTAATACATTATATGAGGGTAGTTTAACTTTATAAAGTGAAAAAGTTTATTCATCAAAGAAGAAATCATCAAAGAATTCATCATCCGTAATTCCATTTTTATTCTTCTTTTCAGTTTCATACTTATCCGTCTCAGATGTAATTTGCTCTTTTGGTTCATCTTTTTCTGTTGTTTCAATTTCTTCTATTATTGCATCTTTTTCCTGCTTTTTATTTTCGGATTCTAACTTAGCTTTTTCTTGTCTTTCTTCTTCTTCTAATTCTGCTATTTTAGCATCTATCCTTTTAACTAAATCATCTACATTGAACCCACCACCTGATGGTTTACTTGCTCTATCCATAAAAGGATTAAAAGGTGTGTCACCAAGTGGAGGCATCATTGAAGGCTTAGGTCCTGGCATAGGCCCATTTCCATTCAACATACCATTAATTTTTTCTTCACGTTTTTTATTTACAAAACTCTTTAAATCAAATGTTCTAAGCACTTTTTTCTCTCTTTGAGGATATGTTGCTTTAGGGTAGTCATGTCCCCAGTTCATTTGATAATTAGGTGTTAACTTTGTTTTAAATGGCATTGTTCTAAGTCTAAGAATTATTGTTTCCCATTGACTAAGTCTTTGAAGATCACTTACTGTAACAAGTGGTGTTGAGGTAGTTTTCTCCTTTTCCTTAGATTTAACCTCCCCACACATCTTACTTATTTCCTCAAGTGCAGATAACTCTGTACTAATTAAATAAACAATATTACCACAGTTACCTTTTATTGTCTCACCATTTTCTTTTCCATATACCTCATAAAGTTGAGCAAAGTTCTGAATTATAAATGTAAAACGTATATTCCTTGAACGAGCAGCTGTAACCATTGTTGTAACATCCTTAAGTGGAGGCATGTTTGCAAACTCATCCAATATGAAGTTTGTTCTATGAGGTAATTTACCACCTGATTCTTGGGCAACTGATATTAACGTTTCATAACATTGCTTTAAGAATATTGTTACAAGTGAGTGATATGTAGTTTTTTCATCTTGAATAACTATAAATACTGCAGTCTTTTTTCTACCAATGTCACGCATGTCAAAATCATTATTTGAAAGCATTTCAGATAGATTGGCACGTGATGCGAATAATTGAATTTTTTGTTTGAATACTGATAATATACTACCCTTTGTCTCGCTTGGGGCCATTAAAGTAGATGACGCTTTTGTATAAGCAGTACTTGCTGGATCTTTATAACTAAAATAATCCTTAACATAAGTTGTATTAGCTAGTTTTTCTTCCCCAACTGTAGTCATTAAACTTATACTATTTAAATTTATCTCCTCAGGTTCAGCATCTTCAAATAATGCACATGCAAGCCCTGCAAAATAATCTGCTGATGTGTTTTCCCAGAATGGATCTTGTCCTTTTGCAGATGGATCATGAAGTATATTAGCAGCTAGGTCCTCAAGTAATTCTATAGACTTATCTATATTACCATCCTTATAAAGTGAATATGGTAAATACATAGGATTCCAGGCATTACCTTGTTGTGGATCACGAAAGTTTAATAACACTATATTATATCCTAAACTTCTTAAATAATTTGAAGTACTCTCATATATTTCACCTTTAGGGTCAGTTATTATCATAGATTCGTCATGTTTAGCAAGTAAATTTACCATAGGTAAAACTGTTGTTTGAGTCTTACCTGCGCCAGTAGAACCTATAACTAAGTTGTGATATCCACCATTATCTACCCATACTTTTTTAGGTGTCATGATAAGAGGAATTCCTGCTGCATCAGCTGTTGGAGATAGAGGATCTACTGCCCTAACATCTATTCCATTTTCAACCTCACTTTGTTTTGCCCATCTTGAATAATTTTTTTCTTTCTTTTGAGACAAAGTTATTCCAATTCCCTTTTCATCTTTTTCCCTTTCAAAAAATACAGATTTAACCCCTGTAAATGCAGCTATTATTCCTGCAAAAAAGAATATTAATGTCGCTGCAATATTTTGAGGCATAAAAGCCAAAAAGAGATTAAGCGTAAAAGACTCGCCTCTAATAAATGCGGCGACATTTACAACTGCTAAAGCTATAATAAGTAACCAAATCACTGCAAAGCCACAAAATATCGCCATATCTTTACTATCTGCTCTAAATTTTAATTTCATTATATCACCTAAATTTCTACTGTATAATCATCTAAATAAACTTTATATTGCATTACACCATTAGTTTTAAAAATAAATAAATTATCATTATTATCATATACACCAAATATAATTGTATCATTTCTCTCTTGCTTATAATACCTTGCAAGTGTATATGAATTATATTTCAAATTATTAACATACTTTTTATAATTTTCTATATTGCCAAACTTTTCTTTTTTATATTCATCATCTAATAAATCATAAGCCTTATCTATATTATATTTCATGTTTCTTATATAATCATTTAAATATATTCTAGCCATTTCTTCATCTGTTATATATGTATTAATATACTCATTAACTTTATAATTTTTTAAGTATATATCTTGGTTTTCTTTCTTATTAGTAAAATTCTTTAATAACACATAAGTACCAGAAAATATTAATAATATTATAACAATTATTACAATATTTTTTACAGAATTATTATTCATTTGCATCACCATTTAAAAATACTTCACCGTTATATGGTTCTATTTCAAAAACCTTACTTTTAGTATCTAAATATACAATGAAATACGCATCCTTAGATAAAGAATCCCCATACATTAAATTTTCTTCTATAGTACCATATACATAATACTTTGTTACATTATCATTAATATTCTCATAATACATTTTCTTTGAAGAAAATGTAGAATTATCTGAAACTTTATCAAATATATCAATAACATTATCAACTGTAACATTATTCTTTTTCTTATAATCATCAGTTAAAACTAAAATTAAACTATCTTTATCACTAGATGATATATATGTTATAACCCTATAAAGGCAAGAATTTACTGTGTAAAAATTACTATAATTCGTTACTATTTTTACCTCATTATATTTTTTATCATCCTTCATATTATTTAAAACAAATGTGACAATAACTACTGTTAAAGTAATTATTACTAAAATAACCGCCGTAAGTTTTGATTTATCTTCCATAGTATCTCCTAACCATTAAGTCCATAATCTCCAGTGTGAAATAGTTTAAATTCAGCATTTCGCCTTCTAGTCAATCCAACTTCAAACTGAGAACCTTTACTAACATAAAGTAAAAACCAATTATCACGAAGTGCTTCCGTATCTCCATACGCCTTATAAGCCTCAGGAAAATCGTTTACATTTCCAAGATTATAACTCATCGAAGTCAATGCATCAATTTGATATCCCTTAAGGGTTATTGAATTGTTTACTAAAAGATTTTCAACGCGACTCCTATGTTCATCTAAAATTTCTAGTTTTATTTGATCAACTATCGAAATAGGAATTTTGCTACCTATTGGATAGTCATTAACATCTATTCCATATTTTTTAAATAATTCGACATTATATTCCAATGTTACACCAGAGCCAACAGTTCTGACTCCATCACCAATATCTTCTACAACATAATCATTCCCATCAATTGGCGAATGTCCTTCCCAAAGTTCCACAAACTTTAATAAGTTATTACTACTAGAAACAGTTCTAGGAGTGTCAATTGAAATATAATCAGCTGGATCTACTGCTGCATCTCTACTATTTTGTCCTATTCTTACTTCAAAATGTAAATGTGGTCCAGTAGAATATCCACTGCTACCCATTTTTCCAATAACTTGTCCCTGCTCAACACTATCTCCAGCTGTTACAGTTATTGAATTTGCAAGCATATGGGCATATAATGTATAATTACCATCACTATGTTGAATTATTACATGGTTACCATATCCACCACCACAGTTATAATCTGATGAAGCAGATATAGAACTAGCTGGACAATCTACTTTTGACCCAGATGTTGGATATACAACTATGCCAGACTTCGCAGCTATTATATTAACATCTCCATCGCCACCAGAAATATCCATTCCATAGTGATACACATCTTCACCACTACCAAATGGATCCTCTCTTACTGAAAATGAAGAAGTTATTTCTGTTGCCTCAGGATTACCTGTTGCAAATTTTTTCCCATCAATTTCTATTACTTCATTTCCACCAGTTGGCCACCAATATGATGAATTTGAAGCATCTATTATCTCAATTTGTTCTTCATATACACCTGCCAAATCTTCATATTGTTCTTTGGCATCAAATATTTCAGTTATACTTCCAAGTATCTTAGATTCATTATCAGGATCAATATACTCATAAGCATATATAATTTGACTTGAGTAAAATAATGTTATAGAAATAACAAATAGTTTAAATACTTTCTTTAACATTATATCTCACCTCCATCAAATTCTATTATTTTGTCTTATCCTATTAAAAATAATATATATAATAAATCCCACTATTCCTAGTACTGTTAATATTAACATTATTGTTACTAAATCAAATGAACTATCCATTTTATCTTCATAATAAGATATTCTTATATTTTTATTACTCTCTTCATTAAAATTCCAAATATATGAATCTCCATCTTTTTCTAATGCATTTGTACTAATTACCTTATGATTAGTTTTAAATACTACTCTTATAGTATCTAAATTTTCATAATAGTCATAACATTTGAAATTATTTCCGGTTTCAATTGTAACAATTCCTTTATATATCTCTATATTAAAATCATCATAACACTGATTTAAAATTGATGAATTAACTATTGTTTTAGCCCATGAAGATGAATATTCAATTCCTAACTGATTACTATCATTCAAAGATTTCATCTCATAGTTTTTTTTAGAAAATATATCATCATTATTTAATAAAGCATCAAAATCTTGTCTTAATGTGGACCCAGTATCACTAACTTTATCAAATAATGTAACATCCCTCTCAATAAGACTTAATTTTTCAATAACCTTATCATCCTTGATATTTATTTCATATGTTGCAGTACAACCAGATAATAATATTAAACACATAGTAATTAAAATAAATTTTATTTTTTTCATATTTTTAATCCTTTTTTTCGTATACAATAGCAGTATGAACATTATATACATCATAAAGTTTTAAATTAGTATTTCGCCCAGGATCAATAATATATATATCACCCGTTTTGGTATCTATATAATCAAGCGCAACATAGTGATTCGGAATACTTGAATTCTTAACATATAATACTATATAATATTTTGCAGTTTCATACTTACTCAACATATCTGCTATACTAGATTTACTCATACCAGTAAGATATAATGTTGTATACTCTATAAAATTTGGAGCTAAATTCTGAACACTTTCCCAAAGTAAATTACCACCACTAGCAAATGAAAAGTTTTGAGATGCAACACCAGGATCTATTGGAGATACTGTTGTTTTAGTTCCACTTCTCTTTATTTGAATTGCAAGAGAAGTTATTAAACAACCTATTTTACACATTGATTCATTGCTTTTTGGAACTATCATACTTCCCCAATTACCACCACATTGTTTCCAGTTTCTCCAATCGCCACTGGAAGGTTTTGATGTTTGATTATTATTTCCTCCAGAAGAGGGATTATTATTACCTGATGAAGAACCATTCCCACCTTCACTTAATGATGGATCCTTTTCACTTGAGGATGTATTGTCTTCACCAGGTGATGGATTATTTTCTCCAGATGAACCATTCCCACTAGATGAAGAATTATCATCCTTGCTAGGTACATAAGTATAGTTTCCATCTAAAGGTGTCTTACCATCTAAATAATATTTTTTTTCCAAAAATTCCTTTAAAAAATTTTTATATTTTTCTTCATCTTTAACAAGTTTTGGTGAACTTACACCATATACTTCATTACCTTCACATTCTAGTGTTACTGTCCCAATATCGAAATCTTTTAAAATATTTTTTTTAGTTACAGTATTACTAGAATTAGTGCAAGTCTCAGTAACCTGCCATGCAAACATATTTTGCGCAAGAACCTCCATGTCATGTGTACTTTCTTTTGTATTAGTAACATAACCTTCCCAATTTTTTTCATAATCAAAATCAGAAAAATCTTTTCTTTTTGTAGATTTACGATCAGCAGCACTCAAATTAGAACTAAAAATAACATACATATCATTAGATTGAAGATTAAGTGTCGACATTAATAATGGTAAATCAATATCTAAATTGTGATGATTTTGATAATATGTATATAAATTATACATTTTAAAGAAAAAATCATATACCATATTCTCATCATAATTTTTACTTAAATCAACAATGGATGGATAAAAATCTTCAAGTTGTTTTAAATCAGCCTCATTATATTTTCTTTTTTTCTTTGATGCTGTTAAAACTAAATTAGAGGATTCTAATTTAGTTTTAGCAAAAGTTAAACTTTTTTGATTATTTAATTCAATACTAAAAGCTACGTCATCGACACTTTCATTTAAGTTATCTTCAGTTTTTTTATTAATAACTTTTTCTGCATCAGCAGAACTTACATTATCTGCTTGCCCTAACTTAATAGAATTAAAGTATATTTGCGTTGCTGATATAAACAAACAACAAAATACCATTATGAAGACTACACCAGGCATAGCTATTAATGTATATCGAATAACCTTCTTAGGAATTTTAAAGTTAACTTCTCCACCATATTCCTCTTCGGTCTCTTTTTCTCCACCCATTAAACCATCAAAAATAGCAAGTGCTTTATTTTGTTTCTTTGCTGTTTCAAGAGCTTTTTGTCCTAATTTACTCTTTACAAGTTGATCAGCAACTGGTTTTGGAACACCCGCTGCAGTTAACCCTGCACTAGCAAGTTCATTAGTAACTGCACTATTTTTTGATCTATTATCTGGCTTTTTAGAATCATTATTTTCTTCAATTGAATCTAATTCTTCCTCATCTTGATCATAACTAGGAGGCATTAAATTCCTACTTTGTGGAAAATTACTAATTCCAGTATTCCCACCTTTTTTTAAATTATGATTATAAGCATTAACTTGATCTTGTAAACTTCTTGCCCTACTTTCGGCATTTAAATTTCTAACATTATTTAATTTATCAAATAGATTATTATTCATTTAAATACCTCCTTTAATTATTATAATCCTCCACCACTACCAAATGATTCTAATTCTTCATCTGATACAATTACATTAATTCTCATACGTCTTGAACCACATACAAATAGTGCTTCACCTTGAGAATATTGTTTAATACTTTCTTTTTCATTATCATTTAAATCTATTAATTTAGATAAATCGTCAACCGCTTGTTTTCTAAGCCCCATAACTAGGTAATATGAAGCATTATCAAATATAGCTTTACCCTGGGTTATAACACTTGGATCACTAAAATCAGTTGGTTGTTGAGTTATAATTATAGTACCTGTATTATACTTTCTAGCACGTCTTTGAATTTGAGCTAAGAAATCGGCACCTAATATATTCCCACCACTTAAAAGTACATGTGCTTCGTCTACCATCATTACAGTATTTATAGAACTATTTAAAGTAAGTCCCCATGCGTACTTTAATATATTAAAGAATAAAGCATTTCTAATATTAGTATCTGCATTCATAATCTCTCTTATATTAAATACAATAAAATTACTCTGTGGTTTTATTGTTGTATGACCATCAAAATAATATCTTAATTCATTTACTATTGGTCTTATCTTAATTTCCAATTTTTCTAACACATCTTTTTCCTGAGTTTTTTCAGGCATAGATAATATTCTACCTCTTATAGTAGCATATACATCTTTAAACGTTGGATAATCTTCTGATTTAAATTTAGTAAAATCTGCATTAAAATCTATACCAAATCTTTTATACGTTTCTTGAACAACTTCACTAAACATATTAACAACATCTTCCTCAATACTAGGATCATAATACTTTAGAAAAGCCTTTATAGTTTGCAAAGTACGAGTAAATACAGTATAGCCAAGACCTTGCTTCATCTCTTCCTCATCTGCATCTACTATAACTTCAAGTGGATTAATCATACCAAAAGATCCACCTTTACCTAAACTTATAAAATCGCCATCAAAATTTCTTGTCATCTCTTCTAATTCACCTTCAGGATCGATAACAACTATTTGATTATTATTTCTAATATGACTTCTTAGTAGTAACTTAGCTGCAGTAGATTTACCGCTACCACTAGTACCTAAAATGATCATATTGGCATTATTTCTATTATGTTCTTTCTTTATTTGATATAAAAATTGATTAAATAAGATTACTCCACCAGAAAAATCTGTACCAAGCAATGTTGAAAGACCAGGATCTTTTATACTATCAAATATAAAAGGATACATAGCCGCAATTGTAGGTGAAGGAATTGGAGTACCAATTCTATCCTCAATATCTTGTTTGCCATATATAGGAAGTATTGATTTCAGTACTTTATCTTGTTCAAATCTTAAAGGTATTGCCCTCATTTCCATTGCTTCTAAATAATTTTTAACTTGAACTTTTTTCATATCAAGTTCCTCTTGAGTGTTTGCTGTAATCATAACATGCATTTGAAAATCATATATCTTAGATTGACTAGCAGCAAGTTCACTAACAAATATTTCCAAAGATTCATAATCCTGACGTATTCTCTCTTGAATAGTCTTATCTTTTTCCTCTTGATATCTTTGTCTTAAATCTGCAAGTTCCTTATTTAACATACGACTCATACTACTAAAAGGAAGTGGAATATGTTTAATAACTACTTTAATTCCAGACATACTAGTTAAACTACTTAAATACCCTGGATAAATAAATTTAGGATAAGATATTACTGTTAAAATACAAGCATGCTTATCACTTATTATAAATTGATTAGGTTTAAACTCTAGACCCTTTGGGGCCACTTGACTCTTAATATCCATTATGCTAACACCGTCCCAAAAGTTGTAGTTTGACCACCATTTAAGAAATTATCCAATATCATTCTTAGATCATCATTAGTAGTCTGAAATGCAGTAAGACCTGCACTTGCAAAATTATTAATTAAATTACGTATTCTCTTTTGCAATAACTCATTATCTTTATCCTTAAATAACAAGAAATATTCAGTATCAACTACATTATTATTCATAAACATATTAGCCTTATTAATATCTTCCATAATCAATTTTCTTTTTTTATTATCTCCTATTTGGTTAAATAAGAGTTGTAAATTAGATAAATATACATTTATATCAACTGGTCTATCTGCAACTACTACCCAAAATTCATAATCAATAGAATTATAAACATTTTTTAAATTTGCAATAATTGCATTTTGAACATCCCTATCAAGTATAAAAATATTCCTTGGCATTATTTTTACTCCAGTAACCTTTTGATTATTATCTAGTATAATAACACCATTAGTAATATTCTTAATAGGTATATCAGTATACTTACTTTTTACCTGTTTCGCCATCTTCAAAACACCAACCCTTCCATATATATCTTTGTCTCGTAGTATAAAATTCCCAAGCATTTTTTATAACAGTTCTAACATTGTGGTAATTAGGAACCGGAAATACCAGAAAACCACATATAAGTCCTGGTAAAATTGCAATAATTGCAAACATAAATTGTTCTACAGGAAGGAACATCAAGAGTAAAAATGATATTCCAATCCCACAGCCAAATATTATTAAATCTGTAGTTGTAAATGCTCCAAATTTAAGCATACTCTTTTTAGAGTTTGCTGGTATTAAATACGAATTCATTAGTATCACATCCTATTTAGTTCTTCTTTTATTGAAGTTTTTTCTCTTTCGAGAGCCTTAATCTTATTTACACAATCACTAAATATATTTCCATCAGAAGTTCTAGATTTTAATGTTTCTAATCTTTGAATTTCATTATTTACTTCTAATAGTCTATTTAATAAGTTAAGTTTTTTTATTTCAGCTTCGTTTTGTGCATTTGCAGATTGAAGTTGATTTAGCAATGTATTATCATTATGACTAGCATTGCCATTTTGAATTGTAACTGAAGGTGTATGAATATTTCTACTAGCCTCTATGTTACGTCGCGCAGTTGAGAATATATTATTAGCTTGTATATTATGTGCTGATACATTTCCAACATTATTTGTAATTGGTGTCTGTTGTACAGGGGAAGACACTGATGCTGCTTGTGGCGCTGTCTGTGTTGACTGCTGTGTTGTTTGAACTGGTGCTGTTTGTGGCGCTGCTTGCGTTGCCTGCTGTGTTGTCTGAGCTGGTGCCGCTTGTGGCGCTGCCTGTGTTGCCTGCTGTGTTGTTTGAACTGGTGCTGTTTGTGGCGCTGCTTGCGTTGCCTGCTGT
>CAJTZY010000001.1:33258-204677 GCA_910584085.1 uncultured Bacilli bacterium | reverse complement strand
TTTTAGTTAACTAATTATACCATACGTATATATGTTTGTAAATATCTTTACTTAAATTTCGTATAAAATTCCTAGTATATAAAAACAATATAAATTTATATTATTCTTTATTTAATATTCTCTAATTTGTATTATATCATCGCTTTCTAAGTTTCCTATTAAAAGACTTGAATTTGGATTGTGATTATTAAAATTAGTAATAACTTTTTTCTCATCATAATTCGCATAACAATATTTACAAAAATGTTTACAAGAGTTATACATACCTATATCAACCATATTTACACAATTACAATTTTTATTGTTGCGAGATGTCCATCTTTTAAAATTAGTTTTCCCAGTTAATTTGAAAGCTAAAGAAGGACTTATACAATCTTGTTTAATGAATCCATATTCGGTTAAATTTTCTTCTTCTGAACATGTCTGAACAGTCATTCCAAATTTTTTCGCACTATTACTAAAGTTAATCCCTATTTGTTTAAAATCTTCCTTTGTAAATTCTTTTATTTTTAATATACCATTATTATTTCTAACATTTTTATAATCATCTATAAAAGATATAATAATATGTTTCACATATCCATTTAAAATCTTGCACAAATTATCAAACGCCTTTATGTGATATTCAAGTGTATATTTTTCATTTAATAATATTGGATCATATCTAATATAAATGCTATCTATTCCAACTATTTTAGATATTTCTTTTACTGCCTTTATTATTTCTCCTTTAGGTGGAATATTTGGCTCTATATCTTTTTTATATGGTGTGATTGTTATGTTGTATAAAATAGGTTTAGTTATTAATTTCAAATATTTTAAACTAGGTATTGGATTTTTTGTACAAAATACTATAGCATCTACATCATCAAAATATATCCTACTTACTTTCTTTTGAAAGAATGGATTTCTTACATCGACAAATCCAGCATTTAATCTATTCATAAACCATTCAGAGTAAAATGCGACTATATCTGTTCTACCACTAACATTTAAAATCATAAGTCCCCCTATTGATAATTTTTTTTAATCCAAGCCATTATCACACTTACTATATATTCTATTTCTTCTTTAGTAAGTTCTTTATTTTTAGGTATATGGTGCCACTTAAACAAACAACCTCTACAACAAGTTGCTGTTGCATGTTGTGCGATAAATGCAGGGTGTCCTCTCATTGGAGTTTGTTTCCCATCATTTAGAATAATTTTGCTAGACAATCTATCATGCACAAATTTATACGCATGTTTTTCTATTTCTTCAATACCTTTATCTTTAATATAATCTATATCCTTCCGCTTTAATTTGAAATTACTTCTAAATTTTGATTTAGAAAGATTTAAAAATAACTCTTCAATATTCCTATACATACTAACACCTACTTAAATTATAACACAAAATTACTATAATTATTTTACATTTTAAAAATTGACAAATAGTATATAATATGTTATTATGTATGTAGTGAGAAGATTCTCATATAATAAAAAAGAGATACATTTGATTTTCCGAGTTAGATGTTTTCTCTTGAAATGTTTTTTTAAAGAAAACACCAATCACATGATGATTGGTGTTTTCGTTTAAGTTAATCCTTATTTCTAAGAATTAAGATTGTGTATAACACAATAGTTACAAATATAACTACTAATTCCAAATGAATTAATCCTTTCTATAATTTTTATAATCATAGAAATCACCTCTTCTCTAACATCGAAAGATGTAGTAAGAGTAAAACACCAACTAATCAAATTATACCTCAAAATATTTATATACTATTTGTATATATTAAATCAAGTAAATATGATAATTTTTCAATAAAATGATAGTTTATAATTAAGCAAACTTAAAAGCACATTTTGTGCTTTTTACTATTCAATTTCTGTATTATTTTCATAATTATTTATAATTTCTTGAAGCTCATTTATCTTATTATCTTTCTCTATTAATTCTTGCTTCAAGTTATAAATCTCATCTTTATTTTGATAATTTTCATTTAATAATTCTGATATTCTCTCCTCATATTCATTTCTTCTTCTTATTTCTTCATCAGCAATATATTTTTCCAAATTTAATTTTAATTTTTCAATATTTTCTTTTGTTGTATAGATATATATTTTTGATTTGGAATAATCTACTATATTCTTATTATTTAAATCATTCAAACTGTCTCTTAAATGATCCATAAAACTAGATGATTCTTCATAAACATGGATATTTACCCCATTTTGATAATTATATGTATAATTATCAAAATCACATATATAATATTTTGAATGTCTACATACTATCTTTAAATCTGAATTGTCACTTTCTATGTATTCTACATCTCGATCATAATAATCATTTTTTATTACTAAATCATCTTTCATTTCTATTGTAATTTCTTGATTACTATAATACTTTGAATTAATATCATCTATATAATATAAATCCTTAATTCCAATTGTTGCAAATCCTATTCCAGTACCTGTCAAAATAATTGAAATTATAAATATTAAGGCAATTTTATCCGTTTTGATTTTTTTACCAAATATAAAATTATAAAGAATGTATAACAATACTAAATTTAATACTATACAAGCAATTATTGTTATAAAACTTCCAAGGAATAAAACTCCCGACTTGATTATTACAAATGATAAAACTGTACACATAACAAGAAATACGAGTAATAGTGAAAATCCAAGTGCAACGAAAATAGCAAATGCTCTAATTAAAAGTATAACAAATTTTAATATTCCTTTTATAAATCTATATTGTGAATGATTTGGGTCCCTTATAATTATTTTTTCTTGCTTTTTTTCTATATATATTTTATCGTCTTTATTTTCTTGTTTTATTTCATCTTTTGAATTTTCATCATATTTTTGTGATAAATCTACTTTATCATTATCACCTTTTACTATTACATAATAATCTAAGTATCTTACTTTAAATATATGTAAAAAAATACCTACTCCAGCTATTACACTAAATACAATATATAAAGTTCCTAAAATTCCCGATAGATTATAGTATATACCTGTTGGTAGAAATGAAAATATACTATCATATAGAAATAATCCTAAGGCTCCTATTATTACAAAAACTAAAGTTAAAAGAGATAAAACAATGATTTGCTCAAATAAGCATTTTATTTTTTCTCTAAATTTCATACTTGAAAGCATATCTATTGTTTTTGTTATATAGTTCAAAAAGTCATCTATAAATTTATTAACACTCGCTTTTGATTCTTTGCTTTCTTTTACCTCCTTAATATTTTGATTTAGAAGTTCATCAACATTAAGATTAAACATTTGACATATTTGTAGCACTTTATCCATTTCTGGGTATGCTAAACCCGACTCCCATTTTGAAACAGATTGTCTTGATACTCCAAGTTTTTCTGCAAGTTGTTCTTGTGATAAGTTATTATCTTTTCTTATCTTTTTTAAGTTATCTGATAAGTTCATAATTTCTCTCCTTTCTACACAAAATTATACTTATACAACTGGTTGCGTTCTACCAATTTTAGGTTGTTTTTTGTAACTTTTCGGTTGCAATTAAACGTTTTTACACAATTATTATAACATTTTTTACTATTTTTACAATAAAACAAAAAACATAACTGTTCTTTTTTTCACAATTATGTTTTTTATAATAAATTTATTTTTTGCTACCTTTACTTTTTATAGGTCCTTTTTCTTCCAGATATTCTTTCGCAAGTTCTATTGCTTCACCATCATAATTTTTTTCTAACTTTTTATCTAATTTACCTTGTTCATAATATTGATAATATTTTTCACCATTATATCCTAAATCAAAATAAAGTTGTAAATAATTTCTTAACATTTTTAATTGTTGTAAATCATCAACTTTAACAGTCCTAAAACTATTATCTTCATTATTTTTTGTTTTTTCTTGCTTCAAACTTTCTAATTTTTCGGTTTCTTTTTCAAGTTGTTTTTCTAAAAATTCTAATTCACTATTAATTCCCTTTTCTGTTTTTTTTGCATCCTTATATTGCTTGTATAAATATGATTCAAGAAGAGTGAAGATTGGAGTTGAAATACAACCTATTACAGCAATAATAAGAGCCCCTACATTGAATGTTCCAACATTAGTTTCTATTAATGTATTAAATGCTTTACCATCACTTGCATAACTTAAAAATGCAGGACAAATTATGGTTAAAAATATTAATAATGTAAGAATAGCTATTGGAATATAATGACCCTTATTCATTTTATTATATAATGCACTTTTTTTCTTTAACTCATTAATTGCATTTTGCATACTCTCAATTAAATTTTCTTGGACTAATACTTTATCTAAGTTATCATAATATTCAATTGGCTCCTTGTGTCCATTTTCATCACTTATTATAGCTTTACCATCTATGTAAACATAATCTTTATTCATTAAACATAACCCTCTTTCTTCTCCCAAAGACGTACATAGTTTCGTTTTTTTAATATATGTTTTGTATTATATCACAAAAAATGAATTTGTCAAATTTTTTTAAGGTATTTAAAATATAAATTTATCACATAATTCAAATAACAATATGGAGATTAAATTAATGAAAAAAATATTATCCACTGATATTCCTTCTATATAATTTTAGATACATCTATCCAGTCAGTAAAATTTGAATATTTTTCCAGTTCTTCTATAGTAAGTTCTATTGCACTATTAGAACTTCCACAAGCTGGAAATACTGTTTTAAATCTTTTTAATGATGTATCTAAATATACTAATACATTATCGTTTATTCCAAATGGACAAACACCACCAATGTCATGTCCTATTAAGACTTCAACATCTTCCTTTGGAATCATATGTGCTTTTGAATTAAAATAACTTTTATATTTTGAGTTGTCAATTTTCACATCTCCAGACATGACTATCAATATTGGTTTATCATTCAAAATAAATGACAAAGTTTTAGCTATTCTACTCTCAGATGTTTTTAATGCGAGTGCTGCAAGTTCTACGGTTGCTGATGATACATCAAGTTCTATAATTCTATCACTTATATTATATTTTTCAAAATATTTTTTAACTTTATTTAATGACATATTTACTCCTTATCTACTTTAATTGGATTAACGTGTACAACTGTTAAATAAATTTCTTCTAAATTCTTCCCTATTTCACGTTCCAATTTATCTGCTATTTTATGACTTTTAAATGTACTCATATTACCATCCACGTAAATAGTAAGTGATATCTGATATTTATATCCTACTGGCGTTGAATTGAAATTACTTACTCTTTTTATTTCTTTATGTTTTTTTATTATATCGTAAACTTTTTGCTTTGTTTCATTTGAAATGGATTTATCCATAAGTACATTATAACTTTCTTTAAATATTTTTGCTGATGTAATTATCATCCATATGGATATTAATGATCCCACTATACCATCTAAATAATATATGTTAATAAGTGTACATAGAGCTGATATTAAATTAAATAGTGTTATAACACAGTCATTCCTATGATCATTTGAATTTGCTTTTATAAGTAAATTATTATATTTTTTTGATAATTTATTTGTGTATACAAATAGAAAAAATTTAACTATTATAGTCGTTATGCACACTATTACAAGCCATATTGAAAAATTCAAAGTATTATTACTAAATATTGAGAGTATTGAATCTTTAAGAACTATTAGTGCAGTTGAAATCATAATTACACTTATTAACATTGAATAAATATATTCTGCTTTACCATGTCCCAAATTATGATCTTCATCTGATGGAATGCTTGCTATTTTATTTCCTATAAATGTCATAATTGATGAAAGTATATCCCCAGCACTATTAAATGCATCAGCTATCATAGCCTGACTATTTGTGACAAATCCAATTATACCTTTTATTACAAGTAAAAATATATTTCCAATTATTCCTAGTATACTAGCAATTTTTACACTTTTAAATCTGTTCATAACTTCTCCTTATAAATTACTCTTTATAGTCATAATCCCATAAACTAAGTTTCCCATTAGTTGGTATTGGATTCACCTTTTTAATATTTTCTAACTTGAAACCAAAATTTTTACTACTTATATCATTAATAACATGTGAATATACTAATGAATTTTTTTCTTTTAACATTTTTCTAGCAAATTCATCAATATAAATACAATCAGTTAGGTCAGCGCGTGCTATAATACAACCACTTGGATACTCTAAGTTTAGATGTTCATATTTTTTCATAGCTTTTTTATCAATACCTTTTCCAGCATGAATTAATACTTCCCCTCTATATTTTGTTTTCCAAGTTCTAAATTCATATTCTTTTATTCCCTCTGCAATTAATGTAGCAAAAGGCTGTTTTATTGTTATAACTTTCATATTTTCCTCTTTATAATAAAAAGCCACCAGGCTCCTTATTATCTAAAATTAATGTTGATACTTCCTATACCACCATCTATATCAATACGTGTTTCTCCATTACCATAAATTTTTTCACTTTTTATGTTACTACCATCTAGTTTTGCTGAACCTATACCTTTTTCTACTGATAGTTCATAATCATCTAAACTACCAATTAAAGTTATATTAAGTTCTCCTACACCTGCATCTATAGTATTTTTTCCAGTTAATTTAGATGCTAATATAAATTTACCTACACCCACGTCTAAATCTAAATCATTAATACTTCCATCTAGTATTTCTATTTCTCCAGCTCCACCATCAATATTAGCATAGTTTTCTACAACTAAATTATTAATAGTAGCTTTTCCTGCGCCTAAATCAAGTTCTAATATTTTAGTGTGGATGTCATCAATTTCTATTTTTCCAGCACCTGCATCTATAGAAACACCATCAAATGAAAAATCGTAAGGTACGTAAACTACTAAATCACTTTTATTTCTTCTAGTAAACCAACTATGCCTTTTTTCTTTAATAACTATTTTATTTCCATCCTGTTCATAATTTATATATTTATTATTTGTTTCAGCTTTTAATGTATCACCTTTTTTAATTATTAAATTTGAATATTTAATATCAATGTCTAAAACTGATATATCATCTCCACTTATGTTTAAATCCTTTAAATCTTCTAAGATATTATTATCTTTGCCGTGTGTAAATACATCAGAAACTATAGAAAATCCAAACATTATACTAGAAAATATACTTATTATTAATGAAATGGCGAAAGCAATAGCTAAATATTTTATTACTTTTTGAGCTGTTGTCATTTAATATCAACTCCTCCAAATATACAAGTTGCATTTACATATATTGTTTTAACATCTTTATCTTTAGTCTTTTTAACTTTATTTGTTACTCCCCCAAATAGTGGTGTTGATGTAACTTTAACTTTAACATCTTTTGGAACTAGTATGTCTACTCCTCCAAATACGGCACATACATTTATAACAGCGTCATCCTTTATAATGCTTTCTCTTAAATCACATTCTACGCCACCAAATACTGCTGATAATGTACATCCTTTAAATTCTTCATTGTCATAATTTACTTTTTGTCCACCGAATGTTGCACAATACTCTTGCGTTTCGTTTTTATTTAATTTATTTATTTCTTTTCTAACTTTAATATTTAATGTATCTTTAAAGATAAATGATAAACCTATTATAACTAATATAACTGGTATCATAAGTTTCCATGCAAGTTCAAATTCAAATAAATCTTGGCAGCATAGAAATAGTACTATACCAATTATTAGCCCTATTATATTACCTGTCTTATCACTATCTTTAAATAGATCAATAAAGCATGGAATAATAATAAATAAAGTCCACCACCCATTAAAAAATATATTAATATCTGTTATTTCTAGTGCGTTTAAACCAAATATCAACCCTAAGGCTACTAGTACAATCCCCCATAAAACATTTCTTGTTTTTTTCATAATTTATCTCCTTCTTTATATATATATATTAAAAACAGTTAGTCTTGACTAACTATTATTCTTAGTAGATACTATTTTTACTTTGCTTTTTCCTTTTAAGATATTTTCACTCCATTCAAAGGGCGAAACATCTTTTAAGGCTTCTTTCATACTTATAGTAGGCCTAGGTTGTGTAAAGAAACCTTTAGGAAATTTAGGGCTTTCTTTCTTTTCCATCTGACCACCTCTCTCATTTTCTATTATACACTAAATTAAGTTAAAAATGTATAAATAATTGATAAGTATAGTATCATTTAATAATATTTTTGTCAACTTTTTAATTATAATTTACATTTATGAACCAACCTTTTCTAAATTGGTTGTTATATTTTTTAGCAAACCTTTTTAATTGGTCTGATTTTATATACCCAGATTTATTATTTATTCACCATATTCATTTTTAAATTCTTTTACAACTATTATATCTCCTGATTTACACATTTTATCCCTCCTTGCTATAGATATATTTTTCTTTTAAATACTTAATACTTTTTATAAACATTTATTGTTTTGAAATGCATAATTATTAACTAAAAATAGTATATCATACTTTTTGTAATTTACAAATACTATGTGCATTTTAAATATAATTATTTCCTATTTATAAGCTGCATATATTCTAATATGAAGAAGAAAATTTCATTAGTAATTATATTTATGTTTTTAATATATTTAACTACTTTTTTTAATAAGGATAGTAATACTATTACTTGTGGCAAATATTCTAGTTCAATTAATAGTAGTGAAAAGAAGATTGCTATAAATGAACACAAATATAAAATTTTAATATATTATCCAGAAAGTGAATTTGATGTGTTGAATGAAGAGATAACAAAAAAAATTGATAAAATTATATATCAATTTAAAGATGATATTAAGGGTGCGAATGTCCAAGTAGACCAATATTATACACTTGATATTGTTTATAGTATGTATGAATATAAAAATTATATATCATATGTATTTCATGTTGATTATTATACTGGAGGTGCACATCCAAACCATGAAATATTTACAATAACTTTTGATAAATCAAAAAATGAAATTATGGATATTAATGGTTTTATTAAACTAAATCCCAATATATTAGATATATTTTCATCTATAAGTAGAAAAGAGTTATTAACTAATAAAGATATTGTGGATTCTAATATGATGTTTGAAGGTACTAAACCTACACTTAATAATTTTTCCAATTTTGCATTTTCTAAAGATGGATTAATTATATTTTTTGAATACTATCAAGTTGCACCTTATAGTTCTGGAGAGTTTCAAGTAGTTATACCATATAATAAATTAAATTTATCACTCTAACATAGCTTTTTTTATAAAATGTCCACTTTGAGATAGATACTCGTCTTTTATTTCTGTTATATCAGAATTTGGAAGTAAAAGTGCGGATGATTCATCTTTATTTGATAATGACCAATTTGCCCAACTTATATTATTTTCATTCATAAAATTAACCCATTTTTCTGCTTCATCTAGATATACTCCATTATTTCCAGAAAGATCACTTACGCCCCATTCTGATACAAATATAGGTATTTCATTTAATACGTTTAAAGCACGTTCCCTTAGCCACTCAGTATGCGTTCCAGAATAAAAATGTAGAGCATACATAACTAAATCATCATCTATTTTGTTATTGCTTACTTTATCAATATCTTGACTCCAGGTTCCAGTTCCTACTATTATTATACTATTTTTACTGTTTTTTCTTATTACATCTATTACTTCGATAGCATATGGTTTAATATTATCATCCCATGTTATATTTCCATTTGGTTCATTACATATTTCATATATTACATTTGGATAATCTTTATATCTATTACTTATTTCATCAAAGAATTCTTTTGCTTCTTCTTTGTGTATTAATGGATCTCCGTCACTTAATATATGCCAGTCTATTATTACATACATATCAAGTTTTATAACATTATCAACAATTTCAATCAGCTTTTGTTTTAATTCTTTATTTTCTATATAACCATTTTGTTCTGTATACATGGCAACTCTAAATAAATTACTATTCCATTCATCCCTTAAACTTTTAATCATAGAATAGTTTGCTAAATTCCCATACCACTGAATTCCATGAGTACTCATTCCTTTTAACATAATTTTCTCATGGTTTTCATTAACTAATGTATTGTTTTCTATATTTAACCATCCATTGTAACTTACTAAATTTGTTTTTTCTACTTCTTTTATCTCTTCATTAAAATTTTCATCTTTATTATTTTTAATTGCATCTTGTGAATTTTTATTATTTATATTTTCATGGGTCTTTAAATTATTATTAAATATAAATATAGTAAAAATGGAAATTATTAATAAAGTTAGTAAAACAACTATTCTTTTTTTCTTCATTTCCTTCTCCTTTTAAGTTTAAATCTTTTACTGATTATATCATTTTTAGTATATAAATACTATATTTTAATTAAAATTATACCTATTATTATTAGAATACTAGCTATAATTTTTTTTACTAAATTATCTTTTTCTTTTAAAAATAGAAAGCTAGCAAAAATATTTAAAATAACTGTTAAACTACATAGAGGTGCGACTATAATTACCTCGCCAAAATTATAAGCTAAAAGCTTAAAGATAAGCATAAATCCCCATGAAAGGGATGTTATAAATATACTTATTTTGCTACTATTTTTATACTCTATAATAATATCTTTAATATGAATTTTTTCAAATATAAATGTTAATATGGATGGTATAAGTAAGGTTAATAAAACGTATATCGCTAAATTAAAATATTCTGAATAGTTAACATCTATAAATAATGCGATTGTCATGCAAATATTTGCTAAAACCCCTAGTATTATATATTTATCAAATTTTAGAGCCTTTCTTTTATAAAAAACTAAAATATTGCTAAAGACAATTAGAAACGCACCTATTATTTTATATATACTAAACGACTCTTTAAAAAACAATATCCCAGCAAATATCATAAATACTGTAGATAATTGTTTAATTATAGAATAAGTAGAGGCTTCTATTCCACTTCTAGATGTTGTAGATAATCTATTATTTAATGTATAAAAAATTATTGCTACACAGAAGAATAAATATGAACTAGGATTGTTTGGGAATTTTATTTCAAAGAATGGGATCATAATTATACAAAATAAACTTCCAATCAGTTCAAGTAATATAGTGAGTGCGCCATCATTTTTCGAATATTTAGTTGATACTTTGTAATATTGATTAAATAATACAGAAAATATCAAATATAAAATTATATACAATTTATAATTTATTAATATATTCAATAATATCACCTACTTATTATATGAAAATGCCCAATGTTTGATATCAAAAAAGGACATAGATCTTATATTTATCTTGTCCTATTCTTACCTTGTAAATTATCATCATTTTGTTTAAAGCATAATCTTTTAAATTGTTCGTCCGAAATATAAATTACCTTTCCACCTTTAGGATTAATTTTCCTTCCACCAAAAACTATCCAAATTGCATCTATTGACTTTTCTGGCATACTCGCTTGACCATCAGTAAATATTATTTTATTTTCTACACGTTTTGAGAAAGCTTCTACTGCAACATTAAAATCTGTACCGCCATGTCCTTTAAATTCCATATTTTCTATGTCTTTAACCGTTTTAATCTCCTGAAAACCATAAAATTTAGTATCGAAGCATCCCACTTTCACTTTGGATGTCTGAAGTATATTTTTGCATTCCATTAAAAAATTTCTAAGTAAATTATCATCTATTGACCCACTGGTATCTAAAACTATTTCAGTTTCTGGCGTTGGAGTTTCTTCAAGATATGGAGTAACTACACCATTTTCTATAGTTGCATTTTTATAAGTCCAATCTATATCAAACTTTACACATTCTTTTAGTAATTTTCTCCAGTCTATTAATGAAATAGATGTTCCAATATTATCTATCTTCCTTATTGACTGATCAGTAGTATTCCCTGCACCTATAGACTGTTTGGCAAATGAATCCCTTAATTCCCTAAGTAATTTTTTCTTTTCCTCTCTATTTTTGCTGAATGCCTCTTGTTCATCCATTTCAAAAATATTATTTTGATTTTCGCTTTCCTGATTTTCCTTTTCAGTTTGTTCTAATTGTCTACCTTTGTCTTTCTTTTTTTTAAATAGTTTTTCTAGAAAACTCTGTTTATCCTTGTTATTACGGTCATTTTTGGAGTTATCTAATTCATTTGTTCCATCACTAGAATTAAATGTCTTATTTATCGCATCATTCCACATTTTATGAGTATCAAATCCGACATCATAGTTTGCATCATCGGGTATATTATTGCTGTCATTACTATTTTGTTTTATATTTTGATTACTAGAATCACTTTGACTACTATTTTTACACTCATCCGCCTTTGAATTTGATTGTTGATTACCATTACCTTTTTGATTTTGTGATTTTTTTTGTTCTTTTTCCTGAATCAATTTATTATAAAAGGTTTCTGCATTGTAATTAATGGCTTCTGGAATATTAACCCCGCCCTTAACAAACTTTAAACCATCCTTAATTAAATTTGCATTTAAAACGGCATCTGCTGCTATATTCCAAATTTCTTGATCTCTACCTTCACTTCTTATAATGTGATTGAGAGCGACATGACCAACTTCATGAGCAAATATAAAAAGTTGTTCATCTTCATCTAAGTTATTCATAAAGTCTGGATGGTAATATACTGTATCTCCATCTGTACCAGCTGTTGGATTACCATTATATCCTAGACAATTTATATCTTCAACTATTTTAAGTTTAGCTATTGTACTTCTAAAAAAAGGATATTTTACAAGTAATCTTTTTTTTATAGTATCTTTATCTACAATCATAATTCACCTAAATATGTACAAATAAAGATACTAATTTTTCATTAATTAATGGAATATTCTTATCTCTGCAAGTAATAATTATTACACAATTTTTTGGTAAATCAAATGTTCCAATTTTTCGATACTTTAATAGTTCATAAAATTTCATTTGATCTTCTTTTGATACCCTTGAGATTTCATCTATCACTAAGATATTATTGCTACTACTAGAATTTCTAACTACTTGAACATACCATGAAGGAGGCATAAATTCTATCCCTTCATAATGCCCATTTAGCATTGATATATCAAGTTCTGCTGGAAGAATAACTGAATTACTTCCAAATATATTAGATGGGATATTTTCCACTAAGATAGGAGCAATATTCATTTTAATATAATCATTTAACATTTCTAATCTTTTTTCTTGACTCATTTTTTCATACCTCCAATATAATCATTATCTATCGTTAATTCTGCAATTTTTTCTACTCTTTCTAAGTCGCCATGCGCCCATAAACTATCAAATAACGCACAAAATTCTGAACCTAATTTCATTGCAAAAATTCTAACTTTTTTTAGATTTTCATAATTACATCGAGATAATCCTACTATAGTAGCATACTTTTCTGACATTCCCATTTCTAAATCATACTCTGAATAATTGTCATTAATAACATCTTCAAGAGTTATAACCCGTTGTTTACAAAATGCACAAAACTCAGATGTTATATCTTCACCAACTAAGGCCCTTAGCATTTCAGGATTTCTAGTTTGGTATAGTACCTTAGAGGCTAATTCCCATTTTCTTGGATCTGCATTTGGTTTATCGCCAGTATATTCTGTTCTTAAAACTTCATCTCCCCTAAATGCTATAAAAGAATAAATTGCAGGATGTATTTTATATTCTTGTTTTGACTCCTGATAATCTAATCTCTTATACTCTTGCTCTGGCGTACACGCCCATTTTAACCAAGATTCAGCTGTTGTTTGTATATATACATGTGCGAAACGGTTAAATAATGGTTCCGCCATTGTATTAGCTGCAAGGGAATCATTTAACTCATTTCCAGCTGCAACTATTCTTACATTATCTGGAAGTTTCCACTTTCCGTCTATTTCCTTATCAAGTACAATATTAAATGCCATTTTTTGTATTGAAGGTACTGCATTTGTTAATTCATCAAAAAACAATATGTGAATTTTATTTGGTTCACTTTCGCATTTTTGTTTGATTTTTTTATACCATGTAGGAGGAACATCTATCATTTCTCCTGTATTAGAATTATACACACTTTTTCCATTTAAACTTTCTGGTGTTGCTGTACCCAAATATATGATTTCTAAATCTGGATCTAATTGTTTTACCCTTGCACTTTTACCCTCACTTGATTGTCCATGTAAAAATACTGAAACATTGCTCTCTACTGAACCTTTTATTATATCCTCTTCACTTACATTATCAAAGTTAAAATTATATGGATTTTTCTTTTTCAATAAGTTTTTGGGCATTATATCAGTCTTATTTAAATTTACATCATAATCTTTTGATAATACTATATCTTTTGATAAATCGTTATCAAAAAATTTTTTTATATTCATCTTATCAAAATTTTTCCCATTATAATTACTTTCTATATTAAACTGAACTCCAGATACTATTATGTTTTTAGTAATTGCTAAATCATTTTTTTCATCTACTAACCATTTTATAGGGCTAACACTAATCCAAATAAAATCCCCATCTTTATACTTTTCTCCATTTGAAAATGTTATTTCACTACCATCAAAATATGAATTAACCTTGACTCTAACATATTTTTTACCATTATATTCATATTCTATATGTTTTTGAGAAGCGAATCCCTTATCATATTCACTATATGGTCTAGAATCTGTTGTATAACATTTTCCTGTTTTATTTAGGGTGTTACTTCTATACAATCTTTCTAATGTTTTACCTAATTGTTTTGAACAAGTCCACTGTGGATATTCTCCAAATTCTACTTCGAGAATACCATTTCTACCTCTCACTACGTTCGAGGAGATTTTAGAGATTGATGAGAACGGTAAAGCTGGACGACAACCACCACCACGTTCATTAACACTATCCAACCCTTACTCCCGATCCAGTCAACCGCGCGGGCGTCGTTGTTTATTGGACTTTTGGTCCACCACCATCCTGTTCTATTAGCTAATGATTTACCATCATCAGTAAAGAAGTTATCATTTATATATCCTCCTAAGGCTACTGAAAAATCTGTTATTGCTGCTTTTGTTCCATATTTTTCAAATATTTCTAACGGCTTCTTCTTATCACTTCCAAAAATTTCTTCTACTGTTAAAAGTGTTAAATTAATTTTATTCATTTACATCACCTATTTTAAGTATAGCATATTTTATATTATTTTTAAATTATTTACATCAAAATTTACTAATAATATCAAAAAAAGTACACTTTGTTCTTTATAAAATTTATAATTGCAAATAAATAATTTGCAATTATTTAGGTATAACAATATTTTTTAATTCTTTACTTTCATTAGTTAATCTTATATGTTCATAAAATGAATTTTTACGTAATAAAATATAATTGTCATCAACTACCTCGTTTTTCCTAAGTTTCATTAGTGTTTTAATATGTCTTTTCAATCTAATTTTAGAAGATGCCCTAAGCTTAATTATAACGCGTCCTCTACAATTTAAAATATGCCGATATCCTAAAAAATCTATTCCATTGCTTACTTTACCTATTCCAGTTTTCTGGTTTAATGATAGTTTAAGTCTATCTTTACACATTCTCTCTATAAGATCCTTACACTCCCTTAAAAATTTTTTATCTCTATGAATTAAAATCATATCATCCATATATCTTACATAGCACTTAACTCTCAACTTTTCCTTAATTAATCTATCTATTTCATTTAAATATAAAAGTGCGAACCACTGGCTTGATTGATTTCCAAGTGGTAAGCCAACATCTCTATTACTTGGTTGTTCACATATAATCTTTTTAATAAACCACATCTCATCACTTGAAAATCCAACCTTCTCTAATAAATTTATCAAAATATTATGATTAATACTTGGAAAATATTTCTTAATATCACACTTTAAAAAATATATTTCATTATTATTTTCTTTTATATATTCACTTCTTAAAAATTTATGTAATCTTTGTATTGAAAAATTAGTACCTTTGCCTACTCTGCAAGCTGCATTATCAAAAATTAATTTTTTTTCTATTCTATCTTTTAGACATGCATCACAAAAACACCTTATAACTACTCTATCTTTATAAGGAAGTGCCTCTATTAATCTTTCTTTTGGTTCATAAATGAGAAATCTTTTATATTTCCCTAATTTATATTTTTTTGTGCATATTTCATCTATTATATTCATTATATTGGCACTTAAATTAGTTTCAAATCTTATTACTTCACCTTTATGTTGTTTAGATTTACGGCAATTTTTATGTGCTCTATACAAATTTTCAAAATTAAAAATTTCATTTAACTTCATATTTACTCCTAAAAAAACACCTCTTATAACTCCCAAAAAATATATATAATATTTGTTGGTTGTGTAGGTGTCAACAATTTTCCCATCGCACTAATTCCTTTTAGCGATTAGAAAAGAGAAAAATTCCTTCACTTTACAGTACTCACATATCTCACATAAAATATATTCTCTCACTTGTTTTTTAGATTACAATAAATCTCTTCAAAAGTGAATCTGGACGACAACCACCATCACGTTTATTAACATTATTCCAATTCTTATTTCCGTTTTAGTTAACCGCGCGGGCGAACTAAGGACTAGGACAAGTGGCCTCACAATTTAATTTTTCCCTTAATTAAAAGTCTTTCAACTTATAATCCTATTTTTTTAATTTCCATCTATCATCGTCACTTTTTTTCCAGGCAATTATTAAATTAATTACTTTAGTTAGCTGAATAGAAATTTGTTTATATTGTCTGCCTAAAATACACCCAGATGATTGTGCGACCATAGAAATATATCCTAAAAGTTTTAACTTAATTATTGCCTCTTTTTGTAATTCTTCTCTTTGTAGTTTCTTATCTATTGAATCTATTCTAATAAAATTAGCTTCAAGTAAATATTCTAACGTTTCTAAACAATAATTTTGCATTCTATTTACAAATACCCTTCTAAATTTTTTAGGGGACTTTTCTGTTATTGTAATTACATAAGCTCCCAATTTTTTCATTGTTGTTATAACTACTAGGTCGTTCGAATTACATGGTATTTTTGATACTAGATCTAGTTCCTTATCAGTTATTTTTAGATTGCTACTTAAATTATTTATATATTTTTTATCTTTGGCTATACAAATAGCTTTTTTTATAGCAATTATTTCATCATTACTATTTATATTTTTATAATTTATTTCAATTTTTTTGGGAATTTTTAAATTACTATCTCTACTTACTTGATACATTTTAACTATAACCTCTAACTAGTTAATGAGTATTAAGTTAACTTTATTACTCACAACAGTTATATTATAGCATACTTCCTTATTTTATTTTTAAATTTTTTTAAAAAAAAGAAAAAAGCCTTATTATCAAAATATAAATATAAAATGTAATAAGAATATTATTAAATAAACTGATTTAATTTTTTACTATTTTATATTCTAGTCTATTACCTAATCTACTTAATAATTCATTTGGTATTGTACTTGCTTTTTTTGCTATAAAATTTGCTCTAATATAATATTTATCACCTATTAGTGTAACTGCATCCCCTACTTTTACATTTAAATTAGATATGTCTATTATTAACTGATCCATACAAATTCTACCAATAATTTCGGCATAATGATTATTTATAAGTACTTTAGTGTTTTTGAGTGATAAACTTCTAGGCAATCCATCTGCATATCCAATAGAGACAGTTGCTATTTTAATGTTTTTATTTGTTATATATTTTCTACCATAACTAACTGGTTCATTTTTAGCTATATATTTAATACTCGTTACTTTAGCCTTTAATGAAAGAACTGGCTTAAGATTTATTTTTATCCTAGTGTTCCCACTACAAACTCCATACATAATAATCCCCGGTCTTACATAGTCACATTTAAGATTCGAATAATTTAGAATTCCATAACTACTTTGAATATGTATTTTTCCTACATTATATCCTTCAGTTTTTAATATATTTATTAAAGTATAAAAATTATTTATTTGACTTTGTGTAAATTTTATATCTTCTTTTAAAAGACTATCTGGTGCTACAAGATGGGTATATATTCCAAGAATATTAAGGTTTTTAAATTTATATATTTTTTTAATACTATCAATATTTTTATAACTTTCTCCTAGTCTATTCATTCCAGTATTTATTTTAATATGTACTTTAACTTTTTTTGATAAATTAAGTGTTGATAACTTATATGCATATTCATAGTCTACTATAGTTTGAATTAAATTATATTTTATTATATCCTCTATTTTACTTAGGTCTGTATATCCTAGTATTAAAATATTTCCTTTTAGTCCATTTTTTCTTAAAGTTATTCCCTCTTCAATTGTTGCAACTGCAAAATCATTTATACCATACTCCTCTAATATTTTAGATATAGTAATCATACCATGCCCATAAGCATTTGCCTTAACGACTGCCATTATTTTAGTATCCTTGGGTATTATATTTTCTATTTGTTTTATGTTATAAATTAAATTTTCTACATTTATTTCTATCCAAGCTCTACTAGATAGTGAAGTTTCTTCTTTTTCTAAAGCCATGTTTTATTACTTCCTTTATTTTTATAAATATAATACATATAATTAAAGTTAAAATTACTACACATATATAATGAATAAAATTATTATTTATCATAATGTTTTCCAGTTTAATAAATTTAGCAATACCTCTTATAAAAATAATTGACATAGGATGAATAATATATATAAGTTCTGATATTTCTCTTAAGTTTCTACTTTGTGTATCATTTGTTTTAATTAGCAGATTAAATAATAAAATCATGCATGGTATTAATGTTAAATACATACTGTTATGTCTTGGTATATCTAATAAGTATAAGTTATATCCCTCAAGTCCTAATAAAATACTGAAAAGTATTAAAAGTATTATATTCTGTTTTTTAGTAATGTTATAATTATGGGTATTAAATGTATAACCTAAATACAAAAATATAGGTACATAAAATAATCCATTTCTTGTATAATTTGAAATCATAAATATATAGTTATAAACATTTTCAAATATTGTATTTTTAATTAAGCCATAATAACTATCACCAAATAATCCTATTAAATAAAGAATAATGAATATGATAAAGGATTTTTTATTATTTAATTTTTTTAGTATTGTACAAGTTATTAAAATTCCTAGAATAAGTGCGGGGAAATACCATAGGTGATAGAAGGTTCCATCTATAAATATGCCTTTAAGGATATTTATAAGGTTTAGATTATCAAGGCCCTTTGTATAAATATTTATAGGTAAATAAATTAAGATACAAATAATATATATTTTTATTATCTTCTTTACATAACCATTTAATATTTCTTTATGTTTAAGTGCCTTTGGAATAAGAAAATAACCGGTTGTCATAAGGAAAAATGGAACTAAAGTTCTTGCAAGTACTCTAGTAATAATATAGTCTATTTCACTATTTATATTTAAAAATGGATATGTATGTATTGAAATTACTAAAAGGGCAGCTAGAAATCTAAATTTATCAAGATTAATTTTTACATTATTTTTCATGCATATTCCTTGTAATTATAAATCCATCTACATTGTTTCCTGATATTACTGTATTATTTTCTATTGTTAGTTCTATATCTTCATTATTATAAGGTATGTAAGATATCTCATAATTTTTATATTTTAAACTATCTTTTTCATACTGCCTTAAATAATTTATGTATTCTTCTAAACAAAGATTTTTTTCCTTCATAATAACTGAATGTGGATAACCAACATATCTAAAATGCCATTCTTCTTTACCTATACCTGTTATATTTTCTTTTTCACTTTCATATCTTTCTATAAATCCATAATTTATTGATGTTTTTCTAAAATTATCACAAATTCTACTATTTGGAAATGATGGTCTTATAAAATCTATTTTTCCAGTATTAAGTCCTAAGTCTATAGCAAGGCCTGTTTGATGCTCACTAGAATTTGGTAGTGCGACATATTTTTTTGTAAAGTCTTCACCATTTTCTTTTATAGATGAAAAATAAATTTCTTCTTGCTCCATTAAGCTTCTATATCCACTTACTGGAATAATTTGATTTAAACCATTAATTTCTTTTAATATAATTTGTAAAAACTTATTTGCAGATTCATCAAGTAATATATTGCTATAATTATTATTAAATGAAACTAGATTATTTGAATTAATTTCCGTATTTATTTTGTGTTCTTTATTTACTAATATTAAATTGCCTTTATAAATATCCGAGTGTTTAAGTATATATTTTTTCATTTTTTAAGTCCTAGTTCTATTAATTTATCAATAATTTCACTAAAAGAATATCCGCTTTTCTTTAGCATACTAGGATATCTACTGTGTGAGGTGAAACCTGGTAAAGTATTTACCTCATTAAAGACAATTTTTTTATCCTTAGTATAGAACATATCTACCCTTGCAAGATTAGAACATTTAAGTGTTTTATATATACTTAATGCAGTCATTTTAATTTGCTTTCTTATATCTTCATCTAATCTAGCAGGTACATGAATCTTACTCGTTTTTAGTGTGTATTTTTCTGTATAATCAAAAAAATCAGTACTTAGTTCTATTTCATCAACCTCACCTATTATGAGTTCTTTATTTCCCATTATCGCGCAACCAACTTCAAATCCATCTATATTTTCCTCTATTATTATTTCATCATCATAAGTGAAAGCTTTTTTGATTGCATCTTTTAAATTTTTTTTGGATTTCACTTTAGTAATTCCATATGATGAGCCAGATGCGAGTGGTTTTACAAATATAGGATAGTTTAAATCACTAATTTTATCTTCTATATCACTATAACTATCTAAACTACTAAATGAATAGGACTTTGAAGTTGGTATACCACTCATCTCTACTAATTTTTTTGATATATATTTATCCATACAAATAGAGGATGATATCATATTACAACCGATATATTTAATATCAGATAGTTCCATTAATCCTTGAAGTCTACCATCTTCTCCATTTTTTCCATGTAAAATAGGAAATACAATATCAATTTTTACAAGTTCACCAGTTTTTAAAATAATAAATCCCTTATCACTCTTGTTACTTGAAAATGTTATTTTTTCCACTCTTGATTCATTAAACCAATTATCTTTTTCTATAGAGTCTATATCTCCATTATATAAATAAAAATCTCCTATTTTTGTTATTCCTATCATTATAACTTCATATTTTTCTTTATTCATATTTCTAATAACTGATGATGCAGATACTAGTGAAACTTGATATTCACTAGAACATCCACCAAAAATTATAGCAACTTTTATTTTACTCATAATTCCTCCTCTATTTTTACACTATCAGGTAATTTGTACCTTACCTCTACAACTTCATCATATAACTTTCGACTAGATATCATTTCATTAGTGTTTTTATCTTTAATTATTTTAACAACTGATACATTTTCATATATTTTATTATTCTTTTTTATGTATTTAAAATTACTATTAATAATAGAATATTTTACATTAACATTATTATTTGTAAGTATTTTAGCGTACATATAATCATCGTCAAAGTCAATTACAATTTGATATATATTATTTGTATTATTTTTTACTTTTAAATCTAACCAGCCGCTACTTATTGTAGCATCTATTCCTTCTAAAGAATTTTCATCAGGATTTGGAAATGATTTAAATTTATGTCCATGTCTTTCAACTATATCAAGAGGACTCATTAAAAACAAATAGTACAATAAATTACTTAGATGACATATTCCTCCACCCTTTTCTTTGACTATTTTTCCATTAACTAAAATAAGTCCTTTTTTGTATTTTCCGTATTTTTTGCTATTCTTAGCTAAATAACAAAATGAAAATACCTCACCTGGATAAATAAGTACTCTATTCATTGTTTTACTTGTTATTTTTAAATTATCTACTTTATTTTTTTGATATATTATATCTTGTCCACTATTTTCATTAATCATAAGTGTTTTCGCATTACATACTTCATACCCTAATAAATTACCAAAATTCTTTGAATATTTATTTTTATCAAAATACATAGATATTTGATAAAATAGGTTTCTTTGAAAAACTCTTATTGGTCTTAAAAATGGTAAGGTTTGTGTCAAGGTTTTTCTAGCCATATTAATCACTCCTTTAAAAAAATTATTAATTAACACATTTAAATTGTATCAATTAATAATTAGTTATTCTTTAATTTAGTATTATAAAAGTCTTAAGATTTACTTAAGACTCTCTTTCTTCTTTTACATTTTGATTTTATTAAAATAATCATTATAACACCTATTAAAAATAATGAAGAAAATTCTACTATATGTGACATAAAATATTTATAAAAAGAAAATTTAAGTTCTTCTACTAAATATATATCCTCATCATAAAATAATTTATTTTTATAATAGTAGTTAATATGCCCTATTTTTTCTCCTTCCTTATTTTTATAGCTTAATTCATTTAAACCATCATACTCATATTTTAAATCTGAAGTGTCATAATTAACTTCAACATACTTTTCTATATTATCTTTAACTTTAACTATATACTCATCTACTTTTGAATTTTTTACGGGAATTTTAAAAAGTTCTTCATCCTTTTTATATAACACTTTGGTATTATAATTATCATCTAAATATTCTATTATATTTAATGTATCAACTAGATTATATGGGTTTGTTCTAGAATATTCTGCTCCTAATGTGATTAATATTAAGTCTTTATTATTAGTTCTTATTATGGCCGACATACAAAGTCCAGCATCCCCTGTATAACCAGTTTTACTACCAATTATTTTTGATAAATCTAATTTAAGTGTTCTGTTATAACGGTTAACAGTGCTTTCTACTTTTAACCCATTTGATAATGTATACGTTCTAGTTTCATAAATTTCTTTAAATAATGGATTTTTTAATGAATATAAAAGTATTTGTAATACTTCCTTTGCAGTACTGTAATGATTATCTATATCATAACCTGTAACGTTTGAAAAATGTGTGTGTTTAAGTCCTAACTCACTCGCTTTTTTATTCATAAGGACAATAAACTTATCTGTTGTTCCACTTATGCTATGTGCGAGTGCGGTTGTTGCATCTGCTCCTGATGGCAGTATTGATGCATAAAGTAAGTCCCTATATGTAACTTTATCGCCCACTTTTAGTCCAGCAACTGATGCATCATATGGCACTTCACTTAACATATTCCAAGTTATTTTTACCTGTTCATCTAAATTTTTTATATTTTCAATGGCAACTATAGTAGTCATAATTTTAGTTAAACTAGCAATACTTGTAACTTCTTCACTTTTTTCTTCATAAAGAATTTCTTGTGATTCTGGATCATATAGTAAAACCTTATCTGAATATAGTTTAGGTAGTTCCATTGCTCCAGCACCCACTGGAATAAGCATTAAAATAAATAATATGTAGTATAATATTTTTTTCATCTAAAATCTCCCTTCATAAGTACAATAATTTATCAATTTATATATTTTTTTATTAATTTTAAATTGGAAGTTTTATATAAAACTTTGTATATTTCTCATCGCTAGTCGCACTTACTATACCACCGTGCAGTTCGACGATTTCCTTTGCAATAGCAAGTCCAAGTCCACTCCCACCTGTTTTAGTTGTCCTAGAAGAATCAACTCTATAAAATTTTTCGAATATTTTATTTAATTTATCTTCGCTTATTTTCTTACCCTTATTACTAATTATAATATTTGCAAAATTATCCACTTTTGTAATTTCTATAGTAATATTACTACTATCCAAGCTATAATTTACTGCATTTTTTATTATATTACTAAATACTCTAGCAAGTTTATCTGAATCCCCTAAAAGTATTATAGGTTCATTTTTAATTATAGTTATTTTTTTGTTTAGTTCTTTTAATATTGGATAAAAATCATCAACAATTTGTTCTATCATCATATTTAAATTTAATTCTTCTTTATCAAGTATTATTTTTTCTGAATTGAAACGTGCGATATCAAAAAGTTCATTTATTAAATCCTCTAATTTATATGATTTTTCAAGTGCTACCTTAGTATATTTTTCTTTTTGTTTTTTTGGCATATCTTTAACTTCATCAAGTAAGGATAAATATCCAATCATAGATGTTAGGGGTGTTTTAATGTCATGAGCTAAATAGACAATTAAATCATTTTTTCTTTGTTCATTCTCTTTTGCAAGTTTCGCATTATATGTAGCAACTTGCTTTATTTGATTCATTCTTTTTTCTACTTCATTTAAATCATTTGGGAGTTTTATTAACTCTTCACTCGTACTAGTTAATTTTCCACTAGCATCCACTATTAAATCAATATAGAATAGAGTTTTTCTTAAACACACTATTACAATTATTATAAAGCCTACTAACCAAATTAATAGAAGATTAGGCGCACTATAAGCAATTGCTGTTAATGCATTATATAATAAATTTTGTGGATACCATAAAAATAAACCGCAAATAAATCTAGCAACTATCCAAGTTACAACGAATATAACTGTATAAATAATAGTTACAATAATTATTCTACCTATTAATTTATTTGTTAATTTTTTCCCGTAATTTGTCTTAATTTTCAATCTTATACCCCACTCCCCATATTGTTTTTATATACTTAGGATTTTTACTTGTATCGTTCATCTTTTCTCTTAAATGTCTTATATGAACCATTATAGTATTATTATCTTTCTCAAAATATTTTTCTTTCCAAACACTTGCAAATAAATCATCAGTTTTAACAACGTTACCTCTATTCTCACATAAACACCAAAGTATTGAAAATTCTATTGGAGTTAAATCTATTTTCTTTTCGTTAAAATAAAATTCATGTGTATCCCTATTTATTATAACACTTCTAAAATCTATTATATTTTCATTTTTTTCTTCTAAGTTATTATATCTTTTATACCTACGGAGGTGTGCTTTTACACGAGCAACAAGTTCTAAGGGTTCAAATGGTTTTGTTATATAATCATCTGCACCTATTGTAAGACCACTTATTTTATCTATTTCTTCTACCTTAGCAGTTACAAAAATTATTGGAAAGTTATATTTTTCACGTATTTTACTACACAATGAGAATCCGTCTATATTCGGCATCATGACATCTAAGATTGCTAAATCTATATCAATATTTTCTAAATCACTTAAAATATTTTTACTAGAATAATATTTATAAACGTTATAATTTTCATTCTTTAAGTAGATTTCAATTAAATCTGCTATTTCTTTTTCATCATCTACAATTAAAATATTCATGTCTACACTCCCTACAAAATTAATCATTATATATTTTTATTATAACATGATTCTTATATATAGTTATTAAGAAATTCTTAAGAATTATATTTACTTTTATAATTATAATAAAAAAAAATAGACTAATCTATTTTCTTAAATTTTTACTTATATTATAAATAAAATTATTAGGTATATTACATACATTACTAAATATATTCCACCATTAGATCTACTTACTTCATTTTTGGGTGGTATTATTGAAAATACTGATAATAACATTGTTGAAATTAATAATATTATTAATTGTATATTATAAGTTACGTTATAACTCATAGGATTTATAAATGAAGATACGCCTATAATAAGTAAAATATTAAATATATTAGAGCCTATTATATTTCCTACTGCTATATCACTATTTCCCTTAATAGCTGCAGTAACACTTGTAACAAGTTCTGGCAAGCTTGTCCCTATAGCAAGAATTGTTAAACTAATAATTTTTTCACTTATTTTAAAATGTTCAGCTATAATAACAGAATTATCTACTATGAAATCTCCACCAAATTTAAGCCCTACTATACCTAATATTATATATATGGTATTTTTTAGTATTGATATATTTTTTATATCTTTATTACTTATCTTTTCTTCCTTATTTAATGAACCTCCCTTTAATCCTATAAATATTGTATAAAGTATAAATATTATAAACAAAAGTATTAATAAAAGCGATTCTATTTTTGTGATTCTGTTATCTGTATTGCATAGTATCATAAATATTACTGTTATTAATATACACATAGGTATCTCTATATATTTAGTTTGCTTTTGAAATTTTATAGGGCTTATAACTGCAGAAAGTCCAAGTATTAAAAGTAGATTACATACATTACTCCCTATTATATTTCCAATAGACATATCAGAATGTCCACCTATTGCAGAGGTTACACTAACAAACAATTCTGGCATAGAGGTTCCTATTGAAACAATTGTTAAGCCTACTATTATCTCTGGAATTCTAAGTTTTTTTGCGATACTACTTGATCCATCTACTAAAAAGTCAGCTCCTTTTATTAAAAGTATAAATCCTATTATAATCATAATTACGTTTATTAGCATAATTTCCTCCATTACTATACGATAGTAATTATACAATAAATTAGACTTAATAGCAATTATATATATTAAAAAAATTGATTTGTTTTAATCAATTTTTCTTTGACGCTTTGATATTATATTTGTAATTATTATAAATAACCCAGAAAAAATTATTACTATTATCATATTTATAATTATTGGTTTCATAGTATCAAAATTAAATACTTCTATTGTTTTTAATAATTCATTATTTTTTATAAAATAATATGATGGTAAAATGTGAGCTATATTAATTACATAATCAGGTAACCATTCCATAGGTACAAACGCACCACATAAAAAACTACTACCTAGTGCGACTACATTTATAATCCCATTTATGACGGTTTTATTTTTTAAAATATTTCCAAGAAGAAATGCAAGTGTTAAGGTACAAAATGTAAATACTAAAGCATTTATTATGTAAAGTAATCCATGTGTTGTATACATAATACTTCCAATTAATATAAAACTAAGTAATACATATAATAACCATAAGGTTATAGCGAACATACTGCATGAAATAAGTAATTTTCTATTATACTTTTTATAGTTCATACTACTTATAATAGTTCTCATTTTTATATTTTTATTTCTAAAACTTGAAAGTACCAAGCATATAACGTATATACTTCCTGCCAAAAAGCAGTAATTAGTAAAATTATAATAAACTGTTGCTTTATTTAATTTTTCTGTATTCAATTTTGAGGTAGTTTCTATCTCACTTTTATTTTGCAATGTATTATCTATATAACTTATTAGCTCTTCTTCTGAGTTTGATATTTCATTATATATACTTGCAATTTTTAAATATCTACTAAGCATCATTTCTGCTAAGCTTGATTGATAATCACCTGTACTTTTAACTTCTATTCCTATTTCGTTGTTATTAATAAAATTATTTCTAAAGTTATCTTTTATATAAATAATATAGTTTACATCCCTATAAAATAATGCATCATCTATTAAATTTTCATCGATATCAACTATATTACTATTATTTTCTATATAGTTTATTAGATTCTTTGTAATTCCTTCTTTTTTATCACTATTTATAATTAAAATATTTGGATTACTTGAAACAAAGTTTATAGAAACATCATTTGTTTCTATATTGTATCCTCCAAAAAATATTAGTAGTGCGGTTTCAAAAATAATTATACCTTTACACTTGTTTAAAACTTTAAGAAATGTTTTAAATACTATCATATTTTTTTCTCCTTAGACTAAATAATGAAATTAGTACCATAATACCAGCTGATATAAGTAAACTTATTATATTAAAATAGAACCTATCACCCGCACCGTAATAATAAAGTGAATAAAATCCATCAGTTATCATGCTTGCCGGATTTATCTTATTTATAATAGGAATATTTTTATCTATTGTATATTTCATTGTAATTCCCATCATACCCGATAAGAAGCATAATAATGTTGTTGTAGAAATAATAATACCAAGTTTTATATTAAAATTAGATTTGAGTACTGTTGTAATTAAAATTCCAAGTGATAAACCTGTTAGTGAGCCTACAACTGATAAAAGTATAACTAGTATTAAATTATTTCCATAATCTACTTTAATTATAAAAATGGTATACAAAAATAAAAGTATAATCCCTATAAGTTCTACTATATAACTTGCAAGTATACTACTGAATATTATTTTTATTTTTGAGGTTGAGCTCACTGAAATTCTTTTACCAGTACTACACATATTGGCTTGTGTTTTGCCTACTGAACTCATACCGAGTATTCCCCCATATAGGCATGCTAAAGCAATTAAAGTATAATATTCTATCATAGTATAACTTAAATTTTGGTTTTGTATATGGTTTATGTTTATATTACTTTCTAATTTTTGCATCACTTCATTATATATTTCATCAGTATATACATTATTCTTAATTTTATTATTTATAATGTTATTAATAATAATTTCATTTTGAGTTATTTCATCTATTACATATTTTAAAATTGTTTCATTTATACCACTTGAATTAACTATTATCTTTGGAGTATCTTCGAGTATTAAATAACCTGTTATTTTTTTATTACTTAATAATTTTTTCGCCTCATTTATATCAACATATTTTGTATCAAATAATCTTTTTTCGTTTTCTTTATCACTTAATGTTTTTATAGTTTCTAAAAATACCTTATTATTTTTAAATTCATCATTTTCCACTATTGCTATATCTATAATACTTAATGTTTCATTTTTTTCTATATTGGAAAACGCCATATTAAAGAAAGTACCAAGTATTATTGGAAAAGCGAATGTCCAAAATATTAATGTTTTATTTTTAAAGAGAGTTTTTAAGGAATATTTAAAATTATGTGTAAACATTAATCTCTAAGTTCCTTTCCTGTTAGTTCTAAAAATACATCATTAAGTGTTGGCAGGCAGGAATAGATTTTATTATACTCTATACTCTCTTTTTTTAAATATTTTATAATACTTATTAAATTATTTTTTCCCTTAGTATAATAAATAGTTAAAATATTATTGTTATATGAAACATCACTTACATTTTCTAACTCTTTTATTTGTTCAATATAATTATCATTAAAATTATTACATTCAACAATTATTTTTTCTTCTATACTAGCTAAACATTTTAATTCCTCATTAGTCCCACTTGCAATTATTTCACCTTTGTCAATTATTATTACTCTATCGCAAATAATTTCTACTTCTTCCATATAATGTGTTGTATAAATTATAGTAGCTCCATTATCTCTTAATTTCTTTATTCCTTCTAATATGTTATTTCTACTTTGAGGATCTACTGCTACAGTTGGTTCATCTAAAAAGATTATTTTCGGTTTATGCGCTATACCACATGCAATATTTAATCTTCTAAGTAATCCTCCAGATAATTCTTTAGGATAGAATTTTTTGAAATCTTGAAGACCTACTAATTTAATAGCATCCTCGATATATTTTTTACGTACTTTTTTATCATTAATATAAAGCCCGCAAAAGTAATCTATATTATCATAAACAGTGAGTTCCTCAAAAAGAGCAATATCTTGAAATACTACACCGATATTTCTTTTTAAACCAGAGGAATTAGGTTCCATATATTCACCAAATATTTTAATACTACCACTATTAAATTTAAGTAATGAGAGTATACAATTTATAGTTGTAGATTTTCCACTACCATTTGGTCCTAAAAGCCCTAGTATTTCTCCCTCAAATAGTTCAAATGATAAATTATTTACTGCAATTAAATTTTTATATTTCTTGGTTAAATTTTTTACTTCAATAATATTTTTCATGATTCCTCCTATTATAAATTTACTCTTTACATTGTATGCAGTTAATATTATATTTTGTTTATTTAAAAATAAAAAGCAGTATATTTTTAAAACATACTACTTATTTATTTTTGTGTCTTTTACTATATACATATTTTTTATAATTATAATCTTCGGATTTTTTTTCTGTCTTTACTTTTTCTACTGCACTTTCCGGATTATCTAAATATGCAGCAAATTGTTTTATTTTATCAGATTTTAATAATTTTTTTATTGCTCCATTGTGGATTTGTCTTATAAGTTCTCTTGTACAATGTAGTTTTCTTGCTATATCGGCAAAGTTTTCATCTTCCATATAATGCAATATTAAAACTTGTTTTTGTCTTGAACTCAATTTACAATCATCCATTAATTTTAATAAATCTTCATGTAATATATTATTTTCTGCTACATCTTGTACTGATATATTATCCGATTCAACAAAATCAATAAATTCTTCTTCGCTTTCTTCATTATTATTATTAACAGGTTCATTTAAACTTAAGACATCTCTACTTATATCATCAAAAAATTTAATTTCGTCTACTTCATATCCAGTTATTTCTGCTACCTCATCATCACTAGGATTTCTTTGTAGCTCATTAATTAATTTTTGTCTTACCCTATTTACCATTGCTATTTTTTCTTGCATAGGGACTGAAATTCTTATATTTTTAGCATTATTATATATACCTCTATTGATACTTTGTCTAATCCACCAAGTTGCATATGTAGAAAACCTGCGTCCAAGTCTGACATCATACTTGTCTACAGCCCTCATAAGTCCTTTATTAGCCTCTTGTATTAAATCTGGAAGATCTAATCCTCTTCCTTTATTTTTACTTGCTATTGAAACTGCTAATTTTAAGTTTCTTTCTATTAAAGTTTTTCTAGCGAACTCGTCACCTTCTAAAATTTTATAACCTAGTTCTTTTTCTTCCTCAGCACTTAGAGTTGGATATTTTCCAATATCTTTTAAATAAGCTCTAATAATATCAATGCTGGACTTACACATTAAATCGTCGTATAGACTATCATCTTCTATATAATTAGAATCTATTTCGATATTATTATCCATACAATATATTTCAATAAGTGAGATTAAAATTTCGTTATCAAATATTTTACTAATTTGATTGTGTATAATAGAGGTTAAGTTTGAATTTACTATTACTTTTAAATTATTACTAATTTTTTCGTTTTTTGTGAGCTCTTCGTATTTATTAAATTTTGGATAATAGTTTATATCGTTAAAAAAACTTATTAACTGTCTCATTTGTTTAATCGCAATTAAATTATCATTTGCATCTTCAATATTTTTATTAATATAATCATTTATAAATATATCTATTTTACTGTTATCATCTTTTATTACTATTAATATATAGGTAATAAAAGTATCTTTTAATTTATTAGTAAAGTACGTATCAAAATTTTTTATCTTTTTTATACTTTCTTTTATCGCTTTTAAAACAAGTTTTTTATACACGGCATCTGTAATTATAGTACTTTTATATTGCTCACATATACTATTTGAAATAGGCAATAAGTTTTCATATAGTTCATTGACTGAATATGACTCTAATTTATTAATATCAAATTCCATAAACACACCCTCTTTTTATATAAATTGACTGTATTATAAAACAAAATATTTAATTTGTCAATTTGGGATTAAAAAAAATAGTAAAATTACTATTTCATTTAATTGCACTCTTCAAGTGTATTACAAGTACCTGTTTTATTTCCATAAACGATATCAAATAGTTCACTATATATATCAAATAATTCATCATGTTGAGTGGTAGTTAACTCACTATATTTTGTTTGATTTTCATTTAGTGTTATAGTTCCAACATGACTGGATACAACTCTACCTTTTTTTATACCTAATACATATGGCATATAAATTCTCTTTTCTTTAGTATCATACTCTATATTATTTTCATCAGTTAGCTTGTAATCTCTTAATAAATCATCTAATTTATCTAATAATTTATAGTACCCATCTGTTCCATTTACTGTCTTAATAAGTTTTCCATCTTTTATTTCAAAAGAAGATTTTTCATCATCTAGGTTTAAATAATAAATGGTTTTTATATTGTATTTTTTTGCTACTTCAAAAAGAACTGGCACTGCGCTCCTACACCATGGGCACCAATTAGCACCAATATAAAGAATAGCCTTATCACTCTCTAATACATCAAGTGTGCCTTTAGTATCAACATATTTAATTGGATTAGATTTGTCTATACTTATATTATTATATTTTGCACCATCACTATCTCTTGTTGTATTATTTAATGATTCATATTCTTTTTTAAATTTAATAGCATCACTTTCTTTATTTAAAAATAACAAATATAAAATAGATAAAAGTATTATAACTATCACACCAATAATTATTAGAATTTTTTTGTTTTTCATAAAATCCTCCTTCATTTTTATTTTAAATATTTTTTATAAAATTATCAATAAAGTGTAAGTTGAAAAACTCTCAACTTTTGGTTGAGAGTTAATTAATACAGTTTTCTGATAAATTTAAAGGTATTTTATATTTAATTGTTTTATTATTTAAATCTGTTGCTTCTATTTCTAAGTATAAACTATTTTCATTATATGATTTACAATTTTTTGAATAATTATCTACATTAATGTTTACTGTTTTTAAGAATTCTTCAAGCGTAATAGTGTCATTATCTTTATAACTACAATTACTTATTTCTTCCTTTATTTTATTATTTGATTCATATAATATACACTTAATCTCTTTATATGTGTTATTATCATCTCCACCACAATACGTTATATTGGAAATATAAATTGCTGACTTATTATCATTATAAGCAAGACTTCCATATAAATTAAAATCATCACAATCTGTTGATAATGTTTTAAATTCAAAATGATTATTTTTATTAAGTATAATAAACAGTAGTAATATAATAACTATTAAAATAAGTATTATAAGAATTGGTATAGCAATTTTATATTTTTTGTTATTTTTATTCGTAACTTTAGCATCTAAAAAATCATCTAAATTTATATTATAATCATTACAAATTTGTTTTAAAATAATTATATCTGGGATATTTTTACCATTTTCCCATTTACTTACAGCTTGGTAGGTTACACCGTATTTTTCCGCAAATTTTTGCTGACTTAAATTTTCTTTAGTTCTTATTTGTTTTATAAGTTTACCAATATGTTCTTGATTCATAAAACACCGCTCTTTTTAAATACTTTTTAACTTCTTGCTGCTCCATCTACAGAAAGTATATTACCTGTTATATAACTTGCTAGATCACTTGCCAAAAATAGAAAGGCATTTGCTATATCACGTGGTTCACCAATTCTGCCAAGTGGTATTGTCTTGATTAATGGTTCTATCATCTCTTTAGGAAGACTTGCTACCATATCTGTATTTGTAATGCCTGGAGCGACTGCATTTACGCGAATATTGAAGGGTGCAAGTTCACGAGCTAAAGATTTTGTAAGTCCATTTACAGCAAATTTACTAGCAGGATATCCTACACCTGATGGTTGTCCATAAATACTTACCATCGAGCTTGTATTTAATATAACACCACCCTTATTTTTTTTCATATATGGAACCACACATTTACACATATTAAACATTGCATTTACATTTAAATTCATAATACTTTCAAATTCACTAGATGTTGTATCTTCTATTTTTTTATTTGCTGATATTCCTGCATTGTTTACCAAAATATCAATATGTCCATATTCCTTTTTTATTTCTTCTAACACATTATTTATATCATCGTAGTTATTTAGATTAGGGTAATATCCCTTTACTTCTATCCCATCATTTTTTAAATCTTCTAATGCTTTATCTACGGTTTCTTTTTTAGATCCAAATAGAATAACGCTTGCTTTATTTTCCTTAAATACTTTTACTGTTTCAAGTCCTATTCCCCTAGTACCTCCTGTTACAATTGCAACTTTTCCTTCTAACATTTCATTTCCTCCTATATTTATTTCTGTTTTTTAAAGTATTCTTTACCTACTCCACATACTGGACATTTAAAATCATCTGGAAGTTCATCCCCATAATATACATATCCACAAGCTATACAGACCCAGGCAGTTTTTCCTTTTTCGGTAGTTACTTTAAGTAATTCCTCTTTGTGTTCTTGATAATAATTATAACTCATAGCCTCTTTATCATTAAAAAGATCTGCTTCTATTACCTTTCCAATAAATAATGTATGTGTATCATTATCTATAGAATCTACTATTTCACATACCATATATCCAAGTGAATCATTTATGATGTTCATATCCTCTACCTTTGTAATTTCAATATTTTCAAATTTATTGATGTCTCTTGATGAATTAAAGCCAAATGTTTTGATTATTTCTGGATTTACGTCTTTACTTAATATAGAAATGGCAAATTTATCATTAGTCTTTAATAACTCATTTGTATAATTTTTTTTCATAACTGAAACTGCAATTAATGGATTATCTCCACTACTTATTTGCGAAACTGCATCTACTATGCATCCACCATTAATTGTTGTAAGCACATACATTCCTTGGGTTATTTTCCTTGTTATCTTTATATTTTTCAAAATATCATATCCTTTCTACATCATTATAACACATAATTTTTTATGATTACCTTGTTTTCATTGTAATTTCACTTTTTATTTTTTAATACATATCTTTATCCTCTAAGTTTTTAAATTCTTCAAAAACGCTTATTGCTTCTTTACTTTCTATATGATGTTTAGTTAAAATATTTTGTTGTTTTCCATTTATATATTCGTATATTATATCATCTCTAAAGCCTATATTATCTGCATCTTTTCTAGTATTTGAATAATATACATCTTTAATATTAGCCCAAATAATTGCAGCTAGACACATAGGACATGGCTCAGTACTTGTATATAGAGTACAGCCAGATAAATCACTTGTATTTAATATTTTAGAGGCTTTTCTTATGGCATTAATTTCGGCATGTGCGGTTGCATCATTATCTTCAATTACTGTATTATGAGCCGAGGCTACTATTTTTCCATTTTTTACTATTACTGCACCAAATGGCCCTCCATTTTTATAATGATTTAGACTATTTGTTTTAGATTCTTGTATAGCTAAATTTATTGCTTCTATATCTATATTTTGCATTATATCTCCTCATTTCGTGTATTTACTTTATCTTCTTTTTTGTCTTTGCTTAATAGTTTAAAAATTATTATATTTAATATAATAGATATTACCCCTAAAATAATTAATATGTAGCTATAATTACTTAAAGAATTTGTTGATATTACTATATCATTATCAAGTGAAATAGTTTTTATTATAGTACTTATTGATAGTGGGATTAATATCCCCATAATTATACCTGATATAATTGATGAAATTCCAAAATTTGATAACCACTTATAATAACTTTTTTTTAGTAGTGCGATTAAAACAAGTATTGTTATAATTAAAGTAATTAATATTATTTTGAAAGTTCTACCAACCGCAAAACTATAAATATCTAGTATTACTTTAGTATCACTATTAAAATTACTTTTCATGTTCGTTATAGTATCATTTATTAAGTTATTTACTTCATTGATTGAAACTATAGATAATAATTCCTGTTTATCATTACTAGATATTGTAATTCCATAATTATTTAATATTTTTTCTCCATCATTAATTATATTGTTTAGTTCACTAGAAACATCTATTCTTTCATTTGAATTAGTATCACTTAAAATACTAATTATTTTATCAAAATAAGTATTAATTAATTCCTTTATTTCTTCATTACTTTCAATAGATTTTTGAATTTCTTCTATTACCTCATTTGATATTTTTTCATCGTTATAACTTTCAATAACACTAACTATATTATTTTTAAATTCATTTTTTATCATACTATCTGCTGTATCAATTACAACACTTTTAAGACTTAAAACTAGGCCAAATACCATAAGTAATATTACTATCCAAATAGTAAATATTCCTCTTAAAAATCTTTTCATACATAACACCTCATTTATGACTTTATATTATCATATTATTTTTTATTTCTGTTTATTGGATGCCTTATGACTGTTTTTAGTTTCTCCACACTAGTACGTCTTGGATCACTTAGATAAATTTCATGGTGTAGTCTGGTACTATTTATATCAATTCTATAACCATTATCTAAAACATATTCTTTCATTAAATTTACTGTGTTAGGTTCATCATCATAGGAACCTATGTGCATACACTGTACACAAATTCCTTCATTATATGTAAAAAATTCTACTTTTGAAAAATCCTGTTTTTTCTTTTCAGTAGCCTCTTTTATTGCCCAATCAAAATCTTTTTTTGTGACAAAGTCAGGAAGTCTTATCATGGATATAAATTTAAATTTATCTTTTCTACTGTAATCTATACCTAATATCCCCTCTTGCCACCAAAGTCCTTCTAATGGTGGAACTACATAATCAAAGTATCCATCTATTTTATAAGTACCCTTATAACTCATTTTAATTGTAAATGCAATTGCATATAAAAGACCTATAGTATTTTTATACTCTCCATTTTCATCATTAGGATTTCCTTTACCTCTTACTGCAATATAATTCATTTTAGGAATAGTTACTATGCCTGGTTTTGTTTTAGGCATGTAAAATTCCTTATATTCTTTTTTATAATCAAAAGACATAAATATGCTCCAATCTATTTAATATTTATTATATCACAATAAATATTAATATGAAAAAAAACAGATTATTAAATCTGAATTTTTAAAATTCCTTATTTAAATATATCTTTTGAGATATTTTATAGGATATTAAAATTGATATTAAAGATATTCCTAAAAACAGTATAAAACCATAATTACTAAGAAATATTAGTAAAGAATTGGGAACTTGTATTTTAACTTTAGAGAGAATGCTTACAAGTGAAGTTACACCAAATATTCCTATAAATATTCCTATTCTACTCTTTTCAATACCAAATTTAAAAATTAATGGGTACATGATTGCGATTAATAATATAATTGCGATTAAACAACCTAACATTGATTCATATATCTCTTTAAAATTAATATCATTATTTATATATTGAATAATTAGACATAATAAGAGTGTTACTAGGAATGATATTAATATTAAAATAAACGTTGCAATAAACTTAGATTTTACAATATTTATTCTACCACTTGGAAATGTAGTAGCATATGCATCCCATTTATTGTATTCATCATAACTAAATGTTGACATAATTAACATAACACCAATGAAAGCTGGAATAAATGCAAAATTTCCATTACCATTTAAAGCAATTAAAATAAATACAATAAAGATAATTGATAGCATTTTTAAGTTACCCTTTATCATTAATAAATCCTTTTTTATTAATCCCAACATTATTTTTCCCCCTTAATCATTAGAAGCATAAGTTCCTCAAGAGTTATTTTATCTATAACAAAATCTTTATATTTTTTACTTAACTTTAATATATCTTTAACTAAAATTTCATAATTATACTTATTTTTCTTATATGAAATTATATCATCTTTTGATACCTTATCAAACTCATTTATATCACATTTAAGTATACCATAATTATCTAGAATATCATCTCTAGTATTATTTAATATAACCTGACCATTATTAATAAATATTATTTTATCTGCTATATGTTCTAAATCACTTGTTATATGTGTTGAAAGTAAAATAGTATGTTCTTCATCTTGAATAAAATCTAAAAACATATCTAAAACTTCATTTCTCACTACTGGATCAAGCCCACTTGTAGGTTCATCTAATATTAAAAGTTTTGGATGATGCGAAATTGCAGTAATAATTTCTAACTTTTTTCTCATACCCTTAGACATAGCTTTTAAAGGCTTATTTATTGGTAAATCGAATCTTTTAATATATTTTTTAAATAATTCTTCATCCCAGCTTCTATAAATATCTTTCATTACTTTATTAATATCCGAAATATTTAGTAATTCTGGAAAAAACATATTATCAAGTACTACTCCTATATTTTCCTTAATTATTGAATCATATTTTTGATAATCCTTATCGAAAATTTTAATATTTCCCTCGTCTATACTAATAATATTTAATATTGACTTTATAAGAGTTGTTTTTCCTGCACCGTTTTCTCCAATTAGTCCAATGATGCATCCACTAGGTATTTTTAAATCATCAATTTCTAATTTAAATTTAGAATCATATTTTTTTACTAAATCTCTTATTTCTATTATATTTTTCATATTCATTTCTCCCCATAAAAGATATCTATGGTTTCTATTATATCCTTCTTTTCTATATTAAATTCATGTGCGATATCTACTATTTTTGATATGTGGTTTTCTATATCTTTTTGTGCATTTTCTCTTGCAAGTTCAATATTTTTAGGGGCAACAAAAGTTCCTTTCCCTTGAACTGATATAATATACCCCTCCTCTTCCAATTCATCATAAGCTTTTTTTATTGTCATCACACTTATTTTTATATCTTGTGCGAGTGACCTAATAGATGCAAGTGGTTCATTTTCACATAATTCATCTGCCATAATTTGATTTATAATTGTATTTTTTATCTGTTCATATATTGGAACAGGGCTACTATTACTTATAATAACTCTCATAAATGCCTCCATATATACAGTATATAACAGTGTATAACATTTGTCAATAGTAAATAAAAAGCTATTGATTTAAACCAATAGTTTTTTATTAATAATTTCTATTTTGATTATTTAATTTATTTTTTTCTGCTTTTCTTTTATCACGGCATTGTTTACATCTTTTTGGTTCATTGTTAAAGCCATGTTCTTTATAGAATTCTTGATCTCTAACAGTAAATACAAATTCATTACCACAATCAATACATTTAATTGTTTTATCTTTATCCATGTTATTACCTCCTTTATAAGCTTTGGATCTATTTTTCTATCTTTATTGCTTTCTTTTTAGGAAGTTAATAACTATCGAATTTATAAGTCCAGTGATTTCTCACATATTCATTTTATCACAAACCTGCTATTTTATCAAGGAAAAATTTATGACTTTAATAAATTTATTAACAATTAAAATTAGAAAAAATATATCTCATTTTATAATATGTTTATTAGTAATTAATATTTATTCATTTTCTTCCCATACATTTTTCATTTAAAATATTCATAATTAAACCTTATATTTTACTATGTTTTAATTCTATCAACTTTTAGTTTCAATTTCAATATGAATTAATTTTTATTATTTGAGATAATAGCCTAACTGTATTAATAATATAGGAATAAGATATATAAGTATGGAGGTTTCTATGTTAGATAAAATTTTATCTTTAAATCCAATTATTCAGGCTGGAATAGCAACTTTATTTACATGGGGTGTGACAGCTATTGGAGCATCTTTGGTATATTTTTTTAAGAATATAAATAAAAATTTAATGGATGGAATGTTAGGGTTTGCTGGAGGAGTTATGATTGCTGCATCATTTTTCTCACTTATCGCACCAGCTATTGATATGGCAGAAAATTTAAATTTAATTCCTTGGCTAATTACGTTTTTAGGTTTCTTTAGTGGCGGACTACTCCTTTTTATAGGTGATAAAATATATGATATATATGAAAAAAGGCATCCACAAAAGGAAAAAAAATTTAGTGCGAAAAGATGTTTCATGCTTGTTAGTTCAATTACCCTTCATAATATTCCGGAAGGGATGGCAGTTGGTGTCGCATTTGGTTCTGTTGTATATGGGCTTGAAGGCGCTACACTTGCTGCTGCTTGGACCTTAGCCCTTGGTATTGGTCTTCAAAATTTTCCCGAAGGAACAGCTGTTAGTATACCACTTAGAAGAGAAGGAATTAGTCGTAATAAATCATTTCTTATAGGACAGTTAAGTGGCATTGTCGAACCTATCGCAGGTATAATAGGGGCTATTTTAGTTATAAAGGTACAAATACTATTACCATTTTTATTATCATTTGCTGCAGGAGCTATGATTTATGTTGTAGTTGAAGAATTAATACCTGAGAGTCAGACTAATAAAAAAAAGGACTTAATGGCCCTATTTACCTTAATTGGTTTTTCAGTAATGATGATACTTGATATCGCACTTGGATAAACTTACTTTTTAATGAGTAAGTTTTTTATCATATTTAAACACTTTTTTATAATGCTTTATTATTATTTTTGATAGCTATAAATAACTATATTATGTTGAATTGATTTAACTTTTATTTTATTAGCAATTGTCTTTCCATATATAACTTCAAAACTTCTTTTTGCTTCTTGTATAGAATTGAATAAAAAATATGTATTAAATTTTTTATTTATTATAAAATTATTTGATAAAATCCAATTGTTATAATCTCTTGTCCTATTATCATTATTTCGGTTTCTTATTTCTTCAAATTCACTACCTTCATCATTCTCTACAAGTAAAATCTGTCCACCTGGTTTTAATATTCTTTTCAATTCATTTAAACATTTATTTCTCTCATCTATATCTATAATTGTACCTAATACCCAAGCCGAAATAATTAAATCAACTGAATTACTTTCTATAGGTATATTTGATAAATCTGATTTTATAAATACCGAATTGGCCTTTTTAGATTTCCCTTTTGCTTTTTTTAATTGATCACCTGATAAATCTATACCAACATACTTATTTGATAGTAACTCTAGACTTGATAAAAACTTCCCAGTACCACATCCCGCATCTAATATTATTTTATTGACTGCAAATTCTTTTAGATAATTTGTAACCTTATTCTCGCCATCTTCAGCAGCACTAAAAATTTCATAATAATCATTATTTTCATAATAAGCTTTAGAATTTTTTAATAGGTTCTTCATCTAATACTTCCTCTTTATTATCCATTGTTTCAGGGTAAATCATATCCACTATGTATTTTGCAATGTTTTGAGGTTTACCAATTGCTGGTCTAAAATGCATATGAATCCCTGGTACTGTATTTATTTCAATAATTCTATAACTATCATCCGTTTGCATTTCTGTTATTGAATTTGTCATAAAATCGATACCAACATAAGGCAACCCTGGGAAAGCTTTTAAGACATTTAAACCAATTTCTATAACACTTGGATGAACTCTATCTGTATAATCCTCGCAAATGCCACCCATAGCTACATTAGAGTTTGGTCTTAAATAAACTTTTTCCCCATCTGCTGGAATACTCTGCAATGATAAACCCTTTTTTGATAAATATTTTACTAATTCTTCATCAACTAATATTTCACATAAGGCATTAGTTCTAGGATTCATTCTTTCATAATTTTCTTTTTGAATTAAATATTCTATCGTATTAATACCATCACCATAAATATTAGCAGGGTCACGAAGTAATACTGCATAATCGCCATTTCTAGTAACAAAAACTCTATACTCCTTGGCATCATAATATTCTTCAATAATTATTTTAGCTGATTCCCCAACATGTTCAATAATCTTTTTAACTGCACTAACAACATCTTTTTCAGTTTTTAAATCGGTGTATACATCAAAACCATGTGAACCAAAAACTGGCTTAATTACAACAGGACAATTCAATACTTTAAATGCTCTTTGAATATAATCAATGTCTTTAGCTAAAAAGGTTTCCCCAACTGGCACAGATATTCCATTCATCATTAGATTATTTTTTGTAAAGCCTTTATCACCAGCTAGTATTGAAACATTATAAGGCATTATAGAAGAGTCCCTATCACATATTAACTCATCATGACCATTATATGATGCTTTAATAATTTCTCTTTCTGCATCAATTATTTCAACATTTATACCTCTTTTAAGCATTTCATATATAAAAATTTTTTGATTAGAATGTAAATCTCTATATATGTTTTCCATTATCTATGAAATCCTTTGTTTATACTATCAATAGCATCATCAAGTTCACTATTCTCTTGTTCTAACAGTTTAATCAGTGTTTTTTCCGCTTCTGCTTCCCTTGCTTCTTTAGCTAATTTTTTTAAAAGTTCAATTTTTTGCCTTCTCTGTTCTAAAATTTGTTCAGTTCTTTCACTTTTAAAGTCAGACGCGTTTGTTAAAGATCCCTCTAATCTTTCGATTAATTTATCAATATCCTCCAATGAATTAAACTGTTTTCTTTGAGTTTTAACGGGTGTTTGAATATCTATTTTTCTACTTTCAGAACTAAAACTTGTTGCTCGACTTTCGGATGAAATAGTGGAAGTCCTACTTTCTAATGCACTTTGACCGTTAAGTGACGAACTAGAACTATCACGACTTTCACTAGCAAATTTAAATTCTGATGAATATCCATTGTAATGTCCTCTTGGAAATCCATCGAATCCATAAATAATTTCACTACTTCTACTTTCACTACTTCTACTTTCCATTTTTATTTTCCTCCTTTATTAATACTGCATCCTCAATATATTTATTTTGATTAATTAAAGCACTTTTAAATTTTTTAATTTTAATATCGCCAAATATTTTTTTTACATCCTCATAATCATCAATAGCACTTCTTTTAACCTCAAAATTAATACCATATATGTAAGCAAAATATAAAAATTGTACTTTATTTAAAAACTTAAAAATTAATTTTTTATAATTATATAAATAATTATCTCTATAAAAATTATTTATATAGTCTGATATATTTGATAAAAACATATAATCGTAATTTTCATTAATTTTTAGGTCCTTTAAATTAGATTGAATAAACTTTATTTTCACATATTTCAATCTACTTTTAATTATATCATAATTTTTCTCATTAAGATACATATTACAATCAATTTTATTTTGATAATCAAAATATTTTAAATTAAATAAATTAGACTTTCTTAACTTAAGGCCATCATTATCATTTTTTTCTAGTTCATTTAGCCAAAATTTTTTACTTTCCTTATCCATTTTTAATTTACTAATTATTTTATAATTAAACGATTCATCTGTTTCATATAGTAAAAAGTTTTTAAACTCTTTGTACGATAATTCTTTGATAGCTGATAGTTTTAAATCCATATAATGTTTTGTTAGTGGATTTATATCGAAAGTTGTTATATCTAAACATCCTTTCAATATAGCATTAATAATATGATCTGAGGATCCCGTTACTGTAATAATTTTTTTATCAGTTAAATCTAATTCATTCATATATCCTGCAATATTTTCTGTTGTAAATAAGTATATACTGTCAAATTTTCCCATAACATACCCCTTGTGATTTAGATGATAAAAATACTTTAATGTTTTTGGACTTTAATACATCTTTTAATCTATTATCTCTTAATGATTTTTGAGAGATGCAATTTTTATTATTTTCATAAACCCATGGGCATGGGCTTACATATCCCATATTATTTATATATAAAAATTTATCTCCTGCAGGGCATTTTTTCACAAAATTAGGTTGTTTACCAAAATTATAATTTATAATTATATTGTCCTGATATTTTACTTTCAATTTATCAATTGTTTTAATCAAATTATCATTTGAAATAGTTTTTATAAATTTTTTACTTTGACCGGCTACTGGTTCCATTATTGAAAATATAATTTCATTAGCATTTAATCTAATTGAATCATTTATTAAACTTTCTAAATTATTCTCATTATTTGCATGAATCACTGAACCTATTCTAATGTTATTCTTAGATTTTTTTAACAATTCTAATCCTTTAATTGTTCTTTCATAAGTAAATTTACCTCTAACAGACTCATGTTCTTCCTTACTTCCATCTAGGCTGACATGTATCATCTTTAAATTTATATTATTTAATTTTTCTATAATTTTTTCTGTTAATAATGAAGCATTAGTAGAAATATCAACAATTAAATTTTTACTAGCGTATTCCAAAATTTCTACTATATCTTTTCTAATAAATGGTTCTCCTCCAGTTATTTTCAAATGTTTGAACCCATTATTTACCAATTCATCTATGACATGAAAACATTCTTCTGTAGTTAATTCTCCATCAATTCTTTTTTTATTACAAGAGAAAATACAATATGAACACCCATAATTACAATTATGTGTAATTTCCCATATAACCTTTCCATCATCTTTTGGTAATGTGAATTTACATTCTGTTAAATTTATATATTCATTAATTTTATCAATATTCATGCCATCCTCTCCTATAATCATAAAATTTTCGGATTCATAACCTTTAATATTCTTTATTTTTTGTAATTCAAATCTTCTTAAAATTTCTTTCTTGGTTAAGTCACTATCTTTTAATCTTGATAATCTTATATCTTCAGAAATATTTAAATAAACAATTTTGTCAAATTTATCTATTAAATTGTCATTAATAATTAAAGCCCAATCAATAATAATAGTTTTATTTGAAAAAGTTTTTATGTATTCAAATAGATATTTATATAAAATATTTTTATATTGTTTCATTATTTTATCATCATTATAGATATATTGATTAAGAATTAATGAATTTATTTTATCATATTGCCTTAATTCGGCTATGTTTAATTTAAGTTCATTTATATAACTTACATTATTATATAAATTTCTTCTAAACTTATCAACATCAATATAGATAAAATTTGGATTAATTTTAATTAATTGCTTTGCTAGTGTTGTTTTCCCTGATGACATTCCACCGGTAATACCTATCAATCTATTCATACCAACACATCCCATACTTTATTGGAACAAAAGCCGCAATTTTTATTTCTTTATCTTTAGAATTGTATACATTCCAATCTATACTATCCGTAATTATATTGTAATCATTATTTCTTAATTCATGTAATAATTGGTTTATTTCAATAGTTAATTCACTATTTTCTACATTTGGTTTATTATTATGAATATATTGGGATTTATTAGAAACATTTTTATTTTCTTTAAAAATTGGAGTCCCAACTCTATACGCTAAATAATGTAATCTTAATTCATGTGGTTTTATAGACAATATTAGTTCTTTTGTTTTTTCTAAATCTTCTTTCGTTGTACCTGGATAATCTAAAATAAAACTTGTTCTTACCCTATATCCCATTTGTTTTACTTCATTTATTATACTTTTTATCTTTGCTATATCCATTTCTTTATTCATCATTTTTAATACTCTTTTGCTTCCTGATTCTAACCCAAAATGAATCCATCTAAATCCTACATCATACATCTCTTTAATCATTTCTTTGTCATAACATTTAATACTACATAATACTCCATATAAACATTTTACTTTCTTATTTTTTAATAGGCTGCAGATTTCTGACATTCTTTTTTTATCAACAGTAGCATTATCATCTAAAAACATAATTTTTTTAGTATTATATTTTTTAATTAACATTTCAATTTCATCAACAATTTCTATTGCCGATTTTCCACTCCAATTTTTAAAATAATATGGTGTAGTACAAAATTTACATCCCCCTATACATCCTCTAGAAGAAATTAACGTTCTAGTATCCATATACTTACTAATATCTACAAAATTTCTATTTATCATTGGTAATTTATCAAATTCATTTGCTATATTAATTTGTCGTGTCTCTATAATTTCATTATTGTCTTTAAAAATTATATTAGGGATATCTTTAAGAAAAGTACAATCGTAAATTTTATCTATAACATCATTAACTATATTGTCTGCAATACCTTTAATTACTACATCTATTCCATTATTAAGGAATTTTTGATAATAATATGTAGATGTTTTTCCGATCATTATAAATTTAGTGGCTTTATTTACATTTTTTATAATTTCAAAAATATTACAAATGGTATCTGAAGTATGTAATGGTAACTGATAATCATAAACAAATATTACAATATTTTGTTTTCCTAAATAATCATTTATATTATTCTCCATCCTGTTAGCATCCATATCAATCACTCTTACACAGTTATATTTTTCATTTATAATTGTAGCTATTTGAAGGACGTCTAAAGGTTCTGCCAAAATTGAGTCATTTGTATAAGGCTTATTAGGCGGATTTATAACTAAAATATTCATAAAATCATCCCCTAATTATTATAGCATAGATTAATCGATTTTTATATATTGTAGTTTGATAAAATATAGTTTAAAGTTTAAAAAATCCCTCTTTTGAGGGATTAGAATACAAATATTATTTTTTGTCAAATACCTTATAAGTTCATTTATAATTAATAATCAGTTTTATTATAACTACCAGCAATCCAATTTTTAGCATTTTGAGTATTATCAGTAAGGTATTTTCCATTATACCTCTCATCATCTTTACCAAACGGATAAAAGTCCAATAAGTCATTAATGATTTCATCATCTGTATTAGTTAGCTGTTTTATTTTCTCAAAACATTGCTCAACAATTTTATCCATATGACCTGACTTTTCTAAAAAATATGAATTACTTTTATATTGGCTCATTATTATAAGTTCAATTTTCTTTTTACTAAATAGATTATTAAACGCTTGTACTAATTTTTCTGTGATATTTGTTATTGATTCTGGGTCATTATATAATTTCTCCCATAATATTAATAAATCGTTATATAGCAATTCATTGTTTGAATCTTTATTATATTCTTCACTTGAGTAACTTGAAATAATTAAATCATCAATACTATGATTTGATAAGAATAAATCAATATTTTTTGGAATCAATTCTAAACTTTCTTCAAACTTTTTATTTATGCAAATAATATTTGCATTTGGTAATATTTCTTTATATTTATTTTTAACATAATCTAATACGTCAGCACTATAATCAATCACATAAATATCACCATCATAATTAAATTCTTTTAGTGCATCGGCAATTTTATGTCTAAATCCAGGAGCTAATTCCACAACACATTTTGTATTTTTTTTATAAAGATTTTTAATTAACTGGTAGTATAACTGTCCAATATACCATTCCCATTCTTCATCTGCAATATTATAATTTTTTTTCATATTTATAATTTAGAAATAAAAAAGCAGTTTATCCAATATAATGGAAAAATGCTTTTATTATTATCTAGTCCTTCCTTCAGGTCCTTTTTTATCTAAAAAACTGTCTTCTTGTTGTGATAATATTCCTCTGAATAAATCCATAGTAGTTGGATCAAGACCTGCTAGTTCTGATTTAACTCTTTTTTCTACCTCATACATATCTCTTTTTGCTTCTTCTAACTCTTGTTCTTTTTTTGCAACTATTAAACGATTTCTATCTAATTCTTCTAATAAGGAAATAACTCGCTTCATTGGTGAAAAAAAAGTTGACTGTCTTTGAAAAACCTCTTTTGATCCTTTTACATTATCATATGCACCCATTATATAACTCCTCCAATCTATTTACTATATAATATATATATCATAAATATTTGTTTTTTTCAATATATTTATAACAACTTTTTTAATTAATTAACTAATAACAACTTTTTTAGATGACTTTTACCATTAACTAGTATTTTTATATCAGCACTAATAATTTGACTTATTCCCTTATATTGTATTTTTTCACTTATAAGTATATTTTCATCCATATTGTGTTTGAACATAAACTCTTCATTGTCAATGCACAATTTTGCAAATCTTATTTCAAAATCTGTATAAGGTATTAATACAAAATAATAATAATCTTTAGATATTACCATATATGATAAATATGTTTCACATAAATCCAAATTGCAAGGATATTCTAAGGTTGAATCACTAAAATTTCTAATATTTGTAATAATCAGGTTGTTAATTATTTTATTTAAAGTTAAATTATCTATTTTCTTATTTACATATAAATTTGATATATTGCTGTAAGTACCTTCACTTCCATATAAATAATTTCTATTCATATTTAAAATATATTGTTTAAACATTATATTCTCTATATCTAATTTTTTTTCTAGTATGTCAAATAATCTATTATATAAATTTACGAATATAATTGCCTCATTTAATATGTTTGGATCATCATATAGTGATATATGTTCACTAAAAAACTCTTCTACTTTGCCTTTGATAAAACCGACCTTTTTATAGTTTACTTTAATTGCATTATTTAATAATAAGTCAACACCTAATAGTATATCTCCACCATTCTTATTTCTACTAATTAAATATTTTTGAAAAAATGCTGAAAAATCATATATAAACGTGTTATCGGATTTTTCACCCGAAACATTTAAATCATAGTAATTTGGTATAAATTTTTTTGATAAGTCAAGAAACTTCTCAAATAATTCATCAATTATCTCTTTAAATTCAAAATAATTAGATTCATACTCTAAACCAAGTATTTTGCAAAATTCAATTTTTAAATATCTATTATATTTAATATCTATATTTTTTTCTAGTTCTTCAAAGGAATACCCTTTACTATCTAAACTATTTTCATATAAAAGTTTTAATATCATTTTACTACCCAAAATTTCATACCCAAAGTAATTAGATTTATATTTATTTGTGTTTGAATATTGTGGATTTCTTCCTTTTACAAAAGCTCCTGTATCAAAATCTATTAAATTGGCATTTATAGAAATGTTTCCAACAGACCAAGATCCATGCAAAAATCTTTTTATAAATTTTTCTGCTTCCAAAAGAGCCAATTTATCTGATAGTTGGTTTAATTGCTCAAAGGAAAATTTATCCTTATTAATAAATGCATTACTTATTCTATAAAGTTCTTTATCTTTATTAACTCTAATCTCTATAACACTAGGTAATATATATTTTTCTTCTTTTATATTGTCATCCATATCTAAGTATTCACTTACAAATTCAAAATTATCGGTAGTATCAAGTATTGCCAATGTTTCAAATGTTGGAATAGTTAATTCATGCGATAATATATTACTAATAATGGTTTCTTTCATTGCTGCAGCTAGGCAAAATTTACCATTACTGTAAGTTTCTTTAGGAGAAGTTGCCAAAGTGGTTTTATCCCCTTTTATATTGAAACACTCACCATAAAAATATGACCTACCTGATCCCTGATTTCCACTTAATGATATTCCCATTGGATCTTCTTGTTTATCTGCATAACCCTTTCCTAATAATTCATTATTAGATTTTTCTTTATCAAGTGTAATAGAAAAAATTTCACTGATATTTTCAAATGCGCTTTGTTCATCATATTTAACATTAAATATTTCCTCATATAATTTAGTATTTATATATAAAGGTATAAATTTTTTATTTGATTTATATACTTGTTGTTCAACAAAATTATCTTCTAAAAAATATTTTGTTAAATTTGATTTTTTATCTATAACTCCCATATTATCACCTTATTAACTTATTTTCTTCACAAAATTTAATACAATATTCACAAGCATAACAAGGGGTTTCGCATTGCTCACTTTCTAATACTTTTCTTGGAATAACATCTCTAAATCCAATAGTTCCATAATCTTTTATAAATCTAATATATTTATTTGTATTATAATTTTGTAAAATAGTATTAAGTCCATCCTTAAAATAATTCCCCAAATACATGTCTTGATGTAAATTAAATACTTCACATGGATAGCAGTCACCATTACATTTCATAAATATTTTTGGACTAACAAATGTACCTATTTCTTGGCAAAACTTATTATCACATAGAGCAATTTCATTGTACACAGATTCGGTTGCAACATTAATTTTTTCAGTTGCCACTGGGTTTGAATTAACATAATAAGAATCGGTTAAATAAACTCTATTTTTAGGAAATTCTCCAAATTTCTCAATGTATTTTTTGTATAACTGCATCAATTTTGATACTTCTAAATTTGATTCTCTAGTATGAATGATACCCATATTTAATTCATTTACATCATAATGATCAGATACATATTTAATAATATTGCAAATATATTCAAGTGGGACTGTTTGCTCACCTATTGAAATTTGTAGGGATGGTACAAAAAATTTATTTTTAAATAATCCATTTTCTTCAAGTTTTTTAAAATAATATTCTGCGTTTTTACCCCAAAAACCATTTGATATTATTTTAATAATATCAACTTTTTCTTGTGAATAGTTAATCATAGAACACATTTTATTAAATTCTAAAAATGGTTCTCCTCCTGTTATCGCAATAGCAGGAATACCAATTTTATTTAAATCATCAACAATTTTATTTAATTCATACTCTTCTATAACTGTTCTTATGGTATCTATTCTATTAGCAGCCATTCCACAATCTTTACAATTGCAATTACACTTATTTGTTATTTCAAATGTAAATTGAATAGGCTTAATATTTAATTCACTTATTTTTTTATCAGACTGCCATTTTTTAATATCTTCATAAAAACTATTTTTCTTTGAAGAATATTTTCCAATAGTTGGATCTGAATTTTTATCAGTTATAGATATAAAGTTTTTTATAATTTCTTCTTCTAACATAACATCACTACAATTCCTTCTTATACCATCTTTCTAATTCATCATTTTTATATATTTTAAAGCCTTGTTTTTGATAAAATTTAGTCGCTATATCATATCTATCATAAGTGCATAATATCATATATTTATAATCCATTTCTTTTGAAAATTTTATTATTTCATTATACAATTTAGTTCCTATTTTATGATATCTATAATCTTTTTTTACGTAAAAGCTATTTAACTTAATTGTTTCATCATCAACTTTTAATGCACCAATAGTTGCGATAATATTATTTTCATTATCAAATACTATTAAAAATTCTGAACTATCGCTTTTATAAGGTTCAAAAGATTTATTTTCCAAGTAATCTTTCCACTCTTTAAATCCAAATTCATCAATGGCGACACTTTTCAAAAAATCTATTATTTTATTTCTAAATTTATCAGTATATTTAACAGTTCTAAATCTATCATTTGACAGTTTACTAATATGCCATTCACAAATATCTACCATTTTATCTTCATTACTAAATCCTACATAATTCATTAATGTTATAAAGTTTGAATCTGCATCTTTCAATTTTAAATTAACATCATATTGTTGATAAAATTCTTTATTTATCTTCCAAATCGCTATTGAAAAATCACGTTCTTTACTTGGTGGGATACTTGCCCTAGTGGTTAAATTTACATAAGGCATAACATAAGGGGCTCTTGTATACATTCCATTTGGTAGTTTTACAACTAAACCACTATTTTTTGTACCAACTATAAAGTCTCTTAAGTCAACTACATCAAAAACTTTTTCATTAATTGAATTTGCTAATAGGTATGTTTCTTTTATTAATACATCAGTTGGCAATTTCTCTCTAATACTATTTAAAGTTCTACCAGTAACTGAATCATCGTCAACTAATATATAACTACCACTCTTAATTTTTCTTACTTGTTCTTTAATTGTTTCATGCCCTAATCTACCAATTAATTTTATATATTTATCCTGATATGAACTAACACCAAACAATCTTGAGACCTCTAGATTATAAGTCCCTCTGAAATAACTATCTAAGTTAATTGTATTTTGTTTTTGTAAATAATTATAAGCATCTTTTAATTGAAATTCCATATTAATAACTTTTATAAATATCTTATTATCAAAACAATTACTTAATAATCTCATAAATTTATTTAAAAATTCTTCTTGTAATTGTTGTAATAATTCTTTATTACCTCTTTTAATTAAATTAGATAGCGGTAACAATGATTCATTTCTAATTAAATAATTTCCAACATCTTTGTATGAAATAAGTTCCTTTAATTGTTTCTGCCTAATATATCTTGAAGAAAGTAACGATGATGGAGTAGAATTATCTATAAAATACATATTATCATTTTTAATTTTTTTTGTTTCATTAAACACTTTATTAGAGCCTTCTCTATTTAGGCATACTGCAATTCCATCTTTTTTAAAGCAGTACATAAATTCCGCATTATCTCCACCAAATACATAGGCAACCTTAATCCTCTTATCAATATATTTTTGCAAATATTCTTGTAATCTTTCTATGACATCTGTAAAATTTATGGGTGCTCGCACATATATAGATTCCCAGGGATCAATCATTAACCAATCATTGTTCTTAAGTTTTTCTCTTCCCTCATTAATTCTTTCATACTGATTGCTTATATAGTATGGTTTTGTAGATATATAATCATCATGCGAAAGAGATAAATATCCACCTATGACATCATATCCGTCCCTTTGTAATATTTCCTTTGCATACTCCATCATTTGAATATGCCCATCATGAATAGGATAAAAGCCACCAGTTGATAATAAAACAATAGGATTTTCTAAATCACTAACATTTCCTTTAAGTTTATCAAAAGGTGTTGTTAATAAATTTATATTATAATAATCAATTTCTTCTATTGTAAACGGATCAGGTACAAATCCTGCTCTAATAAGTAAATCTTCATCTTTATATTCTCTGTATATTTCTGAATAATACTTATCTCTTAAAACTTTCCAAGCAAATGTTGATCTGGGAGTTTTATTCTTTAAGTTTTTATATGCAACGTCTACATCAGTATGTTTGAATTTTTCGTCTAATTTTAATTCTTTCCATAATAATTTTACCATAGAATAAAATTCCTTTCTTTTAATCTTTCATTATTTTTTGTAATCTATCATAGTATCCTTCCCATCCATTTTTTACTGAACTATCCCATAAATCTAAATGAATAGCGGGTGAACAGCCCATATATTTATGTAAATTGTATCTATGTAAATTTTCTAAATTATTAGCATAAAATTCAAATTGTTCTTTTGCTTCTTTATCTAATAAGCTCAATAATTCTTTTTGTTTTTCGTCAGTAAAATTTAAATAATTTAAATATAGCTCTACAAAATCATAAGGTGCCCCAAATACAACTTCGTCAGTTCGATTATCATACATATCACCACTTGGAGTTACCTGCATAATAGATTCTGGTATATTTAAATATTCACCAACTTTGTAAACTTCTGATTTATGAATATCTGAAATAATCTGAACATCCACCATTCCATCTGATGCTTTACCAATATAACCTAAATATGTTCCTTCATCTTTATTTGTAGTACCACAAATTATTGCATTAAATCCCTCTTGGCATAACAAACTTGTCGTATAATACAAAATAGGTGTTCTACTATATGGCCCTAACTGTCCTATTGCCCAATCATCGCCTGTAATTTTTAACACACTTTCTAAATCATTTCTAATATCTGTATTAATTCTTGATAGATCGACAATATAAGATTTTAAATTTAGTTTATTACATAATTCTTCTCCACGTTTAGTTGCCTCCTCTTGATTTGTAACACCAGTTGATTTAGTAATAGGGAGTAATAATGGAATAACCTTTTTTATAGGTGAATTTTCCTGTCTATAGGCATAATTCACGATTCCTAGTACAACTGCTGAATCAATTCCACCACTTACTGCTACTACACAGGATTTTAAGTTAAATTTACTCATATAACTATTTAATAATTTTGTTTTTTGTTCTACATAATCCTTTGGATCAAAATTCTTTTTATTTCTAATCTCGTCTATAATATTTAATAGCGAAGTGCTAATTGGTTTATCACTTTTTTCATTATACACTTTCATAAAAGTATTCCTCCTTCCATTTCCCACTCATATCTAATATGACCATCTTGAAAGAAAATTAGGTTTCTTAAGTTTTCTGGATTAGTATCACGTGTATACTTAGTTAGTGGCAAAGAAAATAATACATTTTGTCCATCAACATCATAAATGGTACCAATTCTTTCTAATTCCAATAGTTTTGTTCCATTTGATTCTAAATACTCTTTAATATCTTTCTTATTTTCATCAGTAAGTTTATTTTCTAAAATCCACAATCTAGCAGATTCACGTCTATACTCATCATTTACTGGTCTTAGTGTAACTTGTTCAACTTTATTCTCTTTTGCAAACTTAATAAATTCTTGAACTTCATTGCTGTTATCCATTATATTTTTGCAACATACACAAGTTAATCTTACACAAAACTTTAATTCATGCAAATAATCAATTAATTTTGGTAAATCAATGTAATTAGAATTATCTTGCATATAATTTTTTCTATTTAGTTCTGGTCTATGACTAACCACTGATATTGTTATAGTAGTAAGTCCTTCATCGTACCATGCCCTTAAATATTTATCATATTTATCTTTATTTTTTTGTAATAGAATACCATTTGTTTGCAATTCGATAAATGGAAAATTAAATTCTTTCAAATTATGTAAATAATCTGTTATTTGATCTGGAAACAATAAAGGTTCACCTCTACTAGTAAGCATAACAGTATCAACATTACTTCTATTCGCCAAGTTTGCTGCAATTTTTAAATTTCTAAAATTAATTTCACAACTTTTTAAATTTTCCTTATTTGGAGTTTCACAGGAAACACAGAATGGACATTTTGCTATACAGGCTTCACTACCAACCACAACACTAAACATTTTAAACTTCATATTTATCAACCTCCATATAAATTTTATTAATATCCCCACCATATGGCATAAAAAATTCTTCAAAATAGGAACCTATATCTTTAATTAATATTTCTGTTCCAACCTTAATTTCATCTTTATATTTTTCATTAATATACATTATACCTATTACATCGCCACTATCGGAAGAACCACCACACATATATATTTCATAATTATGATTAGTGTCCTTGTTATAACTAAATTCGATATAATTGTTATTTTGTGATTTAAAATAAATTTTAAATTTTTCATTATACAGCAGTACATCTAATAAACCACTATATATTCCATTCTTAATTACTACTATTGATTTATTTTTCAATTTTTTGAATCTTATCACTTTTGTTAACATATCAAATGCATTTCCTACTAAATATTTTCCAGGTTCTAAAATAATTTCATCCAAATTCATAGATAATTTTATTTTATTTAAATATTCATAATCTAGTTCAGAATATTTCTTTACTCCAGCAATACTAATAAAATCTAAGTTAAAATTATTAAAATGATGATTTATATAACTTAGCATTTTCCCCATTGCATTTAATTCATTTTTTATTTTAGTTTGCAAGTAAAAACTTACACCAACTTTTTTGCATTTATTATTTAATAAATTAAGCATTTCTGTACATTCGTCAGTACTAGCCCCCAAATGCATTAAAGTGTCATTAAAAACCTCCATTGTATTTATTCTAATAGAAATTTTACATTGTTTCAAATCTGCATATGAGACAAAACTATTTAAAGAATCTAGATTATCAAAAACGAAAAATCTAACCCCATTATCATATAAATATTTCGTTGATGGATTACTAGATAAAACATTTATAAGACAAATTTTGCTAGATTCCACATTAATTTTTTTTAATTTATTAAAATGATCAATATTACTAATTAAAAATCCTCCGCCATGCTTATCTATTAATTTATTAATTTCTTGTATTAAAAACTTATTAGAATTAGTCTTTAAAGGATAATATATAACACCTAATTTATTATACTCAATAAAATTATTTATTAATTTATTTTTATTAAATAAAAATATAACATTGTTATCTTCCATTTCAAATACCACCATTCAACTATTTATATTTTTTATTGTTAGCTTATAGTAATTTCTCCAAGTATTATTTTACCATACTAGTTACATTTTAACAAATAAATTTATATAAAAATATTATTAAATAATGAATTATTTAATATAATAGTAAATAATTATACTTCGTTAGAGTGGTCGCCTAAAGATTGCCTAAAGATTTTTTATCTATTAATAAAAAAAATACCCTCTTTCAAGGGTTTACAAACAATTTTTTGTTTAATTTAATTTATTCTAAATAAAAAGTTATCATCCTTAATTTAACATGTATTATAGGAATTTTAAACTTTTGGTAATCAAAAATGTCTTTTACTAGTATTATTTTCTTTTTAAACTAATGCCTTTTTCTAAATATTGAATATTAAATAACCTTTCATAAATTGTTTTGAAAACTACCACAGGTGAAGTATTTTTATGCACAACTATTAACATTCTATCAGTATCTATACATAATTTATTTTTTAAATTCAAATCATCACTCCAAACAATATTAAAATTTTTTCCAAGTGTTCCAATAATCCATACAATATAATTTATAACATCCCACACATTATTAGGATTATTAGAATATTCCGCCATTATTTGAATTAAATCTTCTACATCCTTTTCAAAATCTCTATAGAGGTCACTTACACCTGGAAAAACTAGGGCTCTCGTTATATATATTTTTAGGGCTTGTTCTATAGCTTTTATTTTTCCTTCGATATCTAAACTCTCATAATTAAGGTCTTTAAGTAATAGAGGCATTTCCTTATAAATTGTATCTGTCTTAAAGTTGTATGTTCTTCTTCCTAAATCTATCGTAGATTCTAAATTTTTTTCTAATTCAGTCGGTTCTGTTTTCTTTTCCTTAGCTTCTTTTAATTTTTCTCTTGAAATACCAGTAATTTTTGATATTATATCTAAGGCAGTTTTTTCATCTATGTCATAATTAGTATATACATCCCTTAAATAAAAATTAGCCGATCTGATAAAGATGTCTTTATTTTTTGAATATTGATCACTTAAATACTCATTTTCTGCAAGAACATTCCTATCTAAATCTTCCCTGAAACGTCTATGATCTTCAAGTAATTTTGAAATTGGGGAATCTAGATGAATATCTGCATTTTCAATTTGAGAATAACTACTTATAATTGCATTTACTAATCTGATATCACGAATTAAATACTTTCTTAATAAATCAATTTCTTCATTTCCTGATGATATAAATTGATAATCTGTATATTTTTCGTAAATTTCAACCAGTAGCTGTGCCCTTTTGTAAGAATTCATAATAAGGCCTCCTTTGTTTAAAAAGGTATTATAACATATATTATTAATAATGTATATCTTTATCCAAGAATAAATATTCTATTTTATATACTAAAAATTAGATATAGATATCAACAGTATGTATATAAAAACGTATCTAAATTACAATTTTTCCCATATTAAATTGAATTTCTTAGTTATGTTATTTCATTATATAACAGTAGATTCATCAATCATCCTTTTTATATCTTTCAAGGGTTTCTATAACGACTAGAAAAAATATATAGCTAAATCATGGACATTTACATCTTTTCTTAATTTATTTAAAATTTTTAAGAAGCTCGACTAATACTATTATATATTATACTAGCGTTTGTATAATTAGAGATAGTCTCATAATTATCCAAATATTTATTCTTATCATTTTTATAATTTAAGTAATAAGCATGTTCCCACATATCAACTGTAAATAGTGGTATAAAACCTAAAGACAAAGGTGTATTTTGATTACTTAAATTTATAATATCTAGTTCTCCAGTGTTTTTAATAACTAAAAAAGTATATCCTGAACCTTCTAACTTCAAAGCACTATTTTTAAAAATTTTCCAAAATTCTTCATAACTTCCATATTTATTTTCTATTGCGACTTTTAGATTACCAGAAGGCTTTTCTCCTTTTGGACTAATACTTTTAAAGAATAAATTATGATTTAAAACTCCACCTAAATTAAATAAAATATTTTCTCTATCATTTACTGGAAATTCATTAATATGATAGATTAACTCTTCTAAATTATATCTATAATCATAACCATTTTTAATCAATAAATTATTTAAGTTATTTAAGTAATTTCTTTCATGTTTATTATAATGTAAACCTAATGTATGTGTATCAATATAAGGTTCTAAATCTTGATACAAGTAATTTAATGTTGGTAATTTATACATAATATTTCACCCATTATAAAAGTATGTATTAAGAAAAAAATCATACCTGCATATGAAGTTTTAATTTCTCCTAATGCTTTGAATTGTTCGTTTTTATTTTTCCGGTGAATAAATTATACCATCTAAAATCGACTAAATATCGAATACTAAACCTTTAAAACAAACAAAAATGGAGCCATAAGGCTCCTTAAAGGTTGGAATTTTTTCGTACCCTTTTAAATTAAAACGTCAAATTTTCCTTTATTTTTTTGTTTATTTATATTTATTTGTGATTAAAATTTACCATTATATTTTATCAAAGTTTATGATTTTTAGAACCTAAATACCGCTTAAGATTTACTTCTCTCTTGATCTATTTTATCTTTAAGATACTGTGCAAAATAATTATAATATTTATCCTGCAATTCTTTAATTTTTCAATCAAATCCTGTAATTACTCCGCGTCAATTTTATGAACCACAAGTACATTTAAATGAATAATCTTCATTATCTATAAAGGCATAATCAACAGTTAGTTCTTCATCCCTCTCTATATCTCTCATTGCTACAAATGTAATTTTGCCATGTAATCCTACCTTAGAAATATTGTAATCTAAACATTCTGGTGATATTGTTTTTGTGCCATTTGTAAAAGAACATTTACAATAGTTCCTTCTTTCATATATTTTGAAACTTCTCTTGATGTAATAAATGCGCCTATAACATTTACTTCTAATGTTCTCTTAAATTCATCAATTGTAATTTCTTCAAAGCTTCTATCATAAACGATACTAGCATTATTTACTAATACATCGATATGTCAAAATTCATTTATAATTTGCTCTAACATATTTTTAACTTCAATTTTTTTTGATACATCTGTTTTAATTACTAAGGCCTTTACTTTATACTTATTTTCTACCTCTTCTTTTAGTTTTTTTGCTTCAATATCGCTTTCAATATAGTTAATTACTACATTATAACCCTTTCTATAATAGTGGCTTTTCCAATCCCCCTTGAACTACCTGTTACTAATACAACTTTATTATTCATTATTTATGCTCCTTTCTTTAATTATATTTACGGCTTTATCTCTATGCAATTCCTTTATTATTTCCAATTTATTTTTAGAATATTTTGCAAGTTCGTCTATATTAGTTATGATTTCAGGGCAATAATTATCATTACTATCTTGCAATGTTGCTGCATAAACTAATTTACCAAATTCTTCATAAAGAATTGCTCCCATACACATCATACAAGGTTCGCAAGATACATACATTGTTGAACCTTTTAAATCTCCATATAAATTTTTATTTTTAGATGCACTCTCTATTGCCTCTAATTCTGCATGAGAATACATGCTTGTTTCCATTAATGTACTATCATCACTTCTACCAATAATATTTCCATCTTTTACTACTATAGCACCATAGGGATATTGTGCATTTCTAGATATTTCTATTGCAATATCAATGTATTGTTCGTCAGTCATTTTTAACACCTCACATATTATTTTAACATTATTTATATAAAATACTAGAATTTTTATAATTTTGATTAATGTACTCTAACATTTTATTTGATAAAAATAACACGCAATATTGCTATAACGCTAACATAATCATATTATTAAATAAATTAAATGTCAATAAATTTTACTTAATTGTTTTTAATTTAATTTTTCCCGTATATACACTGTTTACTGTACCTGTAAGGTATACATTATTTGTATAGTCAAAGTCCCAGTAAACTTTTAACACTCCATTTTTCATATAAATATCTACTGTATTATTTGTCCTATTTGTGATAGTAGCCGCAACTGCTGCAGCACAAGCACCTGTCCCACATGCTAGCGTTTCTCCACTACCTCTTTCCCAAACCCTCATCTTTATTCTAAATCTATCCATAATTTCTACGAACTCTACATTTGTTCTACTTTTAAACATATCATGATTTTCTATACTTGGCCCTAATTTATTTATATCCACTTTTTCAATATCATCTACAAATACTACTGTATGTGGATTTCCCATTGATAATATTGTTACATCTAGAGTTGTCCCATTTATTATAATTGGTCTATTAATATAATTGTTTATTTTGGGATCAATTCCAATAATACTCCCTTTAAAGCTAGGGGATCCCATATTTACCCTTACTGTTTCAATTTCTTTTGTTGTATTGTTTATATTTAATGTTATATCCTTTATGCCACTTAATGTATCTATTTTTAATTCTGGCCCTTTTATATTTTTTTCTTCATATAGATAAAGTGCTACGCATCTTATTGCATTACCACACATTTCTGCTTCTGACCCATCTGAGTTATATATTCGCATAAAACAATCCGCTTTATTACTTTTTTCCATTATTACTACTCCATCAGAACCTATTCCAGTATTTCTATTGCATAACTTACTTATATATGGCTTAATATCCAAACTTTGTTCATCTAAATTATCTATAAATATATAGTCATTTCCTAAGCCATGCATTTTTTGAAAATTCATATTATCACCTATAATAAGGTATGCAAAATTAGCTTTACGGCTACTAATCTTGATTATTTATTTTATCTATTTCATTGTATTTTTGTAATCATATAAATTTAGCATTTCAATAAGTTCACTATCATATTTTTTTATTTTGTGCCATAATTTTATAATCATTTCTTTAAGATGCAATTTTAAATATCACACTTCATATTGTTTTATTCAAATAAATCATCATGTATTTTTGTATTAGCATGATGTGTGGTAAAAATATATTTTAAATGATATTATTGAATGCGATTGATTGAATGGTATAATTAGGTTAATTTTTAGTTTTTAAAACTACCAAGAATACTTAAATTAATTAAAATGAAATTAAGTTTTTATAAACTTTATAAATTCTATAATAAATTTTTTTTAAACTTATATAAACAAAAATGGGGCCATAAGGCTCCTTCAGGGATCAAACTTAAATCACGTACTATTTTATTTTTTATATTAACAAGCCCTTTATTTTCAAAGAGTTTTAATTTACAAAAGTTTATATAAGTTTATAACTTTAAAATAAAAATCTCTTATTTTGATGGTTGATTGTGTGGTTGAATTAAATACCACTAATATATTTTAAATTTATTCCTCATTTAAACCTTGTAAGTCATATTTTTCAACTAACATTTACATCAAAAATTCCTAGTTTATGATCAAAAATACTACTATTGATATTTTTATAAGTACATTTTAACTTATTGCCAATAATAAAATGGTCTAATTGTTTATCTTTTCTAGTAGGACAATCTATTAAATCAATACAGCTTTTCATTATATTAGGAAATAATTGATTAACATTATCATAATTGAAATCACCACAAAGTATAATATTATTATTTAAGTTATATGATTTAATAAATTCCTCTTCTATTTTTTTAAATATTTCTAAATAATCTAGTGGATTTTTTTTAAATACATGAAAGGGTAAACAATGCCCACTAATAATACTAAACTCTTTAATATTAGCAATAATAAAACCTTTATCGTGTGAATAATAAGTCTTATTTTCATTAACAGAATAAATAAGATTAGGATTATCTAACTTAACCATTTTATAATTCTTTATTTCATGTTTTGAACAGATAACAACTCCCATTTTTGAACCAATATTTATATGGGAATCACTAAGTTCATATTCAATTATGTACTTTAAATCAGTATTTTCTTTAATATAACTTGCTATCGATGGTAAATAATTTGATTTAATAATGGCTTCTTGCAAACATAAAACATCAATATTCTCTTCCTTTATTGTATTTATAATATGGTTGTAAGAATCTATAGTTAATTTACCATCATCATTTCTTTCATCTTCTCCAATATTCCAAGTAGCTACTCTCATTTCAAACCTCCTATCAAAATAATCTAAATAATATTAATCTATTTTTAATCTTCTTCTATAATTTCCATTAGGATCTTTAATAAAAAAGTATGGTTTTTAGTAATAGTTATTTCTGAGTCATTTAATTTATTTTCTTCAATAAATTCTTTTTCTTCATTAATATCTTTTACACCAGTACCAAAATGTTTATTTTCGATTGTCTTTAAATATCTGCTACCAAATTTTTTGAATGCTCTGGCAATTTATTATTTTCAATGTAATGAAATATTTCAGGTATTATATTTTCTAATTTTAACATCACAATATCTACATTTTCATCATGATATTCCTTCTATTTTTCTAATTTTACTATATTGTGATTTTCATCAGAATATATTTTTAAATTAATACTATCTTCTTTTAAGTATTTTAATATTTCTATACTTGGAAATTTTTTAAATTCATTAAATAATTGATCTATATTTATCCACATAGAATAATTTTCTTTAAACTCTTTTGGAATACCACTAAATTCTTCAACTAAATATATATCAAAATCAAAGATTATATTAGGATACTCTATAATAACATTTCCTTTATATTTCTGTCTTAAAATATCAATTCCTGTTTCTTCCTTAAATTCTCTGATTGAAGCATCAATAGATGTTTCATTGGTTTCAATTTTTCCACCAGGAATATCATAATAATTTTTATTTTTTTCAGTTTTATATTTAATGACAATAACATCATCGTCTTTTATTAAGAATGTTCTAATTGCTTTTCTTATTTTTTTATTCATTAACTTCTATTCTCCTTTTAAAATCATATAAATTACATAGTAGCAACAATATCCAATCTATTTTTGTTTTACAATCATCATATAATGAACAATGGATTCAAGTATTTCTATTACAAAATTCATTACCTATATTCCATAAAAATTTATCTATTAAATTAGCATTAATTCCTAGTTTTTCTATACTTTCTATATTCATTTTCTTTTTCCATTACATATTTGTCTATTTTTATGACATTAATGACATTTATTTTTACTATACCCCTAGCAAAGTTTAATGTCATAATGTCATTTAATTATTATTCACTTTCTTCTAAAAAGTAATTAACCATTTTTTCATAATTGTCTTGACTATTTAAACAAGTGTCAATTAAATATCTTTTTTCATTATTAGTTTGATATTCTTTAATACCCCTTATATAGAAATCTTTATTACTATCTTCAATAAAGAAAGGCATTATATCATTATATAAGCATTCTCTAAACATTATCATTCTTCCTACACGACCGTTTCCATCTTGAAAAGGATGAATTTTCTCAAATCTGACATGAAATTCTATTATATCCTCAACCCTCTTTTTATCTATTTTACCATACCATTCTAATAAATCTTTCATATCACTTTCTACATTATTTGGTAAAGATGTAGTAATACTACCAACAAAGTTATTCTTCTTTTTATATTCTCCAACATTAAACCATTCTTTTTCACTATCGATTAAAGTCCCTTCTTTTAAAATAAAGTGAAATTTTTTTATCATATCTTCAGATAATTTATCATCAATAGTGTCTAACATATATTTAAATAAAGTAAAATGATTTTTTGTTTCGGTAGCATCTTTTAAAACAATAACTTTATCTTTGCTTGTTAAAATAGTTCCTGTATCATAAATACTTGCTGTTTCATCAGGCGTTATTGTAGATCCCTCAATATGATTTGTATTATATGCAAAATCTAATTGAGTTTTATGATATAAACTACCAGATAAACCAATATTTTTTTGTTCAATTAATACTTTTTTTATTTTATTTATTTCCATATTAATTAATCCTCCTAATACCTATATTATAACATTTTTTGCAAGTGATTAATACTACTTTATACTAAAAAATCTAACACACAATATGTATTTAAACTAAAACAAAAATGATCCAGCTTTCGCTAACTCTTCAAAGGCTATTAAATTTTGGTTTATATAATTTTAAAATTTTTATTTTTCTTTCTATTTTATTTTTTTTTATCAATTTTGATTAAAATAAATTAAAGTATAAATATAAAGTTTCAAAATTTTGCTACCTAAATGCTACCTAAATTTTTTTGTTATGTTTCTATATTTCTTACGCATAATGAATAAAACTGGATGAATTTCATTTTGAATGGGTTTCACATTGTAAATCTTTGATCTAAATAATTCTAAATTACTATGCATTTTATCATTAAAGGAATTAAATATAGTTATTCCTTCTTTGCTTTCCTCTACTATAAAAATCTTATTTTGTAGATTCAATATTTTTTCTAGCACAATTGATTTATTTCCTTCATTATTAAGGTAAAGATTAAAATGAAATATTTCTTCCCTAATATCCGATAATAAATTATATATTGGTTCATACAAATTTATATGAATTTCTTTGTAAAATTTTTTGCCACCAATAAATTCTGTATCTCCAAGCATGAAATTTAAATCAATGGTACTTTCTTCATCACATTTTTTGTATTGATATATAATCTTATCCATATTTTTTAGTATTTCACTTGTTGTTTTTTCTAGTTCTTCATTTAAATATATCTCAAATCCATGTTTGCTTAATTTTTCCTTTAAATCACAATGTTTAATTGCTAAATATTCTAATAGCTTATTTTTATATTCATCATCTATTTTTATTTTGTTTTTTGCGTGCTTATTAAATTCTTCCTTCCATATATTACTGTTTATTTCATTTATATATCCTATGAAATCTTCTTTATTAAACTCTATATCAAGATATTCTATACTATATATTGATGTAATTAGTCGTCTAGTTTCTTCCCAATATTTTTCTAATAATTGTTTTCTGGCTACAATGTAATTTGGAATACTTATTAATAACGTTACAATTGAACTCGAAAAAACACCTATAAATAAATTTAGCAAAAAATTAACTAGTGTAACATTATATGATGAAGATAAAATAAATAGAAAGATTGATAATAATAATGATAAACTGGTTATTCCTAATGACCATTTTAAAGTTTTACATGCTGTCTTCATTTTCTTTCAATACTCTTTCAACTTCATTTATTAATTGTTCTTTATCAGGAATATAGTATGTATATGTTGATGCAAATATATTATTAGATAAACCACCTAAAGCGTATTCTAATAAAACTTTATCCTTATCAGCACACAATATTATTCCAACAGGTTTACCATCCCCATCACTATTTACATCTTTTTCATAATAATTCAAATACATAAGGTTGCTTAACTACATCACTTGGTTTAGAAATAATTTGCCCTTCTTTTGATAATTCAAGAACCTTTTCTTTATTAGCTTTACCATCTGATAAAAGTAATCTTTCAAATAGTGATGTATCCAATTGACGTCTTAATTCTCGAACACTCCAATTTTCATTAATACATTCTTTTTCGTAAAAATTTCTTTTATCTTTATTTTGGATTATCATCAACTCTAAATAATGTGACCACGATAATTTTTCATTTAATTCTTCTAATTTAGGATAAGCCTTATAGAAAACTCTCATATATTTTAAATTTGAAATTGAATATCCTTTTCCTAAATATTTTGTTAATTCTTTTGATAGTCCTTTTAAAACTTCCTTACCATATTCAAGTCTGTTATTATATTCATTTTCATTTGAAACTATAATTCTTCCAATATTCCAATATACGTAAACAATTGATTTATTAATTTCTTGTGCCAAATTAGTACGTGTTTGATTAACTAATTCTGTTATTTCATTTATAATTTTATTATTTATTTCTTCTAACATATTTCCTCCTTTTTGAATTGGTCAGACACGTCTGGCCAATTCATTATACATAATATTTAGTATTATCTTAAATTTTTTTAGTTTTGAATTGTACAGATATTATCTGAAATTTTTGCATTTATAACATTTATTAATATCACTTATATTATAGCATATATTGATACTATTTTAGGTAGCATTTTTATTAAATTTTTTTAATCAAAATTAACATTTTTTAAACCTTTTTATAATAATTTTAATAGTTTTTAATTCATAATAAAAAAAATGGAGCCATAAGGCTCCTTCAGGGGGTTTTGGTTGTGTGTTCTCCACATTTTAGCGTCGTAAAGAACACTTGGTATGTTTACCATACCATTATAAGTATAAAGTAATTTTTCAAAATAGTCAAGTCATTTTAGTCTAAATTTACAGAATCATTTAATAATTTTACTAACTTAGGATAATTATTAATATTTCCTTTAGTTAGTAAATCAAGTGCATCTTCTTTGGCTCTAACTAAAATATTAAAATCATTTTTGAAATCAGCTATTCTAAAATTCATATCCCCACTTTGCCTTACTCCGAAAAGGTCTCCACTACCTCTTAATTTAAAATCCTCTTCACTTATCTTAAAACCATCAGTAGTTTTAGTCATAATATCAAGTCTTTCAACCTCTTTATCGCTTATAAGAACACAATAACTTTGAATATCATTTCTTCCTACTCTACCTCTTAATTGATGAAGCTGTGAAAGTCCAAATCTATATGCATCAAATATGACTATCATAGTAGCATTTTTAACATCTACACCAACTTCTATAACAGTTGTACTTATAAGGATTGTTATTTCACCATTCTTAAATTCTTCCATTACTTTATCTTTTTCATTTTTATCCATCTTACCATGCATTACACCTATTTTGCATATCTTACCAAATGCTCTTGTCATTTTTTCTTCAAGTTCATTTACATTTTCTAAACTTATTTTATCAGATTCCTCTATTAAAGGGGCAATTACATATATTTGATGTTTTAATTTAATCTCTTCATACATAAGAAGAAGTGCATCTTTTATTTCACTATTCTTTTTTAAAACTGTAATTATTTCTTTTCTTCCATTTGGCATAGTTTTAATACTAGATACATCCATATCACCATAAATGGTAAGTGCATAAGTTCTAGGGATAGGTGTAGCACTCAAATAAAGTATATCTGGAGTTATACCCTTGTTTTTTAAATTACTTCTTTGATTTACACCAAATCGATGTTGTTCATCTGTTATTACAAGTCCTAAGTTACTGTAAATAACATCATCACTGAATAATGCATGTGTTCCTATTATTATATCTATCTCATGTTTTTCTAGTCTTTTATAAATATCTTTCTTGTCCTTTTGTTTTAATGAACCTGTAAGTACTTCTATATTTATATCATAATCTTTAAATAATTTTCTTAAATTTGATAAATGTTGATATGCAAGCACTTCTGTAGGTGCCATAAGGGCTCCCTGATATCCACTTAAATAATTTATGTATAACGCTATAACAGCAACAATAGTTTTACCACTTCCAACATCACCTTGAATAAGTCTATTCATTCTATTTTCGCTATTTAAATCATAAAATATCTTATTTATGCAATTTAATTGATCTATAGTTAGTGAAAATGGTAAATTATTTATAAATTTATCTAATACATCCCTATCGACATTTCGTTTAAGTCCTATTTTATTTTTTTTATTTAATTTTAAACTATTCATCTTAAGCATAAATAAAAATAATTCTTCATATTTCAAATAATTTTGCCCCTGTTTTAATAGATTTAAATTAGATGGATTATGGACATTTGTCACAGCACTTTTTTTGTCTATTAATTTATATTTATCTTTTAAATAATCTGGTATATATTCTATTACATCAAAATCATCTACACTATTTATAATGTTTTTTATTTGATTACTACTAATACCACTTATACTGTGATATATGGGCTCAATTACTGGAATACTTGGAAGTTTACCAAATCTAATATCACTTGCAACTATAGTATTATGTAGCTTATCATATTTGCCTATTAATGTTAAAATAGACCCTACATTTATCTTTGCTTTTAAAAATGCTCTATTAAATATAGTTACATTTAATAAATGACTTCCTATATTAAACCTAAATGTCATCTTATTCATTTTTTTATTAAAGAAAAAAATATTAGGATTACCTTCCACTACACCATCTATTACTATCTTATCATCTTGAATTAAATCATTAATATTACTTCTTTTAATTATATCGTATCTAAAAGGATAATAACTCATTAAATCATTTGTAGTTATTATCCCAGCATTTACAAATAACTTTTCTGTTTTAGGTCCTATTCCCTTTAACATTCCTATTTCCATAGTTCACCTATATTATATTAGATAAAATTCCAAATGATAATATCATCATTATTATAGAAGCTATGAAAACCCCAAGAAGTGCAGCTAAGAATGATTTTTTCTTATCCATTTCAAGTACACTTGCAATTAAACATCCTGTCCATGCACCTGTTCCAGGTAAAGGTATTCCAACAAATAAAACAAGTCCAAAATATCCAAACTTTTCTATTTGACTTTTATGTTTTTCTACTTTTTTATCAAGCCATAAAGCTACTTTATTAAATCTTTTACTGTTTCTCATCCATTTTAGTATTTTAGTTATAAACCATAATATAAATGGTATTGGAAGTATGTTTCCCATAATACATATAATATAACTTATAATAGGATCCATATGAAGAAGGGATGCTGCTATAAGTCCCCCTCTAAGCTCTAGTATTGGAAACATTGATATTATAAATACTATTATTTCTTTCATAAATGGTATAGTGGTAAGTGTTCCAAGTCCTGCTACTATACTGTTAACTATTTTACTTGCCATATTATCACTCCTATATAAGTATAACATTTTTGCTGCCTTTTTTCTAGAAAATATCACTTTTTTTAATTTTTTTCAAAAAACATATTGACAAAATCACTTTTTTAGATTAGTATATACAGTACCAATTCGGAATTAGGCGAATTGGTGCTAGTATCACACTAGCCAACCCCTTTTTATTCTTTTATAGAAACTGCTCAGGGGGCAGTTTCTTATTTTTGTTTACAAAAAAAAGTTAGAAGTTTAAGTTTATAAAGTTTACAAGTATTTCATTAGAAACATATATATATTCTAGATTTATATATATGTTTTTTTCATCTTCTAATAATTTATGTTCATTAAGTAATGTATTTACTACTTCTATACTCTTTATATCTATATTATATTTAGATTTAAAATCTTCCTTATTTATACCATTTATTTTTCTAAGTCCTAATATAAATTCATTTTCTATTTGTTCTATCTTTTCTAATCTTTGTTCATCACTAACGTATTTCCCATTAAAATATTGATTTAAACTTTTAGTATTATCGTAACGAATATTATCTATATATCCAGATGCACCTACTCCAAATCCATAATATTCTTGATTATTCCAATATGTTAAATTATGTTTAGATTCGTATCCAACTTTTCCAAAATTACTTACTTCATAATGATTATATCCATTATTCTCAAGTTTATTACAAATTAATTTATACATTTCATAGTCTATTTCTTCATCTATATTTTTTTCGTCAATTATATATAGTTTAGTATTTGGCTCGATTATTAATGAATATGTTGATATATGTGGAATATCTAATTTTAAAAATAGTTCTAAATCATTATTTAATTCATCTAAAGTTTCATCTGGAAGTGCATATATCAAGTCTATATTTATATTTTTAAATCCTATTTCTTTTGCAATATTTATTTTTTGAGTAACCGTTTTATTATCATGATTTCTATTTAAATAATTTAAATATTTATTATTAAATGTTTGAATACCAATACTTAGCCTATTTACTCCATTTTCATATAATAGTTCTAATTTCTCTTTAGTTAAATTTTCTATATTGCACTCGAAAGTAAATTCTATTTCTTTTGACATTTTTAAATGTTTTATTATACTAAATAGTTGATTTAATTCATTTATGTTTAAAGAACTAGGAGTACCTCCACCTATATATATTGTGTCTAATACCTCACCTTTATATTTCTCTTCTATTTCAAGTTTAAGAGTGTTTAAATAACTACTTACCCATTTTTCATTTTTTATAAATTTACAAAAATCACAATAACTACAAATAGAATCACAAAAAGGGATATGGATGTATGCCGATTTAACCATTATTTAAATCTACCCCTTGTATCCCTTTCTTGATTTTGTACAGTCATATTACTCCCAATATCTAGATTTTGCAGACTATTTTTTTTAAGTTTTATTCTTATTTCAGATAGTATTTCTTTTGACATGGATGCAAATTCTGGTAGTTCATCTGGACTTTCTTTAGAAAGCTCTATTAACTTTTCTAATCTATCCGTCAAATCATGTGAAACTTGACTTGGACTAATATTCATAATGACTGCTATTTCATTACAGTTCTTACCTTTAAGTAATAATCCTAACTCATCTAATATTCTATTTTTAGTTATAGTTTTATCTATGGTTTGATGATGATTATCCAAAATTTGATGTATTTCTTTATATCTAGGATCTCCTTCAGATAGTCGCTTATTCATATAATTTGAAACAGTATAATTACTAACCCCAAAATTTTCTGCAGTTTGTCTTGTTGAATTTTTTGTTTTAATTATATAATCTGCCATTTCATTTACTAATTCTTCTATCTCACGTTCTGTTCTTTGCATTTTATTCACCATCCATAGAAAGTACTGCTAAGAATGCTTCTTGTGGTACTTCAACACTTCCTACCATTTTCATTCTTTTTTTACCTTCTTTTTGTTTTTCTAATAACTTTCTTTTACGGGATACATCCCCACCATAACATTTAGCAAGTACATTTTTTCTAACTGCTTTAATATCACTTCTAGCAATTGCCTTTGTTCCTATTACTGCCTGAATTGGTATTTCAAATTGTTGACGTGGTATTAATTTTCTTAAATTTTCAACTATTGCTTTACCTCTATTATAGGCAAAGTCTTTATGTACAATTAGACTTAATGCATCTACCATATCCCCGTTAAGTAATATATCCATTTTTACCAAGCTACTTGCTTTATATCCCACTAATTCATAATCAAATGAAGCATATCCTTTAGTATAGCTTTTTAATTTATCAAAGAAGTCATATACTATTTCAGACAAAGGTATTTCATAGTGTATATTGACACGAGTTGTATCGATATATTCCATTGATACATAATTTCCTCTTTTATTTTGACATAGTTCCATAATAGGTCCTATATATTCACTTGGAACAAATATATTTGTTTTTATGTATGGTTCCCTTATTTCTTTTATTTTTTGTCTTTCTGGCATCTTTGCTGGACTATCTACAAGTACTATGCTTTTATCTGTCATTTCTACTTCATATACTACTGAGGGAGAGGTTGCAATTAAATCTATTCCAAATTCTCTTTCTATTCTCTCTTCTATTATTTCCATATGTAGTAATCCTAAAAATCCGCATCTAAATCCAAATCCAAGTGCTTCGGAAGTTTCTGGTTCAAATTCTAATGAAGCGTCATTTAATTTAAGTTTTTCGAGTGCCTCCCTAAGATCTGGAAATTTGCTTGATTCAATTGGATATAATCCACAAAATACCATTGGTTTCATAGGTTTATACCCAGGAAGCGCAGAACTACTTGGAGAATTTAAAAGCGTTATTGTATCTCCAACGCTTACATCTTCTATTTTTTTTATGCTTGCACATAAGTATCCTACCTCACCTGTTACGAGTTCGGTCTTTTTTTCTATATGTGGAGTATGCACGCCAAGTTCTACAACGTCATATACATTATTAGTCGCAAACATTTTTATTTTATCTCCAACGCTTACTTTACCATTAACTACCCTAATTAAAGTAACAATACCTCTATATGAATCAAAATAACTATCAAAGATAAGTGCTTGTAAGTTATCATTTTTATTTCCAATTGGGGCTGGAACTCTAGTAATTATTGCTTCAATTAACTCTTTTATACCTATTCCATTTTTTGCGCTACAAAGGATTATTTCATCTTCTCTAAATCCTAAGGTATCAATTAATTCCTTTTTTACCTTATCTATATTTGCATTTGGAAGATCTATTTTGTTTATTACAGGAATAATTGTTAAATCATTTTCCATGGCTAAATAAAGATTAGCTAAAGTTTGGGCCTCTATTCCTTGTGCGGCATCCACAACAAGTATCGCACCTTCGCATGCAGCAAGACTTCTAGATACCTCATATGAAAAATCCACATGTCCTGGTGTGTCTATTAGGTGTAATATATAATCTTCCCCGTTATAGTTATACTTAAGTTGTACAGTATTTAATTTTATTGTTATTCCTCTTTCACGCTCTATATCCATGCTATCTAAAAGTTGAGCTTGCTTTTCTCTTTCTGTAATCGCACCTGTTATATCTAGTAATCTATCAGCAAGCGTACTTTTCCCATGATCTATATGCGCTATTATTGAAAAATTTCTTATGTTTTCTTGTTTCATCTAATTCACCGAGATTATTATATCAAAAAAACGTATTATTTTAAATACGTTTTATACTAATATATACTTATTTTGTATATATTCTTTTAATTTTTCCTTATCATTTTCTATTATTTTATTTACTAGTTTATATTCTATATCACTATATATTTCTTTTAAGTATTTTCCTGGTTTCTTATTTAATATTTCACATATTTCCTCTGCATCTATTTTAATATCCGTTTTATTACATATATATAAACTATTATATTTTTCATTTACTAATTTTTTATCTATACCTTTTATTTCACTAACTATTGTAGATATATAAAGTCCATATTTATACAAATTGTTATAATCTAGTATATCCTTATCCATTAGTTCATTTATTTTTACTATTGAGTCTTTTTCAATATTATTAAACGTATATTTATCCATACAATCTAACTGGGCCCACATACCTATTAAATATGTAGTTGGCACTAGTTTTTCTATATTTTTTAGTTCTAATACTTCACTTAAGTTTAATTCTTTTATTAGCTTTATTCCATACATAGAATTTGTACTAGAAAATATTTTATCTAATTCTTCTTTTTTTCTATAATAAGATAATGATTTTAACAAGTCTTTATGCTTAATTATTGCCCTCTTTAAGTCGTCATCTAATTTAAAATTTAGTATGGTTGCAAATCTAATTGCTCTAAGTATTCTAAGTGAATCCTCATAAATTTTTAAGTCTGCATCTCCAACAGTTTTAATTATTTTATTATCGATATCTTTTTTACCGCCTAATAAATCTATAGTATTACCAGATTTATCTATACACATAGTATTCATAGTAAAGTCTCTTCTTTTTAAATCATCCACTAAACTATCTATATATTCTATTTCAATTGGTTTTCTATTATTTATATATTTAATATCTTTACGAAAGGTAGTTATTTCAAATCTAGTTTCTTGGACTAAAAGTGTTACTGAACCATATTGTTCTGTAGGTAACATTGAATCTCCAAATATTGTTTTTAATTCTTTAGGGGTCGCACTTGTACATATATCGTAGTCAATACTAGTTCTCCCCATATATAAATCTCTTGGATAACCTCCAACTAAATATGCCTCATATCCATTTTGTTCTATTGTTTTTAATATTTTACGTGCTGTTTCATCCATTTAATCACATCCTATAATCTATACTCCTTATATTTTTTAATTTAAAAGCATTTATATATAATTTTATCTAATTAAATATTACTACCAATTATATTATATCAAGAATTTCAATCATAATAAAGAAAAAAGCATTAGTTTAATGCTTCTTTTAATTTAGATCCAGCTTTACCTTTAATAGCAGTTCTAGCAGGTATTTTTACAGTTTCACCAGTTCTTGGATTACGTCCTTCTTTAGCTGCTTTCTTTTCTGCTGAGAATGTAAAGAATCCTGTTAAAGTTACTTTTCCATCTTCTTTTAATCCTTTTGTAACTCCACTCATAAATGCATCAAGTGCACGAGTAGCATCTGCTTTTGTTAATCCAGCTTCTTCAGCCATATAATTTACTAAATCTGTTTTAGTCATTAAGACTACCTCCCTATCTAATTAAATAAGCTACCTTGCTTACAATCTAATATTACCATATATAATAATTGATTGCAACATTTTTTGTACAAAAAGTGAATTTTTCATTTGTTTTTTATTTATTCTTTTTTAAATAATCTTCTATTTTCTTAAATTCACTAGTTTTTAAATCTGTTTCACTTAATTCTTCAAATAATTTTTTCTGTTTTTTATCTATTTTATCAGGAATTACAACATTAATAATTACATACATGTTGCCTTTTGCTCCTGAATGTAAATCTTCTATACCCTTGCCTTTTAATCTATGTTTATCCCCGGTACTAGCACCTTCTGGTATTGAAAGTTTTACATTTCCATATAGGGTTGGTATTTCCTTTTTGCACCCTAATACTGCATCTGTAATAGTTATTGGAAGTTCAAGATATATATCATTTCCATCTCTTTCAAATAAAGGATGTTCCTTAACTCTAAATTCTAAATATAAGTCTCCATTTGGACCTCCATTATATCCACTATCACCTTTTCCGGCAAGTCTTAATTGATTACCAGTATCTACGCCAGCTGGAATTTTAACTTCCAAATCTTTATTTTGTTTTATTTTTCCAGTACCTTTACATTTAGAGCAATTAGATTCGTAAACTTTACCTTTGCCTTTACAATCTGGGCAGGTAGTTCTTGTCATAAATGTTCCAAAAAGAGTACTTTGTTCTTTTGTGACAGTTCCGTTTCCATGGCAAGATGGACAAGTTTTTTCACCTTTTCCACCTTTTCCATGACATTCGTCGCACTCTTCATATACATCTAAATTGAGTGTTTTTTTACATCCAAATGCTGCATCTTCAAAACTTAGATCAATTCTCATAAGTTTATCTGAACCACGAACTGCACCACTTTGTCTACTACTTCCTCTTCCACCAAAACTAGAAAATCCTGAAAATCCGCCACCAAATGATGAACCAAATATTTCACTAAATATATCACTAAAATCAAAGTCTGAAAAATCAAATCCAGCTCCACCATTCATTTGATCGAATGCTGCATGACCAAATTGATCATATTGTTTTCTTTTTTGTTCATCACTTAAAACAGCATAGGCTTCTTGTGCCTCTTTAAATTTTTCTGCTGCATCTGGTTCTTTAGATACATCTGGGTGATACTTCTTTGCAAGACGTCTAAAAGCACTTTTAATTTCTTTCTCGTCTGCGGTTTTAGAAACGCCTAATACCTCATAATAATCTCTTTTATTCATACAACATCCTCCTATTTAGTTAAGTTTTTTAACTCCTCAAGTTTTTCTTTAAACATAGATAGTGCCTCTTCTATTGGTTTAGAAGTAGTCATATCTACGCCAACTTTTTTAAGTATTTCAAGTGGATAATCATTTCCACCACTACTTAAAAATTTCAAATAATTATCTCTTGTTTTACTATCTCCTTTAAGTATACGACTAGCTATAGAAAGTGCACTTGATAATCCAGTTGCATACTTATATACATAAAATGGAGTATAAAAATGTGGAATGCGTGACCATTCGTACCTAATATCATCATCACTAATTACATTATTTCCATAATATAGTTTATTAAGTTCATAGTAAGTATTTGATATTTCTTCTTCTGTTAATGGAATACCATTTTGTTCTTTTTCATGCATAATCATTTCAAATTCAGCAAACATAGTTTGTCTAAACAAAGTAGTTCTAACAGTATCTAAAAAATCAGTCAAATAGAATATTTTATCTTCTTTTGTTTCAGCTTTATGGTACATATAATCATTTATTAAAACTTCATTTACTGTGGATGCTATTTCAGCTAAAAATATAGGATAATTAGAATCTACATAATTTTGACTTTTTGAATAGTATGAATGCATTGAATGTCCAAGTTCATGTCCCATAGTACTTACAGCATCTGCTGTTTCATTATAATTTAATAATAGATATGGATATGAATCATAACATCCCCATGAGTATGCTCCTGATTTTTTACCACTACTTGGATATATATCTATCCACTTTTCATCAAAAGCTTTCTTTAAATCATTTAAATACTTTTCTCCTAATGGTTTCAATGCTTCAAAAAGTATTTTCTTACCTTCATCAAAGGGTATATTATCATTATCTGCCTCTGTTAAGTCTACATATATATCATACATGTGAAGTGTATCTAATCCAAGCATTTTACATCTAAGACCCATATAATCGTACATAAGATTCATATTTTTATGAACAGTGTCTATTAAGTTTTTATATACACTAATATCAATATTATCTACAAATAAACTTCTCTCAAGTGTAGAGTTATATTTTTTTACATTAGTGATAAATGAAGACTCTTTAATCTCACCTACGTATGCTGATGAAAGGGTATTTTTTAATGATTTATAGTAATTATACATAGCATGGAAAGCAGATTTCCTTATACTTCTATCCTTACTTTTCATGAAAGTTATATAGTTACTCTGAGTAAGTTCTATTTCTTCTCCTTTTTCATTTTTTATATATCCTAAATTGATATCAGCATTATTTATATTACTAAATACTTCAGAACAATTTCCAAATGCATTTAAAGCTTTTGTAAATATTTCTTCTTGCTCGAGTGTTAGTGAATGAGATTTAAATCTATATATAGTTTCTAAATAGAATTTATATTCTTCTAGTTTTTTATTTTCTTCAATATAAGTAAGAACTGTTTCATAACTTTCATTTAACATTTCTGGTTCAATAAATGAGTATTTCTCACTTAATGATTCATTTAATTTTTCTATTCTCATTTTTAATGATTTTGTTTGATTATCTTTAATATCAACGTCAAAATTCATTTTTGAGTATACATATAATTTTGTTATAATTCTATCTTGTTCTTCTGTTAATTTTAGAAAGTTATATAGATTATCTGAACTATCCATGATATGATCTTTATATTCTAAAATTTGTGGTGTAAGTGAGTTTACTTTCTCTATATCATTATCTATATCTTGAATACTACTATACATCTTACTTAAATCCCATTTGTATTCATCTGGTACTTCTTTTCGTGTTTTATATTCCATATTCTCTCCTTAATTTAAGAAGTTCTAGTTACCTAGAACTTCATTTTATTTTTCTTCAAAATCAGCATCCATTACATCATCTTTTTTAGATTTTTTATCTTCCTTATTTTCTTTTGTGTCTTCTTTTCCTTGTTCTTCCTGTGCTTTTTTAGCAGCCTCTTCATATACCTTAGTTGCAAGGGCCATAGCAGATTCATTTAATTTTTCAGTCTTAGCTTTAATATCTTCTACATCATCTTTTTCTAAAGCCTCTTTTAAATCTTTAATTTGCTCTTCAGCCTTTTCCTTATCTTTAGAATCAACTTTATCTCCTAAGTCTTTAATAGCTTTTTCAGTTGCAAAAATCATTTGTTCTGCTTCGTTTCTTGTATCTGCTTCATTTTTACGTTTTTCATCTGCCTCACGATTTGCTTCAGCATCTTTTACCATTTTATCTATTTCTTCATCACTTAAATTAGTTGAAGATGTAATAGTAATTGATTGTTCTTTACCAGTTCCAAGATCTTTAGCTTTAACATTTACTATACCATTAGCATCTATATCGAAAGTAACTTCAATTTGAGGTACTCCACGAGGTGCTGGAGGGATATTTGTAAGCTGAAAGTTCCCAAGTGTTTTATTGTCTGCAGCCATTTGTCTTTCACCTTGTAAAATATGAATATCTACTGCAGGTTGATTATCAGCTGCTGTTGAGAATACTTGTGATTTACTAGTTGGAATTGTTGTATTTCTTGGAATTAATACTGTACATACTCCACCTAATGTTTCAATACCAAGTGAAAGTGGTGTAACGTCAAGAAGTACTATATCGTTTACTTCTCCTGTTAATACTCCACCTTGAATAGCAGCACCCATAGCAACAACTTCATCTGGATTAACTTCTTTAGATGGCTCTTTACCAAGCTCTTTTTTAACTAACTCTTGTACCATTGGAATACGAGTAGATCCACCTACAAGAATTACTTTATCTATATCACTAGCTTTTAACTTAGCATCTTTTAATGCCTTACGCACTGGTTCTAATGTAGAATCTACTAAATCAGATACCAAACTTTCAAACTTAGCACGTGTTAATGTCGTTTCATAGTTTAAATCAGCTGTAATAAATGGTAATGAAATTTCTGTTGAAGTAGCATTTGATAAAGTCTTTTTAGCTTTTTCTGCTTCTTCTTTAATTCTCTGAATTGCCATTTTATTATCACTTAAGTCAACATCGTGCTCTTTCTTTATATCATCAACTATATAATCAATAATTCTTTGATCGAAGTCATCTCCACCAAGTTTATTATTTCCACTTGTTGATTTAACTTCAAAAACTCCATCTCCAAGTTCTAGTATAGATACATCGAATGTACCGCCACCAAGGTCATATACTAAAATTGTTTGAGATTCATCTTGTTTATCAAGTCCATAAGCAAGGGCAGCAGCAGTTGGTTCATTTATAATTCTCTCAACATTAAGTCCCGCAATTTTTCCTGCATTCTTAGTTGCTTGTCTTTGTGAATCGTTAAAATATGCTGGAACTGTTATAACTGCACTAGTTACTTTTTCACCTAAATAAGCTTCAGCAGTTTTCTTTAAATCTCCCAAAATCATTGCGCTTATTTCTTCTGGAGAATATTCTTTTCCATTTGCTTTAACTTTCTTATCAGTTCCCATTAATCTTTTTATTGAACTAATTGTTTCAGGATTAGTAACTGATTGATGTTTTGCAGTTTTACCTACATTAATATTTCCTTTTTTGAAGGCTACTACTGAAGGAGTAGTTCTATCTCCATCTGCATTTACGATAACCTTAGCCTCTCCACCTTCATATACGCATACACAACTATTAGTTGTACCTAAATCTATACCTATTGTTTTACTCATATTTATCACCTTTCCTATTCGCTTACCTTAACCATTGCTGGTCTTATAACTTTATCTTTATAGATATATCCTTTTTGAAGTACTTCTAGTACTACACCAGGTTCAACGCCCTCTTTTTGCTCTACCATAATTGCATTATGATATACTGGATCAAATGGCTTATTTGCTCCATCTATAGCCTTTACTTCAAAAGTTTCCATAACACTTTGCATATTACAGTAAATCATTTTAAATCCTTCTAGAAATTTTGAAACTTCATCATTTAAATTATCATCATCAAGTTTTATTGCTCTTTCAAAGTTATCTAGTATTGGAAGAATTTGTTTAATTAAATCTTCATTACAGAACTTAAGCAAACGAGTAATCTCTTCATCTTTTCTTTTTCTATAATTAATTAGGTCCGCTTTAGCTATTAAAACTTCTTCTTCCTTTTTTTTATTTTCTAATTTTAATTTTTCTATTTCTTCTTTATATTTATTTTTTTCCTCTTTTTTATTCTTTTTTTCTTGTTTTTTATCAATGCTATCATTGCACCTACATTCGTGTTCTTCACTCCCAGAGCAACATTCATGTGTTTCATTACAGTTACATCCTTCACCGCAAGCACATTCAGTATTGTTTATACTATTTTCTTCCATGGATTACCTCTTTTCTATTTTCCATCTATATTTTCTTTTATGTAATTAAGAAGTGTAATTACTCTGTCATATTCCATTCTTTTTGGGCCTATTAGAGCAATTGTACCTTCTTCTCCATTTATCATATATTTTGTTTTTATTACTGTTACATCATCATCAAAATTATTCTCACTACCTATATAAATATTAATACCATTATCTTCTTCTTTAATACTTTCAACTATTTCCTTATCTTCAAATTTACTAATTATTTCTCTAATTTTATCAGCATCGTTGAATTCTGGCTGCATAAGTATATTTTTAGTACCACTTACTTTAACAGACTCATTTGTAAAATCACTAAATGCATTGTAGAAAGCATTATATAGAACCTCGTGTTGTTTAACATATTTTCCTATTATTGGTTTTACTTGATATTCTAATACTTCACTAACAGAATCTATACTAGTACCAACAATTAATTTGTTTATTAAATCAACGGTTTGTTTTATCTCAATTGTTTCAACATTACCCGGAATATAGATATTTTTATGTTCTACATGCCCTTTATTTGTAACTACAATTGCCACTACATTATTTTCATCTATTGGTATAACCTCTATTTTTTGCACCAAATTTTCATTAGATTGCTTACCTAAAACTATTGTTGTATAATGTGTAAGTTCTGAAATAATTTCCATACTTTTTAATATTATATCGTTTACAACAAGTGATTTATTGTCGACTATAGTCTGAAGTTTTAACATATCTTCACCATTTAATTCACGTGGTCTCATTATATTATCAACATAATATCTATAACCTTTTTCACTTGGTACTCTTCCAGATGATATATGTGTTTTTTCTAGTAACCCTACTTCCTCTAAATAATTCATTTCTGCTCTTATAGTTGCACTAGAGCATTTCATTGCATCACATAACGCTTTGGACCCTACTGGATGGGCATTTTTAATATAATCTTCAACTATTAGTTTAAGTAATTCTTCCTGTCTTTTACTAATCAATATATCACCTCTTTAATATTATATAAGTTTTTTTGGATTATATAACATTTTTTTAGCACTACATTTATTCAAGTGCTGAAATAAGTATAACACTATTTTTTGGCACTGTCAATAAAAAAGTGCTAAAAAATTAAAATTAAACAAAAAAAGTTAGTTAACTAACTTTAAATAATTAAACAATAAGACTATTCTTCTATACAGGCATTCATAAGCATAATTACAGAGAGTAGATCATTCTCACTTGCCTTTTCAACAAATTTTAAATTTCTTATTTCGAAATCAATACTTCTTATATGCTCGCATAATACCGAACCATGAATTTTTTTTGTATTCTCAAGTAAATAATGAGTAGGGAATTCTTTTCATTTGATGTTATAGGACATACAATTACCCTTCTAGTATTTTTATTGAATATATTATTACTAATAACTATCGCAGGTATTTTTCCATTTTGTTCATGTCCCTTAGTAGGATTAAAATCTAAAAGGACAATATCCCCTTGTTTTGGAATATATTTATTTACCATATTTCATTACCTCTTGAATCATCCCAGACAAACTCTTTTGCCAAATTTTCTCCACTATATTTTTTAAATCTTTCATCTAGTGATATTTTTTTGTGTTTAGATTTTGATATAACTAGTTTATCTTCTACTTGATTTAATTCAATTGTATCACTTACTTTTAAGTTTAGTGATTTTAATATAGAACTAGGTATTCTAATACCAATAGAATTTCCCCATTTTTGAAGTCTTAATTCCATATTATCAGTTCCTTTAATATAAGGATATACTTTGTATATACATTTGTCAATGTCATTTTCTGATATGATTTATATTAATGACAAAAAAAGATAGAATAAATTATTTAAAATATACTCTATCCTTTTTAATTATTAATTTAAAGATTTAACTTTTTGATTACTTACTGGTGGCATTTTTCTTTGTATTAATAAATTCCAAACATCACTTAAATTAGTTTCATTAAATAAACTTTCATTATGACTTAGTCTCCACATTGAATCATATTCCTTACACATAACATAAGATATATATAATTTATTTAAATCATCTTGTTTTACTTCGGAACTACTTATTATTTTACTAAATAATTTATTTGTATTGTGATCTAACATAGCAACTATTGACTCTATATTTTCATGATTTGGTTTCTTGTTTAACGATATATTTGGATTTAATTGCATAATTAGTTTTAAATTATCACTAATTCCAGATAAAATGTTTCTTATCTTAATTTGTTCCATTCTTTGTTCAAATTTATTTTTTTCTTTTAAAATTCTAGACATTTCTTTTACTTCTTCTATATGTTGGCATTTAGCAAGTGCTTCTACAAATGTCTTTTCATTTAATATTTCAATTCTCTTCATATATTTTTCATATATTTTTTTTATTTCCATAATTTGTTCACTTGTTATATTTTCTGTAATTTTATGTACTTGATTTGCTTCTATATCATATTCAACAATATCTCCCAAAAATAAAATATTATCATCTTCGCTGTTATATTGATAATTTTCAATATTAAGTTTTATATGCTTTAATACCCTATTTTTTTCATCATATACGCTTATTGAAATATCCTCTACATATATATATTTGCTATTTATAGAATCCTCGTAATTTATGCTTTCATTACTAATACTATTTAATTTAACCTCCGATACAACCCCTATTTTTTTCATATATTTTCCTCCAAACAGGTGTATATAATATCATATTCATACAATCTTGTCAAATCAATTATTTTTGTCTATTTACACTTATAATCATAACTTTCATATTGTTTTTTTACTTTCTTTTTATCAGTACTTAATTTTATAGTATCACTTAAGCTTGATACTATAGTTTTTCCTTCTAATTTTAAGTTATATTCCTCTATATAGTCTGATACATCATTAAAATATTCTTCAGCACTTTCTTCATCTTTAAATACCATTTTATCTACTTGTCTATATGTGTTGTCCTTAAAATTAAATACTATTTTATTTTGAATTTTAATATCATCATAGTCTTCTGTATATGTACACTCTAACTTTTTACCACATCCACAAACACATAGAAATACTAATATTAATAATATTTTTTTCATGATATCACCAATTAAATATATGAAAAAAAATAGAATAATATAACTATTCTATTTAACAAATATCATATAAGATAAGAAACCTACAAATATTAATGTCATAATTATTCCATTTATTATATCTGCTTTATTACTTTTATATTTTACGCCTACTGCCATTGATAGTAATACTCCACCAACAAGTCCGCCTATATGGGCTAGATTATTAATACTTGTAACTGTGAATCCAATAACTAAATTTATTATAATTAATGGAATTATTTGACTTTTAATAACTCCACTTAAGTATACCCTATAGTGATATCCAAAGTAAAGTAATGCACCTAAAAGTCCAAATATGGCTCCACTTGCACCTACTGATACATAAGTATCCTGTAAAAACGCCATTGAAAGTAAGTTACCAATAATACCACTTCCAATGAATATTAAGCTATATTTTACCTTTCCAAAAAAACTTTCAAGTTGAGGTCCTATTATATATAGGGAATACATATTACAAAGTAAATGTATTATTCCTCCATGAAGGAATACTGATGTTATTAATCTATATAATTCAACATAATTTTTACCCATAGAGGTAAAATTTACAAGTGCGCCATATTTATATAAAACATTTGGATTTAGATCAATAAAATTTGATGATTCAAGTGCAGTAAAAACATATAATAATAAACAAATTGTCATGAATATATATGTCATTATAGGCTTTTTCTTTGAAAAAACTCTTTCTGCTTTTTTTGTTTCCTCAAAATTTTTCTTATTTATCTCATCAGTTAATTTTATAAAAAGTTCTATTCCCTCTTCTTTTGAATTTTCTACTTCTAATATATTAGGAAATTTATTTATTATGAAGGAATACTTTGACAAGTCATTTATTTCTTTTACATCGGCGCATTTAATATTTTCAAAGTCTTTTCCATTTAAATTTACATTTTCTCCTAAATTAACAAAAATGGATAAGGCTTCCATTTTTAATGAAAACATTTTTTTCTTTATTTTTTTTAATATTTGTCTAGTTCTGAATATATCAAAATTTAACTGTTCGTCATTATGTATATAGTTTGATACAATTCTTATTATTTTATAATCCGCCTCATTATTTTCAAGCCATATTTCATCTTTAGCTCCATGTAGTACTACTGGATTATAACCTTCTATTGTTATAAAGTAATGAAGTAATTTCATTACTATTTCATCATTTTTATTTAAAGTAATATTCATTTTATCACCTCGAACTAATAATATTTTAATACATTTATCATAATATGTAAAGAGGTGGCACATGAAAAAAATTTTAAAATTTTTATTATTTTTTATTCCATGGTTTATCAGTGGTTTAATATTTAAAAGTGATACTATATTTTATAAGGGTCTAAATAAGCCAGCATTTGCACCGCAACCAATACTATTTCCAGTAGTATGGACTATTTTATATCTACTTATTGCAATAAGCATTTATCTAATATATAGAGATAATTACTATAAAAATATTCCTGATTATAATAAAACCTTACTTATAAATTATTTTTCTAATCAAGTATTCTCATTTTTATTTTTTACACTCAAGAGTCCCTTTTTAGCACTTATAGACACTTTTATAGTTTTAATTAGTTCATTATTTTTATATTATGAATCAAAAGAGTTAAATAAAACTTCTTCTAAGTTAATTATTCCTTATGTTTTATGGAATTTATTTGCAACTATTTTAATTTTATTTATATTTTTTATGAATTTATAGAAACTACTCTTTATAGTTTTTTATTAATTTTTGTAAAATATACGAATAATATACATTTTTTTTGTTAAAGATGTATCAGATGTTTTCATTCAACCTAAAAAGTGATAAAGGTGATATTTATGACTAAAAAAATTCCACTATTTATCATAATGTTACTTCTATTTTTAATAATTATTTTGTTAATTTTAACTATTAAAAAGCATCTGATCTCAACAACTGTTGACTTCAGATGCCCCATATAGAATAACATTTGATTCACGACAATCAAGCATATTTTTTTATTTTATGCAAGTAACATGCACATATTCATTTAACATAATTTATACCATTTGTTAAACTATCCTTTAGGTTCTATTAAACTTAGTGACACTTTGTTTTTATCAAGTTTAATTTCATCAACATAGCAATCTACTATATCTCCAACACTTAAAATTTCATTTGGATGTTTTATATATTTATCCGTTATTTTGGATATATGTACAAGCCCATCTTCATGAAGCCCGATATCAATAAATGCCCCAAAATCTACTACATTTCTAACAGTGCCTTGAAGCTTCATACCAACGCTTAAATCCTTAAGTTCTAATATATCACTTTTTAAAATTGGCTGTGGCATTTCATCTCTTGGATCCCTATTAGGCCTTTTTAGCGAATTTACTACATCCTCTAAAGTGTAAATATCTGTATTTAATTTATCTTTATAAGTATTAATATCAATATTATTTAATTTAGATATAAGATTTTCACTTCCAACATCATTTAGAGACAGACCTAATTCTTTAAGTAAATTTAAAGCAATATTATAACTTTCTGGATGTATTCCTGTTGAATCTAAAATATTGTCCCCTTCAGTAATTCTAAGAAATCCTATTGCTTGCTCATATACTTTATCGCTTAATAATTTTTCTATTTCTTTTCTAGAGTTAATTCTACCTTTTTTATTTCTATACTCAATTATTTTATCTATGTTCTTTTTTGTAATACCTGATACATATTTTAATAGTGATGGACTTGCTGTATTTACATTTACACCAACACTATTTACAGTTTTACTTACAACAAAATCTAAATTATCTGATAATTTTTTTGCTGATACATCGTGTTGATAAAGTCCAACTCCTATTCCATCAGGAGGTATTTTAACAAGTTCTGCAAGTGGATCTTGAAGTCTTCTACCAATACTAACTGCACTTCTTTTTTCAACCGCTAAATCTGGAAATTCTTCTATTGCAATTTTTGACGCACTATAGATTGAAGCACCTGCCTCTGAAACTATTACATACTTACAAGTTAAATTATATTCTTTAATCATATCTGCAACAAACTTTTCACTTTCTCTTGAGGCAGTACCATTACCTATAGCTATTATATCTACATTATATTTATTTATTAAAGTTTTAACTATAATTTTAGATTGTTCTATTACCTTATCTTGATTATTACTTTTTATAAATGGTTTTATAACTGTAGAATCTAAATATTTACCTGTACTATCTATTACAGCAAGTTTACACCCATTTACATATCCTGGATCAAATGCAAGTACTACTCTTTCTTTCATAGGTGGAGTAAGTAATAAACTTTCCAAATTTTTGCCAAAATTGTCTATTGCAGCTTCTTCCCCAATAACTGTTAAATCACTTCTTATTTCTCTTTCTATTGAAGGTTCAATTAATCTTTTATAAGAATCTTCTATTGCATCTTTAACTATGCTAGCAACAAATGATTTATCATTTTTTATTATTCTTTTTTCTAAAAAGTTTAAGACTCTTTCTTTTTCATAACAAATAGAGACACTAAGTACATCCTCTTTTTCCCCTCTATTTAGTGCAAGTATTCTATGAGGTTTTATATATTTGATTTTTTCTTCATAATCATAATACATATCATATATTTTGTTTTCATCTTTAGCATTTTTCTTTATTTTACTTTTAATAGTACCATAGTTTACAGTATTATCTCTAATAACTTTTCTGTACTTGGCATTATCAGATATATTTTCTGCAATTATATATTTTGCTCCCTCTATTGCATCATCTAAAGTTTTAACATTTTCATTTAAATATTTTTTAGCAATATTTTCTATAGAACCAACAGTTGGAAAAGCCATTATTTCTTTTGATAATCCCTCAAGTCCATTTTTTATTGCTTCAGTTGCTTTAGTTTTTTTCTTTTCTTTAAATGGTCTATATAAATCTTCTACTTCTACAAGTTTTGTTGCATTCATTATATCGTTTTTTAGTTCATCAGTTAAAAGTCCCTTTTCATCTATTAATCTAATTACATCTTCTTTTCTTTTTAAAAGATTAACTTGATAACTATAAACTTCCTCTATTGCCTTAATTTTTTCTTCATCAAGTGCACCTGTTGCTTCCTTTCTATAACGCGCTATAAATGGTATCGTATTACCTGATTCTAATAATTTTAAGGTAACTTCTACTTGGTTTATTGTTATACCTAAATCTTCGCTTATTTGCTTAATTATATTGTCGTTCATAAATCCTCTTTTCTATTTTTCATAATATCATTATATCAAAAAAGAGATAACTTTTAAAGTTTTCCCCTTATTTTTTAAATTTTATTTATCTCTTTTAAATAGTATGTTTCTTCTTTTAACTCAAATATATATTTATATTTATTAAGACGTTCTTCATACTCATCAAGATTACCTGAATAGTTATCAGTAATCGTTTGAAATTCAATATTATTTAAGCTATTATTTTCTTTATTATGAATTCCAACTATAGTTTCTATTATTATCTTATTTTCTTCTTCATAGATATTTTTTATATTTTCAATTTTTTCATATATATTTTTATTGCATGAAACATCTATGGCCATATAAGCCCTTGATTCTTGATTGTATATAAATTGTACACAATCATTGTTAAAGTTTTCAGCAGTATACTTATCTAAACTACCAAATACTCTTTTATATGCACTTTGTAAATCTGTTTCTTTTATATTAATGACGCTATTTTGTACAAGTTTTTCCTTATCACTTAATATTTGATATGCCATATTTAATCTTACTGTATTTTTAATTGCTTCTTCATTATAATTTTGTTTATATAAATAATATTTATCTTCATTACTTAAATTTGTTTTAATGTTATCTAATAGGTAACTATAATTTTCTATATACCACTTAGTATCCTTTATCTCTTCAATTTTATCTTTTTCTTTATTTTCATTTTCCTTATTATCTACTTCTAATTTATTGTTTACTTCATCTTGTTTCTTACTTTGTATTATTAATAAGTCATTATCATATAAAATTTTAGTTTCAACTATTATTACTAATAAAAGTATAATAATTATAATATTTCTTTTAATTATAGATGAGTTTTTGTATTTATATATTCTTTTTTCCATCTTATCTAATTTATTTTTTGTTTCATATTCTATCCTTTTAGATATCTCAATGTCTAAATCATCTAATATTTGTTTCTTTATTTCTTTCACTATTTTTTCTTTATCCACATTTAAATTTGTTGATGGTTCTTGTGGTTCTATATTTTTTTGCTTTGTCATAATGTACTTCCTTTCACAATTCAATTATAACAAAAACAGAATGCAAAAGACAATAAAAAGGAGTAAATTTCTTTATAAACAAATGAAAAAAACTATAAGAGGTTTTGTATTTTTTTATTTGTCCCTTTATAATCACATTTTATACATTCTTTAAATCTTCTATTTCTTCTATTGATAAATCTGTTACTTCTGATATTAGTTTAATATCCATATTTTTTTGTAACATTAATTTAGCAATATTTTTAGAACCCTGCTTTATACCTTCCTTAATTCCTTCTTCCTTCATAGATAATCTAATCTTTTCTTCTTCTATTTCGGCATTGTATAATCCTATCATGTCTTCATCACTACTTAGATTTTCTAATTTTCTACTTACCTTCTTCATAACTAAATCCTCCCCAGCTAATGTTCTTGCTTCTTCTTTAGTATCTGCCATTAAAAGAATACAATATCGCTCAAATTTACTTAGTTCTTTTACTGTTTTAGTATACCATACTTTCTTTATTTTTTCTAGATTTACATGATACTTTTTACTATACTCATAATTTGGATCTATTTTATTTGATTTCATATCTTTATATACTATTTCATATAATTCTTCATCTAATTTTAAATAATCAAAACAATCGAATGATATTTGTATTATTTTATATTCTAATAAATATGATTCTTTTTCTTTATAAAATCTAGATGCTATTTTATGCATATAATTTTCATTTCTATTACTTAACCATTTTTTATTTGTTTTATTCATTTCTATTGAAATATAAGATTTACCAATACTAACTATAATATCACTTTTCATAAGTTTATCATCTATATTATCTATTAAGTGTTCTACATTTCTTACTGTTATATTTTTCAGTTCTTCCATAGGTATTTTAGTAATTAAATGTATTAATGTTTTTAAATAATCCTCATTTTCCTCATCTAACATTATTGATTTAAATATTATATCTGATGTCGCAGGCAAAAGTAATTTATCATTATCCCTTTTTATTTCTTCATTTACTAATTTTATTTTTTCTTTAAGTTTTACCATATAATTTTTTTCTCCTCCAATAAGCCCATTTTATTCTTATATATATTATATTGTAAAACTTTGTAATTTCCTTTTTATTTATCAAAAAAGTTTTATTTTTTTAATTTTATTATACTTTATGATTAATTGATAATATTTTTATAGTAAATTTTCAAAAAAGAGTAAATTCTTTAAAATCTACCCTTTATTTTCCTCAAGTAATGTTTCTGTCCCTGTTTCATATGCTTTAATTAAGTCATATGTAATAATTCCATTTGATATGCTTATTAAGTTTTCAGCATAATTATTATAGTATTCAATGTAATTCATATCTATTGATGTTTCAAGGTCTAATTGTCTAAATGTTCCCTTTGAACTATTGTAGTAAAGTTTATTTGTTAACCAGTTACCACTAGGGAATACTACTACATTATCTTTAACACTGAATATATCGTTACCTAGTGCATATTTTGGTTTAACGCCTAACATATTAGATAGGGTTGGCATAACATCTATCATACCCATTACTTCACTTACATCAGTACTATATTTTGTATCAACAATATCTTTAGACCAAATTATAAAAGGTACTGATCTATTTATTTCATATGTAAATTCATCTATAGTTTGGACTGTATCTAAAGGATCTATTAATACTTCCTCATAGTGTTCATTATTGTATAATTTTCTAAATTCACTAGTCTTTATTTTAGAGTCATGATCTCCATATAAAACTATTATAGTATTCTCTAAAAGTCCAGCCGCATCTAATCCTTCAATTAATTCGCCTATGGCCTCATCTGCATAGTGAACTGATTTTAAGTAGTTACCCATTTTTGTCCCTTCAAGCCATTCTTCCACTACTTTTTCTACTTCTTCGGTTTCCGGATTAATTTCTTCATGTATATAATCTACAGAATAATCAGTATTATCGCCTATTTCAAATGGAGTATGATTTGAAAGCATTATAAGTGTTCCATACCAATTGCTATATTTTGAATCTATGTCTTTGATTTTTTCTATAGATTGTCTAAAAAATGATTTATCAGATAATCCAAATCCAATTTCTTCATCTATAACATAATCTTTAGTGTGATAATAGAATTCATCATAGCCTAAATAGTTATAAGTTATATTTCTGTTCCAAGCACTTCCATTGTTTCCATGCATACTAAATGTGTGATAATTCTCATTTTTTAATAGTTTTAATATAGTTTCATAATCTCTATTAAAATAATTCATGAATACTGTGCCGCTACTTGATGGAAGTTGTGAAGTTAAAGAAGTAAACTCACTATCACTACTATTTCCTACACTTTCCTGTGCATAAAAGTTAGAAAAATTAATTCCCTCATGCGCTAATTTATTTAAATTAGGGGTTAATTCTTCTCCATTAAATTTTAAATTCATTGTAAATGATTGTAAGCTTTCTCCATGAATTGCTATAACATTTTTTCCTTTAAAAAGATTTGTATAATCATTATTTTGATGTTCTACTTTTACATCTTCACTTTCATAATATTCTCTAAACGTTTTATATGCCTCATCATATCCAAACATTTCATTTACTGATGTCTTTACTGATGTAAATATATCATTTATTTGATATGTGTATATGCCAAATTCCATAACTATATAGTTTCTATTCCATTGTTTATTTAATCTACCTATATCAGTAGATGTTAACATTGAAATAAAAAATCCAAGTGTGATTAAAGAAAACACTACAGTGTTTAAAAATCTAACTTTTCCATTTTCCACTTGTCTTACTTTATCATAATATTTTTTTCTTTTTAATTGTATGTGAACAAATATAAGTGTAAACAATTGCCATAAATATACTAAATCTTTTGGTTCAAATACACTTTCAACTGCACCCTTATATGATCCAAGTTCTGTTGCTGTTTTAATGAGTGAAACTGATGCATAAGATATATAATTACTATAATATATTGTATTTATTATGCAGATAGCGGATAATATTATACTCCACGTAAAAAAGTATTTAAATTGATTTTTTGGTTTAAAAAAGTAACCAAATGCGGTTATTATAAGCAATACTACTATATCAGCTAAAATAGGTTTAATAGCGAAATAGTTTGCTACCGTAAAAAATCTAATTAAATATCCATTTATTAATGATGTTATTATAAAAGTTACCACTAATATATTAGTCTTCAAATATTTTTTAAATCTAATTAAACACTTCTTTAAGGTTTGAATCATATTTAACACCTTCTTAACTAAATAATTGTAACATATTTTATTATTTTTTTCAACTTATACATTCTTTATAAAAATACGCTTAAAAATGAAAAAAATGAAAGTTTTACTTTTCATTTTTTTATTTGATAATAATACTACATACAATAGAAAGTTGATATTCTAGTTAATTTTACCCTTGCGTCTCATAAAATAAATTACCTGTTAAATAAGAGTAATATTTTGTTTTTCTGTTGTTATCTGTTAATGAAATATATTTATCATTAGCAATATCAAAACTAATATAATCTTTTATATCTATTGTTATTATTTTTTTATTTTCATTTAAATTATATAATGTTATTATATCCTCATTTATTAAAGTTGCAATATTAATGTTTGATTTTTTAGAAATATTTATTGAGCTATATTCACAAGGGACAATAAGTTTTCCATCCTTATCAAGAACACCATATTTATAATTTAATCCATTTGTTCTCTTTGTTGCTTTGTAAAAACTAGATTCAAATAATATTGTATAATAGCCATCTGTTATTTTTTGATTTTCTTCATTGTATAAATAATAAAGATTATTCTCTACAACTATATAATTACCATTTTTATCGTTTGAATATAAACTTTTTAATCGTTCTCCCTTTAAATTATATAGTACCATTTTATTAGTATTATTTTCTTTATCAATAATTGATATTTTATAGTTATTTTCTAAGTCTTGTTCAAAACTTTTGTAAACATCATCATAGGAATTAACTCGTATTTCTCTTGGGAACAGAAGGCTAATATCATTTACTGTTTTTACTTTTCCATTATAATGAAAATCTACTCCACCTTTTTCATTCCTAACCGCATACGCATTTTTATTTTTATATACTGATTTAGATAGATCCATGCCTATATTATAATTATCATTTAATAAGTATTCATGTCCATCATTACCTATACATGTTAAATCATTATGATTAATTTTTGAAAAAGCAATACAGTTTTCATCAACATTATATATTTTATTATTGTATATTCCTTTAAAATTACTAGTGGCATTTTCACATTCAGCCATAATAACTTTATTTCCATCATCTGTACTTACCTTAATGCAATATTCCTTACCATCAAAATTACCTATAAGCTTAGTATTTTGATTTTTATCTATCAAAACATAATTCTTATTATTGTAAAAAATTGTTAAATAGCTAAATTCAATGTCTCCATCTTTATATTCATAAACTTTAGTCTCAACTTTTTCATTACTCGATTTCTTTGAAATTCCCAATATAACTTTACCATCATTATTTATAATTTGAACTTGTTTACCTAAATCTAATATAATATGACTACCGGATATATTTACATCATCCATACTTTTATTTTTTAAATCAAGTACTACTTTACCTTGTCTATTTAATATATATTGTTGATTAGATTTTTTTGCTGTAAAAAATGAATCACTATCCTCTACTGTGTCATAATTTTCAAAATCCACTAAAATTTCTCCTGTAGTAGAAATAATACCATATTTATTATTATTGTCTAAAACGAGAGCTGATCCCTGATAAAAATCCCAAACTTTTTTATAAATAAAATCTGTTAACCTTTCACCATTTATATTAAATAGCGCATGCTCACTATTATCACCTTTTATAAAAAAAGCAGTGTCAATATTAGTATCTATGTCATTATTATTTGAACCATTTATTAATAGTATTCCTAAAATAACTAGAGTTAAAATAATTAAAATACTTATCAGAAGTTTAAATCCCAACTTTTTTTCATTATTGAAAGTCTTAGGGGTATCACCTGTTGATACCAAATCATTCATATTATTATTCATAGAAATTCCTCCAATCTAATTAAGTTTTAATCCTACAGTATTAAAGAAAACACTATTTTTACAATTACCATCTTCATCACATTTTAAATTAAAATCATCATATGTTTTACCTTCATTATATTTTCTAATTTTTTCTATTATATCTGGAGTTAATTTAAATGTATATTTTGGTTCCTTTTTACTTTTATTATAACTATTATTAGTTGTACTCATAACAAACGCCATAAGGGTTTTATCATAACTATCATCTTTATAATATTCACTGTTCTTCCAGTCATTTTTTACCCATTCCATATATTGTACATCCTTATCATCAAGTTTACCATCAGGATATACATCATATTTGAAATCTTCTACACTCTTTATTCCACCACTTTCAATCTTCTCTTTTAACACATTAATATCGTCATTTGTATTTTGAACTCCATCATTATCTAAGTCTAAATTAACCTTAGATTGCCAATTTAAACCTATTTTTCTACCTACTCCCGTTTTTCCTGGGAATGGATTACTTGTATCGATAATTCTAAATTCCATTTGTAATTTATCTGTATCTATTACAACTTGTTGAGTAGGTTTTACTGTACATTTATTTGAAGTTTTTTGTTCATTACTTACTTTTACAGGGAAATTACCTTTGAAATTTACAGTAAATGGTATTGTATATTGTGTTTTAGCCCCAAATTTACTTACTACACCATATCCAATAAATTTATATTGATCCTGTTTAGTATAACTAATTTTTCCTTCACCTATTTTAGCATATAGTGGATTTAAATTATACTTCGCTATGCCCTTATATGAGTACCAAGTACTTGTATTACTCATAGTCTCATTAACGTCATCAGCTAATTGTAACTGTTTTCCATCAAAGATAATAGTATCAATATAATCACTATAGTTATCCTTTAATTCACCCCTATTTGAATCATAATAAGTTGGTTTTTCACCACTCATCTCATTAGAAGAAGTTGAATACTTATAACACATTCTAGTTAATGTCCCAGTAGTAGCAACCGCATCACTTATATTTAGTTTTTGTATTGGCATCATACCTGATTTTACATTCCAAGTTGAAGCGCCTAAATTATTATCAAGTTTAAATGCTACTAAACAGTACGCTGTAGCTCCTGAACTTGTCGTATAAACAGTATTATAACAAGATAAATCAGTTGGTGAAAATCCTGAAACTTTATTATAGTCATATGTTCCACTAAGACAATTAGTTTGTACATTGTTTGTTGAAGTACCACAGTTTTTAGGACCTTTACATATATCTGTACAATCTTTATTATTTAAATCTAAAAATTTATTATAATTTTTTGCTGTTGAAATTGAGTTACTAAAAAATCTATACGCCCATATTCTATCATCCATTGTTCCATTAACTACTGAATTACATATTTGCATACAATCACTTTCGTCATATACAACAGTTGTTTCTGAATTAGCTTTTATACATGTATCATTAACTTTATATCCCGTAGGAGCAACTCTTTCTTTTATATAAATAGTTCCGGCAGGAGGAATTATTATTTCTGCTTTCCCTTTATTTGTTGATACACTACTCATATAATTACTACAGTTAGAATCACTATAAATATCAAATGTAGCTTTACCCGTCTCAATTAGTTGTTTTGTATCCTTATCTCTTTTCTCTATAACCGTTTTTTTACCATAAGTATTTGTTACAGTTACTTTATGCTTATTTGTAATAACAAGTTTATCAATTATAAACTCACGATTTTTCAGTTTGTTCTTTTCAGCATCGGTTATAATATGATCCTTTAATGGCACTGTTTCTTCAACCTTATATGTACCTATTTCCCTAATTATAAATGAAGCGAGTCCAGAACCATCAGTTGTTACTGTATATGTACTAACTTTTCCATTAGCCTTCTCTTTATTTTTTCCAATTTTATACCAATTACCATCATCAGCTTTTTCCACCCAATCATTATCTTCATCAACTTTTACTTCTTCATATACGCCATCTTTTATTTTTTTCTTTAAAATAAATTGTGCGCCACTCAAACTTTGCTTTGGAAGTGAACCTGAAGAGGTTGAAGGTAGGGAATCAGGATATACAGATTCTTTTTGTATAATTATTCTCTCAGTGTTAATAATATCTTTAAGTAAAATCCAACCATGATAGTAATCTGTAGATAACCAATTAGTGATCTTATAATTTTTATCAAAACATTCTTTAGGTGGTTCCTTAGTCAAATTATAACACTCTTTATTAGAAGTACCATATGTCAAAGTAGTAGTCAAATAATTATATATTCTCATTTTATTTTCATTTACTACACTATTTTTATCATAAATTGGCGAAGTCCCATAATCAAGATAGTTACTATATATGATGTTTGAATTCCAAGCACTAGAATGTACAACACCATCATCACTATATCCATACTTAGCATATAAGGTTGCATAGGCATCAACATATGGAAAAAATTCTTTTATAGAATATTTAGTATTATCATATTTAGGTTCTTTTGTTGATGTTCCATCAAGATCAACATATGTTCTTTCATGGTCATCTTCGCCACAAACTTTGTGTGTTGTTGTCTCATTATATGGTAATTTTAACGTAAATCTAGGTTCGGCTAAAATTGCACAATCTATATAATCATTAAGTTCTTCATCATTTCCTACACCAAGCAAATAACGGACTACTTGATCATTTATGTAATAAAATCTAATATTATTCCATGACATACTAGCTAAACGATAAGGATCATTATAATAAAAATCTTCATTCATTACAGTTTTTTGACGTCCATTTACTTTACTATTTTTATTTTTACATTGAACAGTAAAACGATATCCACTCCTAGTAAAAGAACCAGATTCATGCCTACTAGAGTAACTATCACTAGAAGAGCAACATCCACCATCATAAGTAATCACTAGTTTTCCATCTATACAAGTACTTTCACAGCAAGTCGTCCCAGTACCTGGATTGGAATCTGGTGGCGGTGTTGGTTTTTTATCATCACCTACACCACCTGAACTACAATCAACACCTGTACATGCGTTAACATCACTCACGGACATTCCTGTAAAACCAATTATAAATATTAATGTAAATATTAAAATTCTTATTAATTTACTTTTATTATATACTATATTATTTATTTGTTCTTTCATAATTCTTTCTCCTTATCTAATACCTAAAATATACTTTTTAATTCTAAATTATCTATTATGAAAACTATTACTAAATTTCACAAAATCTTCCATATCATACTATACTAATTTTAACATATTTTTTACTATTTTGATATATATATAAGAAAAATTTATAGCAAAATTTTATCATAATCAAAAAAAAATAGACTCAGTCTATTTTAGTACATAACTATTACTTTTAGTTGTTAGTTTATTATATATAAATTCATACAATTCATTATTTATATCAGCTATTGATTTTGGTTTTTCATTATGACTACATTCTATTGTTTTAAAATCATAAAGTGAAGCAATCTCTTTATATGCTTCCTCAGCCATTAGTAAATGTTCTTTTGATTTTTCATGTTCATCTAATCCTTCTAATCTGTTACTTTTTAATTCTAATGAAACAGAATATGGTATATGAAGAAAAATTTTAATATCAGCATGCGGAAGTTCTAATAAATCAAATTCTAACTTTTCTAACCATTTATACATATCAAGTCTTTCTTTTTCATTTTTAATTTTACCACCTTGATGAGCTAAATTAGAATATATATATCTATCTAATATTACATTTATACCACTATTAATTAATTCTTCTATTTTAGATATATTGTATTTTCTATCTGCTGCATAGTAAAGGGATGAAACTTTTGGATCTACATTAACTGCACCTTCACTAAACCAACCATCACATATATATTCTTTACCTAAATAAGGACCGCCAACTATTTTTCCTGTAGGACTATCATAGTTTGGAAAACTGAATCTTACACATTTTATATTCTCATGCTCTAATCTTTCTACCAATAATTTTGTTTGTGTTTCTTTACCACTACAGTCTGTACCCTCTATTACTATTAACTTACCTTTCATAAACCCTCCGAAATTAATCTAAATTATTTTTATTTTCTACACATTTATCACTATCTTTTAATTCATAAGTAAATTTATCCTGATAAATTACTTGAACGCTCTTTAAACTTGTTATATCATCATTACTATCTGAAAGTACTATTGGTGTTTTTAAATTTCCACTATCCACCAAGTCCTCAAGTGTGATACAATAACTATTTCCATTAACTTTAGGAAAATTATTTTTATTTTCTTTAATGTATAAATCTGCTGCATTATATATCAAGTTTAGATTCATATTATCATTTTTTTCACTTGATGATTTTATAAAATTAACTATATTAGGAAAAGTAAAAATAACTAAAAGAGCTAGTATTATCATAACACCTAATAGTTCTATTAATGTAAATCCTCGTTTCATATAATCACTCTCTAATATATATATTATCATTTTTTTTTAAATAGTTCAATCATTATTTAGTTTTTCTATATTGTATATTGTATGTTATTTTTAACTTTAATTTATTTGGTACTAGTCTTCCAAATATATATAATAATTTTATTTTAAATCCTGGAATAATTAATAATTTATTTTTAAACATTTTACCTATTGCATATTTTGCAACATACTCACTACTTAGTGATTTTATTTTAAATTCACAATTTGCCACTTGATTAAAATTTGTATCAACTGGTCCTGGACATAAGCAACTTATATGGACATGACTATTTATATGTCTCAATTCTTCATATATTGCGAGTGTTAAATTATATATATATGATTTAGTTGAATAATATGTAGCCATAAGTGGTCCTGGCTGGAATGATGCAGAACTTGCTACATTTAATATATATCCCTTATCTTTTTTTATAAAGTCTGATAGAAATAATTTAGTTAAAATATGGACTGCTGTAATATTTAAATTTATCATAGAAAGTTCTCTATTTAAATCCGTTTTATTAAACATCCCAATAAGCCCGAATCCAGCATTGTTTATAAGTATATCAATGTTTTTATCACTTACTTTTTTATATAATTCTCTACAGTTTTGAATACTTTCTAAATCCATAGAAATTATATCTACATGAGTTTTAAGTTTTTCTTTTAATTTACTTAGTTTTTCTTTATCTCTAGCAACTAAGATTAAATCATATCCTTTATTACTTAATACATAGGCCATATCACGTCCTATTCCACTACTTGCGCCTGTTATAAGTGCGATCATATTATCACCATTACTAGTATATCAAATTATTTTGCATTTATCTACAAAAAAAATAAAAGCCATTTTGACTCTTATTTCTATATTATATTTCTTATTTTTTTTAATATTTTTTGACTATCTTCAATTTTATCTTGCACTTGTTCCATTGAATCATCAATTAAACCACATTTAATTGCGCCCTCTAAATATTCATATGGAATAATTCTTGCAGGATATAAATTTAAATTAAATAGTCTTAATTGTTCTTCTAAATTTTCATCTGAAATAGGATTAATATTTCCCTGTTCTAACATTTGTAATAAATATAATGATTTTGGAACTGCTATTATATTTCTCATAGCAGTATGTTTTGATAAACTTTGCAATTCATATTTATCCGTTATAATCAAATATTTTATAACTTGTTTTACTCTCTTATATGTAGGAATAATTGGTTCATTTTTTATAGTTCCCTCCATACCAATTCCTCTAAAATTAATATCATATTGTTCTAATATGCTTTTTGCCTCTTCTGGTGGTTCAGCAACAAGATTTTCTTTATAAACTTTAATTACCTTTTTATTACTATAAAGACCATTATAGTATGCACTCATGACTTCTTTATTTTCACAATCATATCTAAATGAATGAAATCTATTATTATAAGCAACCAAGCCCCCTGTAAATGGTATAAATGGAGAATTTTGAATATTTAAATCATTTACATTTACTTCATTTATATCGCTTTCTAATATTTTATTTGGCGTATGTGCGTCTGCTTCTGCTACAAATAGTACGTTATCGTTATATTGTTTCATTTCATGAATTCTATAATTCATCAATTTTATATAATCCGGTTCTAATTCAAAAACATAAATTTTGTTATTTCTATTTTCATATAAGTACATAAGATTCCCCCTAAACTTGAAACCTATTATAACACTTTTAAAAAAAATTGCAAATTAAAAATAGAGGAATTCCTCTATATAGTTTCATAAACACTAACTTGTTTTCTATCTTTTCCTAAACGTTCATATTTTACATATCCGCTTATTTTAGCATAAACAGTGTCGTCAGTTCCGATACCAGTATTTACTCCTGGATAAATTCTAGTCCCTCTTTGTCTATATATAATAGATCCACCAGTTACATATTCACCATCAGAAGCCTTAGCACCTAATCTTCTACCAGCAGAATCTCTACCATTTTTTGTAGATCCTTGACCTTTTTTATGTGCGAATAATTGGATATTTAATGTCATCAATTTCATGTGATGAGCACCTCCTATCTAATTTTAATATAATCTTTATAATCTTTTTCTAAACTTTCAAACATACTTATCATATTTTCTACTAATATATTTACTATTTTATCATACCTTAATATATTTATCTCAAGCAATCCATCTTCCTCACTATATGTAATTGCACTCTCATCTATTTTTATAATAGCATTAACCGTTGTTATTGCAATAGATGATACTGATGAACATACAATATCGTATCCTTTTTCAGCATACCCTGCATGTCCTTTTATTTTTATATAATTAATATGATCTGTGTTATTTTTAACTTCTATAGTTATCATAAATTATTTAACCACGATTTTTTTGATTTCGACTTTAGTATATGGTTGACGGTGTCCTTGTTTTCTACGATAATTTTTCTTTTGGTTATATTTATAAACTATAATTTTTTTACCTTTACCGTTTTTAACAACTTCACCTTCAACGCTTGCTCCTGCTAAAGTAGGCATTCCACAAGTTCCATTAGCCATTAAAACTTTATCAAATTTAATTTTATCTCCAGCTTCTGCATCTAATTTTTCAATATAAAGAACTGTACCTTCTTCAACATAGTATTGTTTTCCACCAGTTTCTATAACTGCTTTCATTTTTTACCTCCTTTATAATCTAAGACTCACCATTAAGGTAGTTAAACTTTAAAACCTTTTCTGAGTGGTTGTAGAGTGAGGCCCTACACGTTTAAAATAATATCACAAATTGCTCTTAATGTCAAACATTTTTGATAAAAAGTAACTTTCTGTTATATATTTGTTATCAATATAAAAAAGGTGTCTATAATCCTTTTTCATTAAATTCACATTATCTATTGTTTTTTTGTGTTTAAACTTAAATTCTCCTAGATATCTTTCAAGTAAAAATTTATTGAATATATACTCTCTTTCTTTATATAATTTATTTACCTCTAAAGTTAAAAATATAAGAACTAATATTATTAGTTTATTTATCCTAAAAAATGTAATTGCAAAAAATATTATTGATATATATGAAATTATTGTAGTAAGTAAGATACTATTTTTAAATGTTGTTATTTTATTAAATAGTATATTTAGTATTTTTGAACCATCCAGGGGATATATCGGTATTAAATTAAATATTAATATAAAATAGTTTATTGTACTAAAATATTTATAATCTATTTTATTTTTTGTTGAGATAAAAAATAATGTTTGAAATATCACTCCAGCTATAGCAATGAAAAATTCTTCTATTAATGGTTTATTTATTAATTCATTAAATTTTGTAAGTGCGCCAAACGGTAATAATATTATTTTATCTATATTCCATTTAAAATATATGGCTACTAATATATGCCCTAATTCATGTACAGAAATTATAAGCATAAAATAGCTTATAAATCTAAATTCACCCATTAATGTAAATATTAAAATTGTTACTAAAAATAATGGGTGATAATACATTTTACTTAAGATAGTCTTCATAATTTAATATATTTCCATCTTTTTTATATACTAGATATAAATTATTATTTGATTCGCCTAATAAAGTATTCTTCTTTACATAATCATAAAGCTTTACATTTACATTTTGAATATTTCCATACCATTCATCTACTCCATCTACTCTTTGTATTATTACTGTGTTTCCATATCCTTCTTTTTCGCCTATGAATACTACAATACCACTTTCTTCTATTGGAACTAAATAATTACTACCTACTTCTAATTTAACACCATCTAAATATTTCTCTTGTTTTTTATATGTTAATTTTTCATTGAATACTGTTTCTGTTTTCACTACTTTGTCAAGTATATTAGAATCACCTATGTATTTATTGTAAAGTTCTTTTAAACGTGTAAATGATATGTTATTATTATAAACTTGTTTATAAAATGTGTTTTTAAAACTACTACTAGATTTCATTAATATTAAGATTATTAAAGTTAGTACAATTGAAAGAAGTAGTTTTGTAAAAAAGATTGTCCCAATATTATTTTTTTTCATGGTATCACCTATTAAAGTATATGATGAATTTTAAAGGATAGAACTTTATTTAATCAAATTATAGGTTGTCATAAGTATTCGCTCATCCGTTACATATTTCACCACTATTTCATTATCTTCCCTGCATAATATAATACCTATTGTCTTATTCATATAATCCTTTTTCATATTTTTATCTATATAGTTCATATAATATTTGATTTGCCCAATATCCGTTGGTTTTAACTTTCTTATCTTTAATTCTATAACTGTATAACAAGTTAATTCCGTATTAAAAAATAATAGGTCACATCTATAGTTTACTAATTTATACTCACTATCTACATATGTAAAACCTACACCAAGTTCCATTAAAAATTCTTCTATTTTTTCTAAGATAAACTGTTTTAAAGCCTTTTCACTTAGCTTATCAACCCTTTTATCAGTTTTAATAAGTATTGGTTTTTTTATCATATCTTTTATTGTTAATTCTTGTTTTTCATCTATAAGCTCTATATTTTCTTTATACTCTAATCTTTCATATTCACCATTTTTTATTTTTTCTTTTAAATCTCTTACACTTAAATTTTGTTTTATGCATAAATTAATATAATAATTTCTTTTCGAAATAGGGTTTAAACTTAAAACACTTTTTAAATGACTCCAGGTCAATTTGTGCCACACTGTAGCACATTTTTGAAAGGTTAAGTAAAGTTGCCTCATTCTTCTTAAATTTGATGAGTCATATCCTTTTCCATATTCTTTAGTTAGTATATCACTCCAATTATTTATTAAATTGTTCCCATATCTTGCATGACTCTCTCCACCCTGCGCATCTACTATAAGTCTTCCTATTTCAAAATATGTATTTAATCTATGATTTTCTTCATATATTCTATTTTTCTTTCTTAATACTATATCATTTTCTATTAATTCTTTTATATTTTTTAAATAGTTCATGTAATCACCAACAAGGTTATAACATATTACTATTTTATATTCAAATCACCTTTTTCATTTTTTGTACATCTATTTTTACAGTATTTTAATTTCTGTTACTATTTTTTATAATTTCTGTTATTTTTACTATTCATTTTTTTAATTTTTGTATATTTAGAAAAAAGATATCAACGTGATATCTTATTTTATAGTTTCTATTTTAAGAAAGTTAGTAGTCTTAACAGTAGTATTATTAGGGAATCCCCCTGTAATAACAATTAAATCATTTTCCTTCAAATTCATAATTTCTTTAGCTTTTATAATAGCCTCATCTATTAACTCATCTGTACTTTCATATACAGGAAGTAATGTTGTATAAACACCAAATCTGAGTGATAATGAATGAGCTACTTTTTCTGTTGGGCATTCTGCTAGTATTATTGTTTTTGGTCTTAAATTACTTATTTTCTTTGCTGTAAATCCAGATAAGGTTGCAGCAAGTATTACTTTAACATCTAACATATTTGAAGCATCTACTACACTTCTAGCAATAGTATCCGTTATATCTGCCTCATATTCAGGTTTAACTATTTTTTCATAATCTAAATATTTTTCAGTATTCTCTACTATTTCAGCCATATATTTTACTGCATCTATTGGATATTTACCCATAGTAGTTTCTCCACTAAGCATTACTGCATCTGTTCCATCTAATACTGCATTTGCGATGTCTGTAACTTCTGCACGTGTTGGTCTAGCATTTTTATACATAGACGCTAACATTTCAGTTGCAACTATACAGAATTTTCCTGCCTTTCTACATTTTTCTATCATTTGCTTTTGTATTATAGGTAATTCTTTCATAGGAACTTCTACGCCTAGATCTCCACGGGCTACCATAATACCATCACTATATTCAATAATTTCATCTAAATTTTCAAGAGCAGTATTACTTTCAACCTTTGATATTATTTGCATCTCACTATTTTCTTCTTTTAGTATCTCTTTTACTGCTAGTATATCTTCTTTACTTGAAACAAATGAAAGTGCGAGAAAATCTCCATCATGATTGCAAGCATATATAATATCTTCTCTATCTTGATTACTTATAAAAGGCATATTTAAATTTACACCAGGTACGTTAACACCTTTTCTACTTCCAAGATTTCCACCTACTACTATACTACAAGTAATTCCCATTTTATCTTTATCAGTAACTAATAGTTTCATAAGTCCATCTTCAAGTAATACAATATCATCTATATTTATTTGATCTAATGCATTTTTATAATTTACTGTAATAGCCTCTTCAGTTCCAACTATATCATCTTTAACTATTCTTATAGTTTTTCCCTCTTTTAAAACTATTTCATCATCTTTTACAACGCCTGTTCTAAAATCTGGTCCTTTAGTATCATATAATATACCTATATTAGTTTTTAATTCTTTATTAATTCTATGGACTAGTTCTACTGTTTCCTTTTTTTCAGTTTCATCTGCATGAGAAAAATTAATACGGGCAACATTCATACCATTTTCTACCATTGATTTCATTACGTCATACTTTCTACTTGCAGGTCCTATACTACAAATTATTTTAGTTTTTTTCATTATCTACATCTCCATTCTAGGTGTGCGTTTAAGCACGAAACAAGAAACATTTTATCATATTTATATTAAAAAAACAACCTTATTTTTGATACATTTTGTGTAAGTTTATTTATATAATTTCTTTATTTCATCTGCTATATCTTTTATATTCATTTCTTCTTCACTTAATAATTCGTCAATATTACCATGATCTATAAATTTATCTTCATAACCCATTATTTTTATTTTATTTTTAAATCCTAATTTATTAAGATTGTATAATACTTGCTGTCCAAATCCGCCAATTATATTATTATCTTCGAGTGTTAATACATTATATTTATTTTTTATAATTTTATTTAAATATTCATTATCTAATGGTTTAATAAATAAGGAACTTATTATAACTGGATTATATTTTTCTTTTAATAGTTCTTTTGCTTTAATTGCATATTCTACCATACGTCCAACTGCAAGTATTACTACTTTTTCTCCACTGTTAATTTTTTCCCATTTTCCTGTTTTTATAGTTTTTATTTTATTTAAATTTAGTGTATTACATCCTCTAGGATATCTAATCGCTACTGGTTTATTTTGTTTTAATGCATATTTTAAAATGGGCTCCATTTCGCTTGTTGACTTTGGAGACAAAATTTCTATGTTTGGCATCATATTTAAATATGATATATCAAATACACCTTGATGAGTTTTCCCATCACTTCCAACTAAACCTGCTCTATCAATTGCAAAGATAACTGGAGAGTTTTGCATACAAACATCCATAAGTATTTGATCAAATCCTCTTTGTAAAAATGTAGAGTATACCGCAAATATAGGTTTTAAACCACTAATCGCCATTCCACTTGCAAGTGTTACTGCATGGCCCTCTGTTATTCCTACATCAAATATTCTATCAGGATAGAGTTCTGAAAACTCCTTTAATCCTGTTCCTTCTGTCATTGCAGCTGTAATTGCTACTATATTTTTATCCTTGCTCGCTAACTTAACTAAACTTTTACCAAAGGCATGTGAGTATGTTATTCCTGATTTGTTAATTGGGTTTCCTGTTTCTATATCAAATGCCCCTATTGCATGAAATCTATCTGGATTTATTAAAGCTGGTAAATAACCTAATCCTTTAGTTGTTGTAACATGTAAAACCACTGGTTCATTTAATTTTTTTATTTTTTTAATTGTTCTATCTAATTCCTTTATATTATGTCCATCTATTGGACCTATGTATTTAACTCCTAAACTTTCAAAAAACATTTGATTAAAAAATAAACTTTTTATACTATTTTTTACTTTTTTTGCTAGGTTTACAATTTTTGTACTTTTATCTAATCTATGGTGCACTTTTTCTTTCAATCTATTATATGAAGTATTTAGTCTAATTTTATTCAGACACTTAGATACTCCTCCAACATTTAATGAAATACTCATTTGATTATCATTTAAAATTATAAACATTTTACTATTGTTGAATCCTACATCATTTAATGCTTCATATACCATTCCACCAGTGAATGCCCCATCTCCTATAACAGATATAATATCATAATTTTCTTTTTTTAAGTCTCTTGCTCTTGCCATACCTAAACTAGCAGATATAGAATTACTACTATGCCCTGTATCAAAGTAATCATATTTACTTTCATTCCTTTTAGGAAATCCACTGATACCTTTATATTTTCTAAGCGTTGAAAATTTATCTTTTCTATCTGTAAGTATTTTATAAACATAGCTTTGATGACCTACATCAAAAATTATTTTATCTTTAGTGAAATCAAAGTTTTTTAAAAGGGTAATAGTAAGTTCAACTAATCCTAAATTTGAAGCTAAGTGTCCGCCTGTTTTAGATATATTATTTATGAGAAATTTTCTAATTTCCTCTGACAACTTTTCTAATTCAGGTATTGATAGTAACTTTATATCATCTGGATTTTTTATCATATCTAATATATTCATTTATAAACACAACACTTTCTCTTGGTATTATACACCATAATTGTAAAAAAAGAAAAGAATATTCTGCAAATTCAACAAAAATTATTGACAACTATAGAAAAAGTTGCTAGAATACATGCCAACTGTTGAAGGGGGGTAAAAATTATGACAGATATGACAGAACAAGAATTTAATAAGTATTTTTATGATTTTTTATATAGTGGGTATTATGATACAAGTGTCACATATAAATTGAAAAAAATTTTAATATATGCATTAAAAAATAATTTAACTATAAATCAAAAAGTAATTATATTATTAAATTTTAGTGATATAATTAGAAATGTATCTGATTGTACCAGATTTGAAATTGATAGTAATGATATAAATAATATTGGATTCTTTATTAAATTCAAAAATGGTGAAATCCCTGCTTTTAGAGAAAAAATTATTAAACAACTTGAATGCATTGCTCAACAAATTAGTAAAATTAAGTTAGAGTATTATGAGTTTTTTAGATTAGCGAAAAATCCATTAATATTTGATGAAAGTATATATTCTATTATTAGTAGTCATAAAAATGATGATATTGTATATGACATAATTATTTTATTAACATATACCAGTGATATAAAATTAATAGAAAAATATGTAGAATTATTTAAAGATGTAAATATAGAATATAGGAAATTGGTGTTAGAATTTATTAAACCATCTTCTTCAATATATTTTAATTTAGATTTTTATAAAAAAATTGTTGAATCAGACTTATCTCTGAAATATCCAGTATACGGTGCACAACAAAATGTGTTAAAATACATAAGAGGTGAAATTGATGGAATTCCTGAATCTGACATGCGTGAAATGAAAAAAATCGTTGAAGAACGACACACTGAATATAGAAACGAGCTACTTAAACTTGATCATTATCTTTCTGGTAAAGTTGAATATGATTATGATTGGAATGAGATACATGAAAAAGAAATAGCTTTTTTTCTTCTATATAGTACGTATTATTCGGGATATCATATTGATAATCATAACGCTGGTGATCCAGGAAGATACTATTATAATATACAATTTGATAAGGCAAATTATTACTTTTTAAAAAAATTAGAGTACTATTTCTTTAAATATATGGAAGATATAAAAGATATATACTTATTGCCTAATAATTATGAAAAAATAAAACAACTAATTGATATAAAACAAACTATTATTGATAATATTCCAGAAGTAATTGATGCTAGAAGAGAAGTTAAAGTAGATGGAGCTTATTTAAAACATTGTCGTCAAACGGGACCGGACACCTATGTTGTGAGATATAATGCGTTTTATTATAGAACCCAATCTATTCCATCCAATTACACTACTGAATTTTCAAAGGCTGATATGCGTATAATTGCCATTGATCTTCGAGATAAAGAATTTAAACAAATGGATTTAATTTTAAGAAAATTAATATTTTCACAAAAAAACAACTTATCATATAATCAAGAATATGTTATTGCTCAATTATTAAATGCTTTTAAACAAAAAAACAAAACATTTGAAGAATTGGTTAGACATGAGAATGGGAAAGTTCAATATGATGAAGAAACTGGTACTATTTTCGGACTTGTTGATATTATAAATATGAAGTGTGAAGATAACAGTGATAAAATTTTTGCTGAACAAGTAAATAAAGAAGTAAAAATATATAATAGAAAACATTAAAAACACTTTAAGTATATATGTGTTACTTGAATATATATTTTTAAAATATATTATAAATATGAGAAATAAAAGTTATATAATTTGATTGTATAAAATTGTATTATCAAAATTAATTTATGCTTAATTAAATATGAAACCATTACTGTAATATCGTAAACTTTAAAATTTATTTTTAATTTTGGAGTTGTAATGAAATGAAATAATTTCATGCAACTTCTTTTTTTATCTTTAGAAATTAAAAAATGTTAAAATTTTTAATTTCTAACGCCATATGTGATAAAATCTAATTGTCGAAAAAAGTTTTATCACATGAATTATTTTAACACAATAAATCCATTTCCATCAGCAATATTGGTTTTAGCCCAATAATTAAAATTTTTAATATTCATAAATACCAAATATATAATTTAATAATAATTGTAAATAGTCAATAATTATTTTAAAAAGTGGACTAAATATAATCCAGCTTTGTATATTGAAAATAAACCAAAAATTGATACTGAAGAAAGGGACTATTATGACCATAATGAGATAACTCACGCTTTAGAGTGTTTAAAATTAATGATAGAACATAAAAACGGTGGTTCAGATAGAATGCTCATTTACAAAATTTAAGATTTAAAACGGCTATTATTATCTTATCAAAAATTTTAGATGCTTGTTCTATAATATTCATATGTCCCTTTGTGATAGAATCGAAACTACCTAGATATAATACTCTTATAAATTTTTTTCACTTCTTTTATAGTTTGTTTCATATTTTGATGATTATTGAAAACTAAATCGCCTAATTCTTTTCTATTTATTTTATCTTCTGTCCTATTTAAATGAAACTTTTTACACACAGCTTTTTTTATTTCTGGTATTTCTAATACTTTATGTCTAACTGTATCAATATTTAAATGAACAATCTTTTCATCTAATGAGCATAAAAATTCTGAAATAGAACTTTTTCCACTTCCAGATGCTCCTGTTATTGTAATCAATATTATTATCACTCCTCTAGTTGCATTATAAGTTATAAAGCGATATAATTGAAATACGAGTATTTGATATCTGATATAAGAGGTGATTATATCATGGAAAATATAAATTTTGAGTTATACAAAGTCTTTTATTATGTTGCAAAAGCTAAAAATATTACCAAAGCATCTGAAATATTGCTTATTTCACAGCCTGCTATAACTCAAACGATAAAAAAATTGGAAAGCGAATTAAATATGACTTTATTTTATAGGACATCTAGAGGTATGGAATTAACTAGTGCTGGAGAATATTTGTTTCAAAATATAAAAAATAGTATAGAATGTTTAAATAATTGTAAACGATTATTAGATGAATTCGATTCTAAAGAAATAAAAACAATAAGAATTGGTGGAGGCAATACTTTACTAAAGCATAATGCTTTGGAGGGATTTAAAAAATTTAAAGAGAAATATCCAAATATAAAAATAGAAATAATTAGGGGAATAACATCTGAACTTTTAAATAAATTGCGTGATAATATATTAGATTTGGTATTATTTAATATGCCTGTGCAAATAGATGAAAATTTAGATTATAAGATTATTGAAACTACACAAGATGTATTTGTAGCAAATGCAAATTTCTATAATGATCTAAAAGGGAAAAAAATTAGTATTATAGAATTAACTGCTCTTCCACTCGTTTTACAATCTGATGTGTCATCTTCAAGAAAGGGGAACTGTTTGAATTAAAACTAGACTATCAGATACCATCAAGACAAATTGGAATAGCTTTTAATAAAAAGAATTCTAATAGTAAATACATTACAGAATTTATAAATGCTATCAATAAGAATTAATTTATGTTAAGTTTTTAGATTGGAATATTTATGGGAAAATAGATGATAAAAGTGGTAAAATTAGATACATTAATTATCTGACAAAAGAAGAAGTAGAAAATAAAATTAAAAAGTGAAATAAGCGGTATAAAGTTAAACTATTTTATGGTAAAATATAAGCATATAAGAACTATTTTGATTATAAATGAAAAGGAGTAGACATGATGAATGAAATAGATAAAAAAAGTTTAGAAAATGCAAAAAAATTGTTTTTAAGTGGTGAAGTTAATAATGTTGAAATTGGTACTACAAATGGATTACAGCAAATTCATAAATATTTATTTGATGATTTATATGATTTTGCAGGTACTATTAGAAAAGAAAACATCTCTAAAGGTAATTTTAGATTTGGAAACTCTTTATATTTAGAAGAAATGTTAAAGAAAATTGAAACTATGAAGGAAACAAATTTAGATGAAATTATCGATAAGTATGTTGAAATGAATATTGCTCACCCATTTTTAGAGGGAAATGGTCGTAGTACTAGAATTTGGTTAGATTTAATATTAAAAAAGAATTTAAATAGAATTGTGAATTGGGAAAATATAGATAAAAAACTCTATTTACAAGCTATGGAGAGAAGTCCTATTAATACATTAGAAATTAAAACTTTAATTGAAAATAATTTAACAAATGATTTAAGTTTAGAGAGCTTTTTTAAAGGGATAGAAACATCATATTATTATGAAACGAATGAGTGAAAACACAAGAGTTAAAACTAAATAAATTTACTGTAAATGATTTCCCTAATTATGATTATAGTATAGATAAGTTCGATAGTAGAAAAAAGTAGATGATTATGTAAATATACTTAATGATAACCACAATATAGGAGTCATTGATACAAATAAGAGTGATTATTTAGATATTACTATTTTTAATGAAAAAGTGGAAAAATTTATGAAAAACTAATAAAAGTACAAAAAACTGTACTTTTTTTGTAAAAAAAGAAAAGAAAAAGTTGCATAATTTTTATTTTGTGTTAAAATATTATCTATTTGGGGGTATTTATGGAAGAATTAGGATATTTTAAAAATAAAATTTATTATTTAACTGATGCAGGAAAAAGGACTGCTGTAAAAGAAATGAAAAGTAGAATTTATGGTATAAAAGAAAAGAAATATTATGATATTGGTTTTGATTGTTTTTTAAATTTTATTGAGTTTAATTATGATAATACACTTGATATAGCATTAAATTTTGGAGTAAAAAGCTTTGATTCTGCTTATACTAAATATTTAAAAATTTCTAAAAATAAAAGAAATTTAGAATTGTGGTTTGAAGCTAGCTTTACTGAAAATAATTTAACAGGAAAAGATATTGTTGATTATTTTTTAAGTGATGATTATAGTTATATTGTTGAAAAGTTTAATTTATCATACACTATTTGTGAATTAACTAATTTTCTATATTATAATATAAATGCTGGATGTGAGAATGTTTCTAGTTGTAAAAATAAATCTATTTAAACATTAATTACCATTGTAATAATGTTTTTTTTAATATTAAAATAAATAGTACCTAAGCTAAACATTTCTAAATTAATTATGTCAAATTTTTTTATAAAACAATAATTTTATTAAGTTTAACTATAAATATTAAAATGTTAGTTATATATTGGTAATAGTGATTTAACATTTATAGGTAATGATGAATAAACTTATCAGGTGTAAAAGAAATTTGCAAGTTTATAAAAAAATTAGATTAATTTAATAACCTAATTTATTTTTTATCTATTATTTTTTTACCTTCAAAAGTATAGAAAGCATCTTCAAGTTCAATAACATATACACCTTGGGCACTATATTGATCTTTATATGAGCTTATATCAAATTCAAATACTTGTTTATTACTTATTGTACTATAAACAGTATATTTATTATCTCCTCTTAGTAGTATATATTTTTCCCTACAATTAGTAATTTGGTTGATATTTGAATATTCAGCTTTTAATTTACCTACCTTATCGTATATTTTAACCTGCTTTTCTTTAGAATTGTTTCCAATTATACTTTCACCATGTATAGTAAAGTAATAATCTTTGTTTGTTATTTCCTCTCCAGTTTCAAATATAACTGAATTATCTCCACTATCTCTTCTTAAACTTATTATATTATCACTAAGTGGATCTTTATATGATACATTTTTTGAAACTAGTTCCCCCTTTATATTGTAGATATTATATGTTCTTGGCGAATTTTTAGTTAAGGTTAATGCAATATAATCACCTGTTTTGTAATTTGTTTCTATTTTACTATCCTTTATACTTACTAATTCTTTGCCATTTATATCATATATTGATACTATATCTTTGCTATAATCACATTCTATAAAAGCAACCTCTCCTTTAGAAGTAACCATAGCATTTATACTACGAGAACTTTCCCTTTTTGATTCTTTTAAATTTTTATCAAATAAGGTTAATGTATATTTTGAATCCTTTGTTCCATTAGGCTCTTTTTCAACTATGAAGAAATAATCATCTCCCAGTTGACTAAATGAAAGGCTTTTTACAGTAGTTGATGTTAATTCCTTTTTTAAATCTAAATTTTCATCATATATTCTATATTTATAATATGAACTATCACCATTTTGTATTGTTTCCATTATTACAATATGATTTGATTTTGTTTTATAAACCTTCATATTAATTACATTTTGATCTGGTATTTCAGTTTTTAATTTTAAATTTTTATCATATAAGCTAATTTTTTTGTTTTCATATAATACATTATACTCAAAATTTATACTATTCCTATCACTGAATACTTGTTCTCCAGTTTTAGCATTATAATATTTTTCACCTATTTTAACTAGATAATCATAATTTTCATCAAATCTTTTGTAATATGATGTTATTGTACTAGTTTGTTCTGACTCGTATATTGTATTTCCATTTTGTGATAGTAAATAATATTTTCCATCTTTTCTTACCTCAAATATAAATACATCATCAAAAACACTTATTTTCTCATATTCTATTGGTAATATTATTTTCCCTTTATCATCAATAATACCATATACGTTATCTTTTTCTACTTTGAAATAGTTTATTCCATCTATCTCATCTATAGAATCATATTCTCCTAATTTTACAATTTCTTTTCCACTCTTATTTATTATTGTATATTTTCTCTCACCGTCAACAAGTTTAGAAGCAACTGCTAAATCATTATTGAATTTACCTATTCTATCAAAATCTTTAAATATAGTTATATTTCCATTTGCATCTGAAAAATAAATGTCACCATCCATTGCATATATACGCTTAAATACGTTACCTTCCCCATCATTTTTTGATGATTCTTTTTTATTTCCTAGAAGAAATAAAGCTGCAACTATAAGTAATATAACTATCAAACTGATAACTGCAATTAAAATTATTTTTTTGTTTTTTTTCATTAATTATCCTCCTTAATACTAATTTAATTATATTAAAAAATAGTTAAATTGTCAATTGATTAACTGGCAATAGAAATAATGTATTATATTCATACTAGTATTTTTTTCTATCAAAAATTTAGTATCCACTCAATAATAGCTTCTTTGATTTCATAGTATTCTTGTTCATCAAATTGCATGTTTGCTATACAAAATTTTTTAGATGCTATATGGGAGCAAAATATGCACTCATATAAATCAAAACAATCCTGAATAAATAGAGAATTAATTACTTTGTTAGAACATATAACATTATAACTATTGCTACAATTTTTTGAATCATCACATCTTATGCAAAAATTACAAGTATTAGATCTTTGTGACGCAAGTAAAAATTCACTATTTCCACAAGAGTCACAATAAATTATATTTTTTGAATCTCTTGAGTCAGTACTTCTATAAACATTTTCACATCTATATATAGTATCACTTTTAACTACATTAATGGAATCGTATACTCTTTCAGTTGTAGTTAAATTAATTGTATTCCATATATCAATTAATTCTTGTAAATTATTTATTTCCTGCTTTTCAAGCATCCATCCAATAGTAGTGTCTCTTTTTTCCATATTTTTATTAGTAATAAATTTACCACTATTGATAGAATCAGCCCATGTTACCTCATTTGTAGTAAAATCATTTACTTGTTTTGGTAATTTAATATCAAATGCAAATTTTTCTAGCAACTCCTCTAATGTATAATTATTATCACGATTAAATACTACTTTAAATATTTTATTAATTATTTCTAGTGCCTTATTTTCATTCATTCTTTCACTCACCTTTCTTATTTGTAGAATTAGATATTAAAATATCCCTTAAGCTCACATTTGTATTTAAACTAAAACTATGTTTATAATTTTTTTTGTTATTTAAATTTTCTGTATTATTATTTATCATTGTTCTTTTTATTCTAGGAATGCTTGTATAGTCTAATGTATTTGCTTTAAAAGCTGGGAGCAATATTCCATTAGAGTCTATTCTTACAATGCATTCTCTATTGTTAAGTTCTGTTAGTAATTTTACTTTTTTATCCCTTGAATCATCTAAAGGTATTTTCATATTAAAATTATCAACTAATATTGACGCATCCAATTTTGATACTCTAAATATAAAATAATTAATGACATTTGCAAATATTGAATTTTTAAGTTCATCTGATATTTGACTAAAATATTGCCCAGCTAAAATTAAAGATAAGTTGTACTTTCTTGCTTCTGATAAAAATTTTGCTAAAATGGGATTTTCGATAACTGCAACTTCATCTATTATAAATATTATGTGTTTATTAATTTCCCTTCTCTCAATTATATTTAATAATTGTTGCATTATTAATCCTGATATCGTTTTAGCTACTTTATCTCCAAACTTTGTCCTATTAAGTGAAAATAATGTAAGAAAATTTTCTTGTATTGTTGTTTTCAAATTTTCATTTGTGTTTTCTAAATTAAATATAGGTAACATCTCCATTTCATCTATAAAACTTATAATAGGAGATATTGCTTCCATATATGATTTAGTTTTTAAATCGTTAAAATCTGACAGGAAAAATTCAATAACATTTACACATAGTTTATATTTTAATTTTTTTATTAATTCGCTTCTATACTCTAAATCCAAAATAACCTTTTTTAAATTTTTAAAATTAAATGATTCATTTGTTAATAATAGATTTATAGAATATCTTAAAACTCTTTCTAGTTTTGGATTATATTGGTCTTTAATTAGCAGTTTTAATAAATCTAATAGGGTTTCAGTATTTGCAATTATATCATCAATATTATTTATAAATAGATCAATATTATCTAAATTATTTTGAAAATCTATAACCTTGCCTATACCACCAATATCATTTTCAAGTGATGCATGTGGATCAATGACAACTACTTTGTATTTTTCTTTCATCATTTCATTTTTGTTAATATTACTTATCAGCAAACTTATAAGTTTAGATTTGCCACTTCCAGAGGAACCAAATATTATAGAATGTTTATCAAAATTAAAATTATTCTGATTCAGATAAAAATTTCCTTGTAAATATGGAAAAGTATCTATAGAAAGTAATGCATTATTTGTATCAGTATTTAATAAATGAAGTATTTTGTTTATTTCTAAATATTTTGGAACATTTTTATAAAAGTACCTTTTATTTCCTTCAAAATCTATAGATAATATATTAATAGGTATCGCAAATGGAATTTTATATTTTTTTATTATTCCATTTTGATTTAAATAAAACTTAACTTTTGATTTAACTTTATCTTTATATAGTTTAAAAAAATTTATTTCTAAGTATACTAATCTTCCTTTGTTTTTAATCTCATTATAATTTATTAAATCTATTATGTTACTACCAATTTTTGGAAAAAATAAACCTATATAATTGCAGTTTGGTTCTAATATATCTTTTACTGGTTTCATTAGAAGAGAATTTAAATTATTTATTGTTGTGGGAAGATTACATCGAGATTTGACAAAATATCTTATTTGATTTTTATCATTAGTAATTATTATCTTCCAATTTTTAAAAATTCCGTTATAATTTGATATTATATTAATTAAGCGTAACCATTCGTCTCTTGTTACATACTTTTTAGTTAAATAAATTTCGGATGTAAACCACATAAGTCTTCACCTCTAATTAAATATATCAAATAAAAATCAAAAAAAACTGACTTTTTAATAATCAATTTTATCAGTTTATTTTGAACTTTTATTTTTTCCATATTCTTCTAGTTCTTTCAGGTGTTCTTCCCATTTTTTTCTATCATCATATGTTAATTTTTTTACTTTACTACTAACACTATCATACTCTTCATCTTGATTTAATGAACAGTTTGTGAGTTCATTAATAGTCGTTAATAGTGATTTTATTGTTTCTTTATTTACTTCCTTTATATTTATCATAATACTATTTGGAAACATTTCTTTTATTTTTTCAAAATCAGGTTTTTCAATTTTATAAGTGTTGTTGTCTTTACAATTGTGTGGCAAAAGACACGCCGGGATTATTCTTTCTACTTCATACTCTTCCATATCTGCTAAATTAATGATTAGTTTATATGGAATATGATTTTGTTCATCTTTCTCTAATTCATCTACAATACAATATTGATCATTAAGTTTCATTTTTTTAGGAAATGAATATCCTATCTTGAATATAGTATGATCTTGCCTATAAATTTTTCTTGAGAAAAGTCGAACTCTAATTCCATCAATTTTTGAAAGATAATCAAGTAAAATTAATGTATCATCAATATCTTTATCTATACTATCTATTATCATAATATTGTTTTGTTTTATTTTATCAATTATTGTACATATACTAGAATCGAGATTTAATTTTTTAAATTCTTCCACAAAATCAATATTATCACTATCTTTTTTATCTTTTAATATTTTTAATATAAGTTTATAAACATCAATATTTTCATCTTCAATAAAAACACAATTATTATAATAGCGTTCATAAAACCAATCTTGATTAGATTTATTTGCAGAAATGGAGTGTCCGCAAAATACACAGTCATATTCTAAATATTTTGTTGGAAACCAATCATCTTCATCAATTTTTGTTTTTAATTGCCTTACTTGATGATTACAACTATTAGATTTGCAAAAATGTTTATATATTTCTTTCCCACTATGTTGTTGTTTTTTTAATTTTGATTTTAATTCTAAGCATTTTTTAATTAATATTTCAATTTGTTCAATTTTTATATTATCTACATCATTAGCATATAGTTCAGAAAAACCTTCATTTAAAGATTCAATTAATTCATCTTCATTTGGTGTTTTTTCTTCTTCAATTTTGAATTTGATTATTTTCATGATTGTTTCTTTTTTCATAATATCTCCTTCTTTCGATTTGTATTATATTATAAAGTATGGTATAATTCAAATATATATTTCTTATGTGCAGTATAAGTTATACTTATGTCAAGAGGAGGAAAACATGAATATTAATTTTGAACTATACAAAGTGTTTTATGAAGTCGCAAATCAAAAAAGTATTTCAAAAGGCGCAGAAAAATTAATGATTAGTCAGCCTGCTGTTACTCAGTCTATTAAAACTTTAGAAAATGAACTAGGTGGCACCTTATTTATTAGAACTCCAAAAGGGGTTGTTTTAACAAATGAAGGAAAAGAATTATTTGAATTTATTAAAGAAGGTATGAATTATTTTATTAATGGAACTAACAAATTTACATCATTAAAAAATTTAGATGAAGGTGTCATAAATATTGGGTCTACAACAACTATTTCAGAATATTATTTAATGCCATATTTAAAAGAATTTCATAGTAAGTATCCAAATATAGTTATTAATATTACTAATAATTTAACTGAATCTTTAATCAATAATTTGAGAAATGGAACATTAGATATTATAATAACAGCTGTTCCAGATTATAGTATAAATGATATAAATTATAAAGTTATAACAAATTTAAATGATATTTTTGTGGGAGGTAAAAAATATAAAAATAAAGTTTGTAATAATGTTGAAACTTTGTTAAATGAAGATATATTACTGCAAAAAGTTCCATCAATTACAAGGGTTAATTTTAACACTTTTTTAAAGGATAATAATCTGACATGTAATCCAAAAATGGAAGTTGCAAGTCATGGTTTATTAGTGAAACTCGCTGAAAATGACTTTGGAATTGCACTTTTGACACAAGAATTTATAGAAGATAGGTTAAATAAATCTTTATTTGAAATAAAAACGAACATAAAAATACCAAAAAGAAAACTTGGATATGCTATTAAAAGCAATTTTATACCAAGTTTTACAGTATCTAAATTTATCAATATTTTGAATAAAAGAATTAATATATAGCTATTAAAAATTCAGTTATATTATCGTGGTAATACTCCAGTTCTGGTAATTCTTTTAAATTATATTTACAAGACGGTAAAAATTCTTTATAAAATTTATGTGACATATCTTGTATTTCATCTGATTTTTGTGAATTAATTACAAATTTTAACCATTTACTTTGTGGTATTTTAATATGTTCAAATTCTTTAATAACTTTGTCATATAGGCAATAATATTTTTGACTCTCCTCTCTAACTACATCATATGTAATCATTCCATACTTAACTTCTCCATATTTATCTCTATATTTATTTTCTATTTTTTTAAAAAATATTGGGGCTTTTTCACCTATTATTTTATTGTTAACAGAAATACTTATTCCGTATAAATCCATATTATCTAAAGTTATTATTTCATAATCAAGTTCAGTTGTAATAGTAATTTCTTCATTAAATATTATTCTAGGAAAATTTTTAAGTTTTGTTTTTTTATTTACTAAACTGGGTTTAACACCGTGAAATTTTTCAAAGGTACGAGAAAATGATGTAGGACTATCATATTGATATTTAAGTGCAATATCTATTATTTTAAAATTTCCTTCATATAAATCATATCCAGCGTTAGATAATCTCCTTTTTCTAATGTATTCAGATAATGAAATACCCGCAATCATAGTAAATAATCTCTGCATGGTATAAGCATTCACACCCAAAAATTTTGCTAAAACATTATAATCTATTTTTTCTTCTAAATTATCATCTATATATTTAGTTATTTCATTTAAACTTTTATAAATATTCAAGAGAATCACCTGTATATTATTTTAACACATAATTTGACAATGTGGGTATTTATCACATAATTTCTTTTATCATCAAATTTAGTATAATCTATTATTAAATTTTAATTTATTATGATATAATTAACAAAACAAAGGAGTTATTTATGGAAGAAATTATTAAAATAGAAAATTTATGTAAATCATTTGGAAATGTTAAGGCTGTTAATAAATTAAGCCTAAAGGTAAAAAATGGAGAATTGTTTGCATTTTTAGGAATTAATGGAGCTGGTAAAAGTACAACAATTTCAATGATATGTGGAAATTTAAAAATAGATTCTGGTAAAATATTTGTATGTGGTAAAGATGTTGCAAAAGATTCTGAATATATTAAAAATCAAATTGGGGTTGTGTTCCAAGAATCAGTCTTAGATAAATCCCTATCAGTTTATGACAATATAAAGTTTAGAGCTGGATTATATGGAATTACTCTAGACAAATTTGATAAAAGGTATAATGAATTAGAACAGTTATTTGATTTAAAAGAAATAAAGAATAAGCCAATATCTAAATTGTCTGGTGGTCAAAAAAGAAGAGTTGATATTGCTAGATCAATTATTCATAATCCACAAATATTAATATTGGATGAACCAACAACGGGTTTAGATCCTGGAACAAGAAAGAAAATATGGAATATAATTAGAAAATTAAGAAAAGATTATAAAATGACTGTATTTTTAACAACTCATTATATGGAGGAAGCCGCTGATGCTGATTACATTACTATTCTAGATAAAGGAAAAATAATTGCTGAAGGCACATCATTAGAATTAAAAAATAAATATGCTTCAGATACAATTATTATTTATAATATAACAGAAGAAGAAATAAAAAAGTTAAATTTACCATATAAGAAAGTTAGAGATGCTTATAAAATAGAAATTGATAATACCAAACAGGCAACCAATTTAATAATTAAAAATAAAAATATATTTAAAGACTATGAAATAATTAAGGGACGAATGGATGATGTTTTCCTTTCTGCTACTGGATATGAATTGGAGGGAAAATAATGAATAAATTTTTAAGTTTAACAAAGAGAAATATTAAATTATACTTTAGTGATAAAGCAATGTTTTTTACTTCATTAATTACTCCAGCAATTTTATTAGTTTTATATGCTTCTTTTTTGGGAGGTATATTTAAAGATACTTTTACATCAACAATACCAGAAGGGATAAATGTATCAAATAAAATAATTAATGCACTAGTATGTGGTCAAATACTATCCTCACTTTTAGCAGTTAGTTGTATAACAGTTGCATTTACCTCAAATTTGTTAATGGTTTCAGATAAGGTTTCTGGGGCGGCTAAGGATATTAATGTATCTCCTATAAATAAGGGTATTGTTAGTTTATCTTATTTTATTGCTTCATTTATTTCAACTATTATTGTCAATATTGTAGCTTTAGTTTTATGCTTAATTTATACTTATACTCAGGGTTGGTTCTATACAATAAGTGATATATTGTTATTACTAATTGATATAATCATATTAACATTATTTGGATGTGCTTTATCATCTATAGTTAATTTTAATCTTAAATCACAAGGTCAAGTTTCTGCAGTTGGTACTATAGTAAGTGCTGGATATGGATTTATATGTGGAGCATATATGCCAATTTCTTCTTTTGGGATTGGACTTCAAAGAGTATTATTATTTTTGCCAGGTACGTATGGAACATCATTAATTAAAAATCATGCTTTAAGTGCTGCATTAAATAAACTTTCAAGTTACAATGTTCCTCCTGAATCAATTAAGGGAATTAAGGATGGGATAGATTGTAATTTATCATTTTTTGGAAATAATGTTTCACAGACAAATATGTATTTAATTATGATTATATCTATTGTAGTTTTGTTAGCAATTTATATTTTGCAAAATAAATTAAAGAAAAATAAATAATTATATACATCAATAAAACGATTAAATCAAACATTTTTGTTTGATTTTTTTATTATTCTATACTCATTTTTATTATCAAATATTTATATATATGAAAAAATTTATCAATACATTATTTTAAATTGAAAAATCGAACTAAAAAGTTCGACTAAATAAATATTACAAAACATCTGTATTTTTAAAAATCTTTTTTCATACAAATTGAATATGGGGAATTTTTTAAATCATCAAACGTATCAACAATTTGAAATCCTAATTTTTTATATAAATGTACTGCAGCTTCAAATCTTTTATATGAGTTTAATATTGCAGATTTATTTCCTTCTTGTTTAATAATTATAAAGGCTTCTTCAAATAAATTTCTTGCTATTTTTTTATTTCTATACTCTGGTAAAACATATACTCTTCCTATTTCAACTATATTATTAACAGGTTTTGAAATGGCTAAAGATCCTATTGCTTTGCCATCATCAAAATATAACAATACATGGATATATTTATTTAAATTTTTTAAACAATTGCCACCTGGAGATCTTTGTTCTGCTATTACATCAATATGTTCCTTTTCTAGTTTTTTACATAGTTCTAAAAAATAATTATTATCATAAGATACTTCTTCAATCATAATCTTTTCCTCATTACTATATTTTTAATTTTCTTTCTAGTACCTTTGAAAGAGTGCTTCCATCACTATAATCCGCCATACAATAAAAATCAACTACCCCTTCATAATTCAATCTTTCATAAATTTTCTTGTTTTCTTCTTGAAATTCATCATTTTGATTAGGCTGAACTACAAAAATTGACTTTCCACCATTATCATGCACAAATTTCATTGCTGGTGCATCGCTATATCCATCACCTATATAATATACATTACTGCAGTCTTTTTCTTTCCTATTATGTCTCTTTAATATATCACAGATTGCTAATATTTTTTTATCATCTGTCATTATTTCATCTATACTAGATACTTCCCCATTCTTATTAATGTTTACAGAAGTACCATAGACCTCGCAAAAATTTACGGCTATTTTAAGATTTTGTAAAAATTCTTTTAGACCACCTGAAACAATATAATTTTTGGCATCTGTTTTAGATAAAAATTCTTTTAGACCTAAGCTATATTGGATATATTTTTCTCCTTCCATAAGTTCGTCTTGAGTAATTGTTTTATTACTACTAATTAGTAAATCATTAAAGAATCCAAAAAATGTTTCAACTTTGTTTCCACTATGCGTATTTCTATAATGGGAAAGTGCAGTTTCTAATTCATTATTTCTTCTTTCACCACTATATCCAAATTTTTTAACCCATACCCAAAACTTGGGCCAAGTTTCTGTAGTTAATGTTCCATCAAAATCAAAAATATTAATTATGTCTTTATCATTTGAATTCATAAATATCCTCCTTTATATAGTTGTAATTTTGATATGTTAAATTTCAGGTAATATTGATAAATTTATCAATAAACGGTTATATTTTACAAACCTATTCCTTTTTAGAATATTTATATTATATATGAATTACTGTTAAAATTCAATAACAATATATTAAAATTTTATTATTTATTGTATAATATAATTAAGGTGAGATAAATGGAAAAAACAAAAATAATGATAGAAAAAGTAAAGACACAGGTAAGTGAATTATTAAGTGAAGATAATTCTGGTCATGGAATGGAACACATAAATAGGGTTTTGGAGTTATCTTTAAAATTTGCTGACAAAGAAAATGGAAATAAGGATATTGTTTCTTTAATTGCATTACTTCATGATGTAGATGATTATAAATTATTTGGAATAGATAGTGCTGAAAATTTAACGAATGCTAAAAAGATTATGAATGATTGTAATGTAGATAAAAATATACAAGATCAAGTATGTCTTGCTCTTAATAATATTGGTTATAGTAAAAGATTAAAAGGTTGCTGTCCAACAACTCTTGAAGGTAAAATAGTATCTGATGCTGATATGTGCGATGCACTCGGTGCTAATGGAATTTTGAGAGTTTATACTTATAGTATGAAAAATGGAAGACCTTTTTTCAACAAAGATATATTTCCAATTGAAGATATGACTGCAGAAAAATATACAAGAAAGTGCGCTGATAGCAGTGTATGCCATATATTTGAAAAAATATTAAAATTGAAAGATTTAATGTTAACAGAGGCAGGAAAAGAGGAATCAAAGAATAGACATCAAATCATTGTAGATTTTTTATATCACTTATTTGATGAGGAAAATGCTAGTGAATGGACAGACTATTTAAATGATTATTTAAATAGTTAAAATAAATGAAATGCCATTAATCATGGTAAATACTTTCTGCATCATATAAGTATTCACTACTAAAAAATTTGATAAATCTTCATAATTTATTTTTTATCCTAAGTTATCATCTATTTATTTTATTATATTCTTTCAAATAATTAATAATTATATCTTCTTGAGATAAACTAGGAGTAACAATGTTAGCTTTATAGTTATTAGGCAATGTAATAGAAAATGTGGTTTCTATCAAATCAAAATTTGGTTTTTTGCTGTATTGTTCATAACTATCCATAATTCTTCCAATACCTGTTACAAATGTTTCTACATATCCAAGTCTATAAAAAATATTATCAACACTTCTGTTCACTTTTCGTTTGGCATAAATTCTAAAGTAATAAACTGGCTGAGACGTGAGTCCAAAAATGCATATAAAAACTAAGTATTTCGACTTAGTTAAATACATATATGGAGCAAGTGGCGTAGATATTTACAATTCTTTTCCAATAACGAAAGAATACATATAATCTTCTGTTTATAAATATATATAACATATTCAAATTAAAATAGTTTTCTTATCTTTTACTAAATAATATTATTCCTATGTTGAAGTCTTAAATACATTTTTCCCTCTTCACGTTTGGATTTATTTTCAGTTTGATAATTAGATAAAGGAAACCATTTAATATCTTCAAATGCTTGATTAATAAGTTCTACATTTTCTTCTTCAGATGTTTTTCTAGTTAATAACCATTCATTATTGTAAGTTATTTTTAATACTGAATTAACGTATGCTAATCTACACTTTAAGGTTTCAATTATTCTAACAACATCATCTGAAGTAATTTGCATTTTATCAAGCTCATCATATAAATAATATCTAACGATAATATCATATTGTTCAAGTAACCCTTCCAATTTTGGATTTTTTTCTTCTTCTTTTGGTACAGGCCATGTTGTTGGATAATGACCTATATAATCAATTAATTCACAAAGTTGAATAACGGAAGAAACTGATTCTTTGAATAATAAACTGAATTGTGAATATTTAAATTCCATATTATGTTTCATAAAATTATATATTTCATCTTCAGCCATTGCTAGAGCAGTTAATTTTTCATATAATATTGAACTTTTATAATGACTTTCAAAATATTCATCTGCCTCTTCTTTAGAAATAAATTTTAATTGTTCTAATTCATTTTTCGTTTTGAAATAATCTGGATAAAATATTAATATTTCATCATAGTCCATAATAATATTTCCATATTTTTTATAGTATTCATATTTTTTTGCAATTTCACTTGTCATTTTTATAAACCTCCCTTGTTTTTAATATAGTATCGTATTTTAGAATAAAATCATATATTTTGTGAAATTATCTATCATAATCATTTTTATCTTTTACATGGAGCAATTAAGCAACATCTTACGGACTAATAAGTTTTTTTCATAAACATTATATATAATTTTTTATTCTATTCTAGTATAATTATTCGAAAAATGTAATTATAAAATTAATTTTTTACACATATTACCATTATCATCCATATAATTAGTAATTTTCATTAATCTTGAAAATATTTCATCTTGATTATGCAAACTTATTTTTAATTTTGAGTATCTATCAATGATTTCAGTTAATTTTGTTGTCTTTTCATTATCATCTTTACTTAATTGAATTAATAAGCATAATATTTGTTCTATGATTGTTATATGAGTATTTGATAATTTTGCGTTTTTTAAGAGATAATCCATAATTTCTATTGTTTCAGTTACATATTTGTTTTTAAATTTTTCATCTTTACAATCTAATAGGTCATTCACATTATCGAGTCTATCACATAATTTAATTACAAGAGCCCAACTGCTCATATTCTTCATTTTTATTGATAAATATTGTTGCTTCCCAAGTGCATTTTTCATATCTTCATCAGTAGTTAATTCTAAAACTAAGCTAGCTACTTGTGATCCAAAATTTTGAGATATATCATAGTAAGTAGCTTCAGTATCTTCTATTGTGTCATGTAGACATGCACTTATTAATAATGCCTCAATATTCTTTGATTTTTTATATTTTAAGACATTTTGAACAACGTGTAGAGGGTGTTTTATATATGGTTCACCATTTAGTCTTGTTTGTCCTTTATGCATTCTTACTGCATAATCAATTGCCTTTTTCAAGTTTTCACTTATATTATTATCATATTGGGAACTCGCTGTTTCCACTTTCTCTGGCATTTTTTCTTCATTGTTTTTAACAGTTTTTTTATATTTATTTAATGGTTCTATATGATAAGCTCTTCTTTCATTTAATTGCTTTTCTAATTCTAAATTATAGTTATATACCTCCATAACGCTACTCATTTTATTATGATCATTATAATCTGCTACCACTTTTTTAATATCTTCTTCATATTTAACATACACTGGATAATCCTCATAATCGAAAGTATCACAGCATATTATCACATGTGAATATTCTCCCGTATTACCGCTCATTACAATTTCTCTAATTTCTTGTCTTGTCATATTTTCACCTCTTTCTAATTGCATTATACACTATTTTTTTATATAATGTAAAATACAAATATTATATATAGGCAATAACTTTAAGTTATGATATAATTTAATTGGTGATGTTATGGTAAACATTGAATTATATAGGATATTTTATATTGTAGCAATTAATCAAAATATAACAAAAGCTAGTGAAGAATTAAATATATCGCAGCCTGCTATAACAAAGCATATAAAAAATTTAGAAGATTCATTAGGTGTTATATTATTTAGTAGAACAAGAAAAGGTGTTGTTCTAACACCAATAGGTCAAAAAATATTTTTAGAGATTAAAAATGCATTAACGATATTAGATAATGTCGAAAATGAAATAAAAAATTATAAAGATAATTATTGTGGAACAATAAGAATTGGCATAAGTACTACTTTAGTAAGATTATTAATGGATTATATAAATACTTTCTATAAAAAATATCCTAATATAAAAATAGAAATTAATACTGATACAACTAAAGATAATATTAAATTATTACAAAATGGATTACTTGATTTAATAATTTGTAAATTGCCAGATAATTTAGAAAGTGATTTAAATTTTATCAAAATTGGAGATACTTCTTATGAATTTGTGGCTAATAAAGAACTATATAACAATTTAAAACAACCTATGAAATTAATTGATTTAGTAAAACATCCAATATTACTTCAGAAAGAGCCTTCTAATTCCTATTTTAGTGTGAAAAAATTATTTAAAGAAAATAATTTGGAAGTCGACTCTAAATTAAATATTGGAAGTTCATCATTACTTATTGATTTTACAAAAATTGGTTATGGTATAGGATATGTAACTAAATTATATGTGGAAAAGGAATTAAAAAATAAAGAACTATTTATTATTGAAACAATTCCTAAAACTCCTAGAATATCATATGGTATTATTACATTAAAAAATAATATATTGAGCAATAGTTGTAATGAATTTATTAATTATATATTAAAAAATAAAAATTGAAAAAAAATAAATTAAATTCTGAAAATAAAAAGTATGATGAGACGTAAATAAAAGCATATAAAAACTGAGTTTGTGCTTAGTTAGGCATGTATAATTAAGTTTTAGAATTTGACAAATGATAAAAAAAGTATTATTATAGACGCCATTAAGAAAGGGGAACTGCTATGACAGAAAATTATTATGATATTTTAGGAGTATCAAGTAATGCCTCAGTAGAGGAAATAAAGAAAGCATATAGAAAATTGGTATTTAAATATCATCCAGATTTAAATCCTGGCATTAATAATGAAGAAAAAATGAAAAAAATAATTGAAGCATATAAACACATAATGAAAGATAAAAAACAAAATCACGATAATATTAATTCTAATAATAACAATGATAGTAGTAGCTATTCTGATTCTTGTTCAGAACAATTTGATATTTTTTCCGGATTCACTAAACAATATACTTACTATAAAGGCAAAAAGAATCAGGTCATTAATCTAGATTATTTAGATATAAATGATTTATTTATAGGTGATATTTGTGTTTATAAATATAAATTAAATTACGATTGGTTTGCATCATTCGAAGAACAAACAACACTAAGAACATTATATAAAAATGCAATTTTATTGAAAGTTGGTTTTGACGAATATATAAATTTATCTAGTTTAACAAATATATTATTAATAAGATTATTTAACGGACAAATATCAGTGGATAAATTAAAAATTAAAGGTGACTTTGTTAAACCATATGCAGGGGAAATATTTGTAAAAAATCCAATGGAACTAGATAATATATATGAGCAATATACTAGTATTAAAAAATTAAAAAAAGTAAGAAGTGCTTAAAAGCATTTTTTTACTTGAACTAATTTAATATTTTCATAGATATAAAAGAGTAACTAAAATAGATTTAATATAAAAATTTATATTATATAGTACATAAGATTATTTGTATGAATGCAGAAAATATTATTCTAAATGTTAAAAATACAATTGTTAAATAAAAGCATCAAAAAAATCGATTTTTTGAATGTAGCGATATTAGAGTGATGACACAACTTTTCTCTATACGAAGACAATATATATATCATCTATTTACTAAGTTAATAGAACATGTTCTAAATTGATTGTCAAAACTAGTGAATATATAATCTTCATGTATAATATAACATGTCTGAGACCAAAAATAAGCAATGTTACTTGCTTATTTTCATTTTTTGATAAAATATAAACTGTAATTCTATTTACTTTTTACTAAGATTATAATTTTTATAATTTGGATCCTCACTTACATCTTTTAATACTTCAATAAACGATGGGAACTGTATGGTTTCATGACTACTTAATAAATCCACTTCTAAAATAGAAAAAGCTTTGTCTTCGAAGATATCGATTTTATAGTAAACTGAATGATATATAAAACTGTATCGGTACTTAACAATTGGGTTTCTATCAAGCATCTTATTATCCAGTTCATCGATATATTCCTCTGCACTTAATGAAATTGTACTTTTTTTATTATTGCCTTTAATGATTTTTTGATAGAATTTTTTACCATCTTCATCTCGTAGAAGAAGCTTTATATCACACTGTTCGGAAGATTTATTTAAATACGTTAAGGTCATTTTTACTTTGCTACAACCACCTAGTTTATCCAAATAAGATATATCTGGAATATGAATTAAATATTTTTTTTCAATATAAAACCTTTCATCTTCATTTAAAAATTTTGCAATCTCATGAATCAGTTTCTTTGCTTTATTTTCTATAGAAATACAACAGTCAATCATTCTATAATTAGCATGAGCAATCCAAGTATCAATAATTTTATCATCTATGGTAATTGCTAGAGAAGAATCTATTTTATTATTATCATTTAATTTATCAAAAAGTGTGTTATCCCATTTTGCGATACTTTTTAAGTGAAATACTGCATCATATGAATTTCTAACCTCTTCTGAAGATATAGATAGTGTATTGCAAATGGTTGTGAATTCTCTTTTTGTACACATGCTTCTAATATCTAGACTAGCACCATCATATAGCACCAATATTTTATTTGCATCCATAGCTTGTATTAAATTATTAAATGTTTTCTCAAACTCTAGTCGACTTTTTAGTAGTTCTTCATAATTATTAAAATCTATAAATCCATTCTCTTCTAATATAGATTCCATAGAAGGAACAATAACAACTTTATAACCGATTTTTTCAAAATGATCCTTTACTTCATGACAGCAGGTGCTTTTCCCAGATAATATTCCTCCTGTAATTACAATTTTTGTAATTTGCTTCTCTTGATTTTCTTTTGAAACTTTCAATAATTCTTCCAAAGTTATATCAAATATATCTGCTAATTTCTGAAGATTGTAAACCGTTGGTTGAGAAGTTCCGTTCTCCCATTTTGAAATAGCTTTATCGGAAATAGATAGTTTTTCAGCAATATCTCTTTGCGTAAGTCCTCTTGCAACTCTAAGATTATATATATGATTTCCAAGTTCATAATGATTCATACTAACACCTCAAAATTACTATATCAAAAACATACAAAAATTACAAGAAAATTCTACTATTAGTTAATATACTTTTTGAAAAAATTTAAAAAAATTAATATATAATGGTGTTGTTGAGGGAGGAGAAAGATATGAGTAAAGAGCCAAAACTTATTATTATGCCAAATATACAAAAGTTTGGAAAACTTGTAAATGAACATTTAAAAGTCATTCGAGGTAATCCGTATGATAAAAGTATTGATATACACTTAGACCGATTTTCAAATGCTGAGGGAAAAGCAACATTGCATGGTGATGTTATGGAAAAGAGAATCTTTATTTTATCAGATGTAGGAAACTACGGAGAAGAGTCTTGCTATTATTCTCGAGGAAGAATCTATATGAAAAGTCCAGATGATCACTTTCAAGATATTAAAAGAATTATTTCTGCAATAGATGGCAGAGCAAAGTCCATTCATGTTGTAACTCCACTACTATATGAATCACGACAAGATAAGAAGCCAAATGGTGTGGATGAGTCTCTTGATTGCAAGGAAGGATTGATTGACTTAGAAACTAAAAATGTAGATGGAATCATTACTTTAGATGCGCATAATCCTGTTGTGTGCAATAATGTCTTAAGAAAAACAACTTTTAATAATCTATTACCTACTTACATTCTCTTAAAAGAATTTTTGTTGAGTGAAGAATTTCAAAGAGATAAAACTATTGTTATCGCACCAGACCAGGGAGCTATTTCTCGAGCAATTCCATTTGCAAGTATCTTAGGAGTCAATGTTGGAATGTTTCATAAAAGAAGAGATTATTCCAAAGTGATAAATGGAAAGAATCCTTTAGTTGAACACAAGTACTTAGGAGAGGATGTAGCTGGTAAACATATAATTATTGTTGATGATATGATTGCTAGTGGAGAATCTGTCTTAGATGTTGCATCAAAATTAAAAAAGAAAGGTGCAAAAAAAATTGATATTATGGTAACATTCCCATTATTTACAGATGGAGAAGAAAGTATAAAAAGATTTAAAGAGGCTAACAAACTTGGTATTTTTAATACTTTATATACAACGAATGTTACCTACGTTCTAGAGGATATAAAGAAAGAAAATTGGTATCACGAAGTTGATTTATCAAAATACTTTGCAAACGTGATTAATGCCATTTCCAATGAACAATCATTAAGACAAGTTGATGATTATGAAAAAAATGAAGTAAAAAAATTAATTAAGAAATAGGAAGGATAAAATAATATGAAAGAAATAATTGATGAATTAAATGATAAAGGAGAAATAATTGGGGTTATTGATAAGGATGTAGCCCATAAAGAAGGGAGACTACATAGATCAGTCCATTTGTGGATTATTAATGATGATGGAGAAATTCTACTTCAATATCGATGTGGAAATAAAAAATTATATCCTAACACATGGGATGTTTCTGTTGGAGGGCATGTAAGTACGAAAGAAAATTCTATAGATGCTTTATTTCGAGAAACCAAAGAAGAGTTAGGAGTTGATTTAGATTCAGAAAGTGTAGAATACTTTACAACTATTCAGGAGAGGTTAAAATATGCTGATATTGATAGTAATGAATTGGTCGATGTATTTATAGCAAGGCAAAATATAAATAAAGAAGAGATAATTCTTCAAAAAGAAGAAGTTTCTTATACCTGTTGGGTAAGTATAGAAGAAATGCTTCGTCTAATGGATAGCAATCAATTACTACCACATGATGAAGAATATAAAAAAATGAAAGAATATCTCGTAAAACTTAAATTATCATTAACTCTAAGAAGAATTAGTGATTATCCAAAACCTGGAATTAACTTTAAAGATGTTACAACTATTTTAAAGGATCCATTTGCTTATCATCTTGCAATTGACTTTCTAGCAAGTAAAATTGATCAAAATGTAGATATTATTGTTGGTCCAGAAGCGAGAGGAATTATGTTTGCTGCACCTGTTGCATATAAATTAAATAAAGGATATGTTCCTGTTAGAAAACCAAATAAATTACCAGCAGAAACTATTCAGCAAGAATATGAATTAGAATATGGAACAGATACTTTGGAAATTCATAAAGATGCTATAAAACCTGGTCAAAATGTGGCAATAATTGATGATTTAATGGCAACTGGTGGAACAATGGAGGCAATCATCAAATTAATAGAACGCCTAGGAGGAAATGTTACAAAAGTGTTGTGTTTAATTGATTTACCAGAACTAGGAGGTGCAAAAAGAATAAGTAACTATGACTATAGCTATCTATTAAGTGAGAGTGAAGAAGAAAAAGTAAAAAAGAAAATTTATACTAAATAAATTACTATTGTTTGTGTATTTCAACAATATTATTATGTAAATGGGATGTTGAGAGTTAATGATTAACTTTCAACGTCTCATTTTCTTTAAGCAAAAAAAATCATCCTTTCAAATGATTTCTATATTAAACTCAAAAAAGTTTCGGGTAGATTCCTCAATGGAGCATATGGCGTAGATACCTACAACTTTTTTCACCTACCAACGATTTGATGTTTTAACATAAGTTTAGGAAAATGTAAATTTTGTGATATAATTAATTATAGGTGAAGGTTATGATGGGTGTTAAAAATATAACTTTTGAAAAAAATGGCAAAAGTTTAAATATTTATATTAGTAATAAGAGCAAAATTTTATACAAAGACATTTCAAAAACAATAGATAGTAATGTAGTTTTCAAATATTTAGAATCTCTTTTTAGCATAATAGATGACTGGAAAAAGGAATATATTGATACAAAAACAATAGATGAAGAATATTGGAATTTGTCTATTACCTATGTGGATGATAGTAAAAAAGAATACCATGGTAAATCAAATTATCCTAGTAATTTCGAAGCATTCGAAAGGCTTAATCAGAAATTAATAAATGAGGTTTTAAATGGATAAGTTAAATATTATTTTAAAGAGCTTATTGCCATATGTTATTGATGCTTTTAGTTATGTGTATGGTGAAGAATATCGTTCAATTATTTCTTCAAAAATTAATAACGCCCTTATTATCCCCTATCATGATATTGAGGGATTAGATAATTATATATACTATTTAAAATGTTGTACAACCCGTAAATTTGCTATTCAATTTTTAGAAGAAATTGGAATAGATGTTCAAAAATATAAAAAAAGCAATTATACTGAATCTTTAGATAGTGATATTGAAAAAATTTTAGAATATTATATTTATTCTCCATATATTGGATTTTCTAAAAGTGCAGACTATTTAGCCCCACTTCGAGCTTTTAAAGATAATAATAATGCAGATTCAGAAAGTTTACTAAAAAATAAAATAAAAATAATTAATTATCTTCTGGATAGTGAACATGAACAGATAACAGAAGATAATTTTAATGCTTTTACTGAAACAAAGGAATATTCAGAATTATTAAAAAAAATTAATCAGTATAATTCAGTTTATGAAAGATTACTTTCTGAATATAATGATTGGTCAAGCCAGTTACTGCCTTATGAAAAGTACGTTGAGTATGAGAAAAAGAGAAAAGAAAGGATTTTACAAAAAAAGAAAGATGAAATGTTTGAGGATATTTTTTCTAAATTACCATCTTTTTTAAAGAATCTCATTGCTTCTAAAACATTAAAAGAACAACAAGATGCCATATTAGGACCTAGTGATATTTCATACACATCTTTGCTTGAATATTTTAAGCAAGAGCAAATGGAAAAAATAATGTCTCCTGAAGTTAAATCTTTTGATAAAGCTTGGATAGTTTTTAGGCAATCAAGTTATTTGAAAAATTTAGGTGTTACTATACCAAATGAAAATATGTTAAAATGTGAGTCTGAAGAAGATATTATTAAATATTTAAATTTTATTAATCAAGATTCTATTAGAAAATATATCCTCTCAGAAGAGTTGATTAGTTATATTTCTTCAACTAGGAAAAGAAAATATGAAGAAGCACTTAGAGAATATTATACAACTAGAAAGGATTTTACAGACACAATAAGAATGTTTAGTAATAATTCAAATAACTTTGAAACAATTTATAATAATATAAAAAATAAAATAGTAGGCATCTTAGGGCAAGGGGCTACTAATGATAATAATGAGTTTGTATCAGTAATGTTTTATACAATTAGAATTAATGATGGTGGATTTTTATTTCACAGCTTTATGCATGAAAATGGACACATTATAGATCAGAATCCGAATGGATGCGGTTTTGAACAATTGAATGATTTCGTTAATGACGATTCTATAAAAAATACATACGACAAGGCTTATCGTAAATATGAAAAATTTAATGAAACATTAAATGATATATTTACAATAGAAGCAATTAAATTTCTTCAAAATAAGGGAATTTACTTAATAGAATCAGAAGAATTTACATCATTAGATGCAAGTAATAGTAATACTGCATTAATTACTAAAAATTTATTATATCCACTAATACAAAAGTTTAGACCTCAAGTTATTAAAGCTAAAATTAATGCAGACCCAGAAGAACTTATAAAATACATTGGAGAGGATAATTTTGAAAATTTAGTAGATGCGGTAAATAAAGTTGATTATCTTTCAAGAAATGGTGTTGTATCTAAAATTGATAAATCTCCAGAAGATGCTATGGTTTTGGAATATTTTGAACAAGTTGAGAGAGTTAAACAAATTTACATTAATATTGACAATTTTTATGCAAATAAATTTGAATCTCAATCAACAGATAATAATGAAAATTCAATAAAACAAGTATAATCATGGTTAAAAAGATGGTATTACAATCATCTTTTTCTATGCTCAAAGTGTTTGGTTTTACAAGGTTGACGGATAAACTTTAATCTTTTCCTTAAAGAACTTTCAAATGGTATCCTTTATAATTAACCTAATCATAAACGCCATCATTTCTTTGGAATGCTTTAAAAAAATCAATTTTTCAATTGATTTTCTATATAATCAGTGTCCAAAAGTTCAGACAAATTTTCCAGCGGAACAAGTGCCATATGTATCTACGAACTTTTCCAATAATGAAGAATACATGTTCTCTTTTGATGTTTATCACGTTTTAGAATATATGAATAGATTTTGTTTATTTTTTATCTTTGATACTTAACTATCTTGACTTTTAAATGGATGTTTTAATTTATCTTTAATACCAGTTCCAATTATAGACATTGCTGATTCATATATTTTTTCTGCTTGTTCATTATCCATTTGTAACTTAAGTATTATATCATTAATAATTTTTTCTTTGTTACCTTTTCCGAGTAAAAAGTGGTCTTCTAATATGCTATTGATAATAGTACACTTATTATTATCTAAGCCTGTGACATTCTCTAATTCCTTAATAAATTTTTCTTTATTCATTCTTCTTTTCCCCTTAATCTTTGATAAGTGAATATACTGAAATCCTTTTTATTTTATGCGCTAATATTGTTGCAATAATAATTGTTGCAAGTATTAGAAAAATCACTAAACTTATAAATATTATAAGTGGATATTCAAAACTTACTTTATATGCCCCTACTGACATAAATATTTTGTTATAAACATCGCTCATAAAAAACTTACTAACTATAAGACCTAACATTGATCCTATAATTGTACTAGGTAAAAATCCACCTACTAATTGTTTAACTAACTCTTTATTTTCATAACCTATTGCTTTAAATATTCCAAGTTCTTGTTTTCTTTTCATAATAATTGATGAAATTACAATATATAAAATTAGGTAAATAAGTAATAAGGTAATTATAATAATTATAATACAAATGATACTTACAAGAGAAACATACATTGTTGTAGCTGATTCCATTGATTCAGCGTAGTTCATTGTAGAAATAATATCACTACCATATTCATTTTTAACTTGATTTATAAATTCTTCTGATCTTTGTTCATTATCTAAATAAATATACATTGTAGTAGGTAAATATGAATTATCTAGTATTTTATATCCATCTAAAGTCATTTCTACTACCTCTCCAGAATAATTGACAGATTGAATAAAGCCTACAACTTTATACTTATTTTCTTTTCCATTTTTACTTAATGTAATATAATCTCCAATATTTATATTATAAGTTTCTTCTAGTTTACTCCCTATTGCTACTTCATTACTATTTATTGGATTTTTTCCTTTATAACATAAGTCATTAGATAAATCTTTAAAATTTTCTGCTACGAAAGTTTTATAAGAGTTATCTTTATAATTTAAAGTAACATTTTCATCATAATATATAACACTTTTAACATTTTCTTGTGTTTCAAATTTCTTTCTTAAATCAAGATTAGATGAAATAACTACTGATGGATGCTCTTCTACCAAAGTATTTATAAAGTTAATAGGATTCATATTTACATTATAAAATAATATACCTATAAACGATGATATTATAGTTATTAAAAATAACATAATTCCAAGTAATATATTTTGCTTTTTAGTATTCATAAAGTTTTTTAACATCAAGATAAAGTGAATATTTCCTTTTGCTTTTTCTATTTCAAAATGATTTTTATTATTTTCTTTAGGAGCTATTCCCCTAATTGCATTGATAGGATTTAGTTTTTTTATTTTCAAGGAAGCAACAAGTGTAAATGTAGTTATTAAAATCATATTGATAAGTAATACTAGTATATTTAGTGATAAATCTATTTTTACTTTCCAAATGAAACCTGATTGCATTTCTATCACTTTACTTAAAATTGGCAAGACAAAATATGAAGCAACTATTCCTAGTATTGTAAATAATAATCCACTTATTATATATGGAAGTATACAAGACATAATTATTTCTTTACTTGTATATCCTAGTGCTTTTAAGGCACCCATATTAGAAGTTTCTTCCTCTACCGTTTGTTCTATTTTAAATTTACTTACAAATAAACTTATAATAAGTATTGAACTTGCAAATACCATAAGTATTAAAACTAATATATTTGAAATTGCAAGTCTTTGGTTTTTAGATTGCTCTTTATAATTTTTGCTTAAAACATTGATATTTTTACCACTCAAATATTTAGATATATTATTATAAGATGAATAACTATTCTTTGATTTTACAGAAATAATGGTAACAGATTTTTCTTTATTGTTTTCGAGTAAATAATTATAAGCATCACTACTCAAATATTCTCCTATTACTGATGAAGTATAATTACCATATTGCATTTCATTTACTACACCTTTAATATTAAATGAATAGGCAATGTTATCTATATTAAATTTATATTCACCTTTTATGTTTAATCCTGAATGAATATATGTATAATTTGAAAGATATATACCATACCTAACGTTATCGGTAGTTTCTTTTATTATTTCTTTTTTATTTATATTAGAAACATTATCTATATTATAAAATATTTGATTTTGTTCCTGGATAGATCCTTCCATATTTACTGGAATAGTAAGCATTATTCCATCTTGTACTTCTACACTTTCAATTCCTTTAATATTTTTTATATCATTAAGTATATTATCTGTATATTCTACACTAGGTATTGTAAAAAAACTATTTGCTGTATTTAATTTATCTGCTTCTTTATCATAGTCTTTACTAACATTAAAATTTATAATAATAGCACTAGAGAATAATATTGTTGAAAGTAGTATTATTATTACAAGTGAAATAATATCTTTTATGTTTTTTTTAAAGAAATATTTAGATAGGGTAATTGCTTTTTTCATAAGTTACCACCCCATTTCTTTTAAAAACTTATCTAATTTTTCATTTCGTGTATTATCATTTGTTTCATACTTACCAAGTTTAAGTTCTCCAAATATTTTTCCATCCTTTAAATATATAATTCTATTTCCTCTTAAAGCACTTTTTTTATCATGGGTAACCATAATAATACTTTGACCATTATTATTAAGATTAGTTAAAACATCAAGTACAGCATTCGAATTTTCACTATTGAGTGCTCCAGTTGGTTCATCCGCAAATATTATGCTAGGATTATTTATTGCTGCTCTTACAATTCCGGCTCTTTGGCATTCCCCACCTGATACCTGATTCATATTCTTTTTATAAGTAATTTCCGGAATATTGACTCTTTCAAATAATTCTTTTGCTTTCCCTACTATTTCTTTTTTATTGTTATTTACAAGTAGTCCAGATGTTAGTACATTATCCATCAAACTCATTTTATCAAGTAAGTATATTTGTTGAAAAACAAAGCCACAATTTCTTCTTCTAAATATTGCTAGTTCATCATTATTCATTTTACAAATATCTTTATCTTTGAATATTATACTACCAGAATTTGCCTTATCCATACCAGACAAAAGATACATTAAAGTAGATTTACCGGCACCACTTGAACCCATTATAATTGTAAAATCTTCATCATATATATCTATATCTAAATTATTAATTATGGTTTGTTTAGTATCTCCACTATTAAAACTTTTAACTAAATTTTTAGCACTTATCATAATATTTTTTTTCATTCTAATTCTCCTTTAATTAATTTTTGTATAAATGAAAGCGACCCAGTCTTTGCCCCATAAATATTCTCAAGTGTATCAATAAATACGGAAATCTTTGCTTCATTTATTTCACTATGATTAAACATTTCATTACTTAATATTAAAGTCATTCTAACTCTTTCTTCAATATTATCGTTCCTTGTAAATAGCCCTTCTTTTTGTGCATCTCTTACAATAGAAGAAAGTAAAGGAACAGCTACATCAATAATTTTATCATTAATTTTTTTATGCAATATAATATTTTCTTTTGTGTGAATTGCATCTTGCATAGATTGTTCTTCAGGTGTCACACGAAGTGCAAGAATAGTATATACTAATTTTTCTTCTAATTTTAAATTAGAATTTACTACTTGCTTTGCTCTTTCTACCCCTTCATCAATCATCATATTTATAACTTCTTCTAGCATTTGTTCCTTACTTTCAAAGTGATAATAATAAGTTCCTTTAGCAATTCCTGCTTTAGCAATAATTTCATCCACTGATGTATTTTCATATCCCTTTGTAATAAATAAGTTATATGCTATTTTAATGAGTTCTTTTTTTCTTATTTCCTTTTTCATAATCCACCTTCTTTATTTGAACTGTTAGTCAGTTTCTTATTACATTATATGATTAAAATTTAAAAATGTCAACATTTTTTTATACTGTTAGTCGAAAATTATTTCAATATTAAAAAAATAAATATTTAACCAATAATAAAAGATGATAAAAAATATTAACCAATTTAATATTATTTTTAAGTAATGTGCATAATATTTAATGTAGCGTATTCCATGGTTTGACATATTCAATAAAATATGCTACAATTTAGTTGTTCAACTGCCAAAGTCGCAGCTTGAAAGTCCGTCCTGCTGGTAGCGGGATGGTTTTTTTGTTGTAAAAAACTCAAGTTTTACTTGAGAATTCTATATATTCATTGTCAAATCTTTTTTTTGTATTATTATCAAAAATTTGATAAGCAGTAACAAACTGAAATTTACTAATTTGATTTTTACTAGCATCAGTATATCTAAATTCAAACATTATAACATAATCTTCTAAAGCTTTTGTATATCTTATTTTAAGCATTTTTTTGTTTTTCTTACTTTTATTAGAAGTTTCTTTTTTAGTCCACCATTTTATTTGATTGCTTTGTTCATTAAATAAATCCATAGCTATTTTAAGATTATCAATTTTACTCATTCTATATATGCAAGGAACTCTGTTGTCCTTTAATTGAATGTTTTCATCTTCTAAATTACATTGTAATTTACAATTAACTGAAGAAATATGATTTATACAAGGAAAAACGCTGAATTTTAATCGCTTTTTATAAGAATCAAAGTATATGCCGTTTTCTTCACCTAGAGAACAAATATGCCAAAATATTCTCGGTTTATCATCAAATTCTAAATCATTAGTATTTATTATAATTGGATACTCTACATTATTATATTTTAAAGTTTTATTGTTGGTAAAATATTCTTTAAATTTTTCATATGTTTCATCTACAAAAGTATTATAGTCAAAATTATTATTTTCCATAATTTATATTTGGACTCCATATTAATAGGTTGAACTTTGTTTCATTCCAGTTTGATGTTTCAGAAACATTTGTTTTTAAAGATAAATGTTTTATTATTTCCATTTTCGCGGGACTACTTGTTAAACCCCTGTGGTAATAAGTTAATGCTCCAATTATTAAATCAGTAAGTTGAATTAAATCATTGTTATTTGAATTGATATCTTCGATGCTAGTTATTGTATCCATACTAAAGTCATATTTACTATTGCAGATTACTTCTCTTAGTTTTCCTAAATTTTCTTTTCCTTTTGTATCTCTTTTATCTAAGAAAATCCTATATGAATAGCCACGATTGATTATTTTATTAAACAAATAATAATTCATTTTATCATACCATTGTCTATATTCATCTTCACCAGAAACAACCAATTGATTTTTATTTAGAGTTATTATTCCTCTAAAATGTAATTTTGGTTCCTGAAAGAAATAGTCTATTAGTTCTTTATATAATCCTATTTTATTCATGGAAACTCTAGTCCATTTTATTTCATGATCTCTTTTAAACCCATATTTTCTTTTTATAGCTCGTATATTGTACATAATTTCTTTTCTAAATTCTGATTGACAATATAAACATCCAATTCCTAAAACATCTGAGTTGTCTTTTAACAAATGACAGCTTTCATCAAAATAAACATTCATTTGAATCATGTAGAATCACTTCCTTTTATATATTATAACAAAATTGATTTAATTAGTTAATATCTAATGCTCAATATCATCTTTTTCTGTGATTTTTCAGTGAAAATGTCTCTATAATTTTTTTGAATTTTCAATGAAAAATCACAGGGAGTATGGTAAATTTCTATTATTTATTGTATAATTTTATTATATTCAAAACTTGATAAACGGAGGAAATAAAATGAAGTATTTATTAGCAACAACAAATAAAGCAAAAATTAGATATTATGGAACCAAATTGAGAGAACATGGTATTGAAATAGTAACACTGGAAGATTTAAATATTGAATACGATGTTAATGAAACAGGTAAAAATCCAATAGAAAATGCGATTATTAAGGCAAGTGCATACCATAAAATGAGTGGAATGCCAACAATAGCATTAGATGAGGGATTATTTTTAGAAAGTGTTCCTGATAATATCCAACCAGGTACTCACGTTAGAAGAATTAATGGTAAAAGATTAAATGATATAGAAATGATTAAATATTATATTGATTTAGTAAATAAATACGGAGAAAATGGAACACTAAAAGGATATTTTTTAAAAGGCGTCGCAATCGTTAATCAAAATAATACATATACATTTGAATATAAAGCTAATCGTTGTTTTACAAATAAACAAAGTAAAATTATTGATGAAGGATATCCTCTTGCTTCAATTCAAATTATTTCATCATTAAATAAATTTAAATCGGAATTAACTGAAGAGGAAGAAAAAAGTACTATGGATGTTGAACAAAAAGATATTTTTGAATTTATATTAAATACTATTTCAACAATAGAACAAGACCAAACTAAAAAATTAGTAAAATAGGATGGTTTAATGAATTTAAAAGATTTGACAAAGGAATATGATAAACTTCAAAAAAAATATGGTGCTAAAGAATTAGATTCAATTTATAATGGTGGTTGTGATAATAATCCTGATATATGTTTTGTATTTATGAATCCAACAGGAAGGAATATTGCCTCATCAAAGGACTGGGGAGGATTAAAATCCCCTTGGATTGGTACAAAAAACATTTGGGATTTATTCATTGAATTAGATTTATTAGACAAGGAAATATATTCTAATATAAAATCAATGAAAGGTAGCGAGTGGACAGAAGCATTTGCTGATAAAGTTTATGATGATGTAAAAAAACATAAATATTTTATAACTAATCTCGGCAAGTGTACTCAAGTTGATGCTAGAGAATTACCAGATTTTGTTTACAAAGAGTACTTGTATCTTTTAAAACAAGAATTTAATATTGTTAATCCTAAAGTTATAGTTCTATTTGGTAATCAAGTTAGTTCTATTGTATTAGATGAAAAAATATCTGTTTCACAAGTAAGAAAAAAGTGTTTTATAAAAGATATTAATGGCACTAAATATAAATTTTATTCAGTTTATTATCCTGTTGGAAATGGGCGTTTTAACATTGATAAATCCATTGAGGATATTAAATGGATCATTGATAATGAAATCAAAGAAAATACGGAAATGGTACATACATAATTGAAAGACAATGCTTGTATTAAATTGCATTGTCTTTTTCAAATTTTTCTACATTTTTGTAATTTGATTAATTGCGTTTTTCATCCAAAAATTTGTTCATTTAAAAAATCTACAAATCATAATAGCAAAGTCAATTCTTAATTATTTTTTATATAGTAATCTAATTCTATCACGATTATTAAGAAATTCACTTTCTAATTCTTTTAGGGTAACAGATAATTTCTGAATACCCTGATATTCGGCAATAGTTCTATCAGCTAAATCAATAAAAACAATTGTTTTATCTCTATCAACTATATCTAAAACTAATTGATTTTTAATTTATTTGTTGTAATTTAATAAATTAGCTAAGACGCGAGTTCAAATAATACAAAAAACTAGGCATTTATACCCAGTCTAAATTTACATATGGAGCAAGTGACGAGAATCGGACTCGCGTCTCAGCCTTGGCAAGGCCGCATTCTACCATTGAACCACACCTGCATTAAATAGTGATATATCAAATATACACTATTTTTTTTATTTTGTAAATACCTTTACTCACTAATTGTATCAAATTGTGAGTTATATAAGTCAGCATAAAAGCCATTCTTTTTAAGTAATACATCATGTGAACCTTGTTCAATTATATTACCATCTTTCATAACTAAAATTAAATCAGCATTTTTAATTGTAGATAATCTATGGGCTATTATAAATGAGGTTTTACCTTTTGTTAACTTATCCATTGCTTTTTGAACTAATTCCTCAGTTCTAGTATCTACATTAGATGTAGCCTCATCAAGTATTAAAAATGGTGCATTTTCAATCATGCCACGTGCGATTGTAAGTAATTGCTTTTGTCCACCACTAACACTATCATTATCACCTATTTTAGCATCTAATACACCTGGTAAAGTTTTAATAAAATGATCTACCCCTACAGTTTTACAAGCTCGCATAATTTCCTCATCCGTAACATCTTTTTTATTAAATTTTAAATTATCGCGTATTGTTCCTTCAAACACCCATGTATCTTGAAGTACCATAACAAATAGGTCATGAATATTTTCTCTTGTTAATTCCTTAGTTGATACCCCATCAATCAATATATCACCAGAATTTATTTCGTAAAACTTCATAAGTAAATTTACCATAGTTGTTTTTCCTGCACCAGTAGGTCCTACTATAGCAATTTTTTCTCCAGGTTTTACTTTAACACTAAAGTCTTTAATTATAGTTCTGTTATCATCATAACCAAATTTAACATTTTTAAATTCTATTTCACCCTTAACTTTTTCCTTATCAAGTTTTTTAGTAAATTCACTCTCATCAGACATCTCAGTTTCATCTAAGAAATCAAATACCCTTTCTGATGCAGCTGCTGTTGATTGAAGTGAAGTCATAGATTGGGCTATTTGTGAAAGTGGATTTGTAAATAGTCTAACATATATCATAAATGCTACTATGACACCAAATGATATAACGTTATTTGCTGTAAGTAATGCTCCTACTACACATACTGCAACATAACCGAAATTTCCAACAAACATCATAATTGGTTGCATAATTCCAGATAAAAATTGACTTTTTCTATTACACTCATATAATTTTTCATTTAAATTATTAAATTCAATATTCGCTTGCTTTTCTCCATTATATGCTTTAACTACGTTATGCCCTGAATATATTTCTTCTATATATCCATTTAAATTTCCTAACTCCTCTTGTCTCTTAATAAAGTATTTTTGTGATTTACCAAGAATTACGCCCATTAAACTAAAGCCTATTAAACTAGATATGATTGCAGTTATCGCCATAATCCAATTAGTTATAAACATCATAATTATTGAACCTATAAATAATGTTAAACTTGTAACGAGCGTTGCTAAACTTTGATTCATATTTTGCGCGATTGTATCAACATCATTTGTAACACGTGATAAAACATCTCCAGTTTCATGTGTATCAAAATATTTAAGTGGTAATTTATTTATTTTTACACTAATATTTGTTCTTAGTTTTCTTGCAAAGTTATTAGCAATTATTGTCATTAAAATAGATTCAACATAGTTAAACAAAGCACTAATAAGATATAAAATTGTAAGTATTAGCGCGATTGATTTTACTTTAGCCATATTTATGGAAGGTTCAACTATTTTTTTAATAGATTCTGGAAGTTCATCTAATTTTGTAAATAATTTATCAGTATCTATTTCATCAGTATTTTCTGCCATTTTTAATAATTCACTAAACTCATATTTATCACTATCGCTAATATTACTATCTTTCATAATATCATTTACGATATCTTCTGATATATTTGGACTAAGTCCCATTGTTATTGTATTGGTTAAATCAGATAATTTATTTGGAGCAACTAGCGCTAGAATAGCACTTGTCATAGCTAGTATCAGGGATAATACTAATAAATAACGCCATTTATTTAAACTATTAAATAGTCTTTTTATAGATCCTTTAAAATCTTTTGATTTTTCTGGCATTCCTCCTCTTCTCATTGGTCTAGGCATTTTCTAATTCCTCCTTTGATAATTGTGATAAGGCTATTTCTTTATAAACCTCACAATTTTTTAAAAGTTCCTTATGTGTACCAATACCTACACATTCTCCCTTATCAAGCACAACGATTTTATCCGCAGAGATAATTGTACCTATTCTTTGCGCAACTATCATGCTTGTTGCATCTTTTGTATATTTTTTTAAACTTTTTCTAAGTGTTGAATCTGTTTTATAATCAAGGGCTGAAAATGAATCATCAAATATATATATTTCTGGGTTTCTTGCTATAGCCCTTGCAATTGCAAGTCTTTGTTTTTGTCCACCTGAAACGTTAGTCCCACCACGAGATATATGCGCGTCATATGTATCTTCCATTTTAGTTACAAAGTCTGTTCCTTGTGCGATATCTATAGCTTCTTTAATTTTTTTCAGACTTGGTTTTTCTTTTCCATTATCTCCATAACCTACATTAGATTTTACGGTACCTGTAAACATAACAGCCTTTTGAGGTACATAACCTATTTTATTATGTAGTGATTCCTCTTTATAATCACGTACATTTATTCCGTCAACAAGTATTTCTCCATCTGTTGCATCATAGAATCTAGGCACTAAGTTAATTAGTGTACTTTTTCCACTACCAGTTGAACCTATAAATGCAATAGTTTCTCCTTTATTTACTTTAAATGAAATATTTTTAAGTAAGTATTCATCTGCATCTGGATATTTAAATGATACATTTTTAAATTCTACTGTTCCTATCTCTTTAGTATCACCATCCATAGTTCCATCTTTAATGGCGATATCACTATCTAATACTTCGTTAATACGACGTGCGGAAACCTGCGCTCTTGGTAGTATCATAAATATCATAGCTAACATTAAGAAAGCAGCTATTACTTGCATACCATAACTTGAAAAAACTACCATGTTACTAAATAAAGTAATTTTGTCAAACATTCCTGCTTTATTTATAAGTGTAGCCCCTATAAAATATATTCCAAGTGTTAAAAAGTGCATAACTAAATTCATAATAGGATTTAATATTGAAAAACACTTTTGATTAAATAATTGCATATTTGTTAAATTATTATTAACATCTTCAAATCTATCTTGTTCAAATTTTTCTGCATTAAAAGCTCTTATTACTCTAATACCAGTTAGGTTTTCTCTTGTAACACTATTTACTTTATCTATTAACTTTTGAACTTTTTCAAATCTTGGAAAAACTATTATAAGAAGAGTTCCTACTGTAAGTAGTAATATTACTACTCCAGCACCTGTAAGAAGACTCCATTCAACACTTTTGTTAAGTATTTTACTTACTGCCCAAAAGGCCATGATAGGAGCTTTTATAAGCATTTGTAGTCCCATAGCAATAAACATTTCAAGTTGAGTAACATCATTTGTGGTACGTGTTATCAAACTACTTGTTTCAAATTTTTTAATTTCTTCCATACCAAATTTACTAACTTTTTTAAATATTTTGTTTCTTAAATTTAAAGAAAAGTTTGCAGATAGATTTGAAGTTAAGTATCCAACTATAACAGCTGAAATTAAACTTCCTAAGGCACATAAAAGCATATATCCACCTTGTTTTAAGATCTCTATCATCATACTATTGTCAGTTTGTATAAGCCTTGTTATATTACTCATATAATCTGGCAATTTTAAATCTAACCAGACTTGAAAGACTATTAAACCAAAGCTTATTATTACCATTAGCCAATCTTTCTTAGTAAAATTTTTAAACATTTTTAACATTTTATCACCTCTATTAATATATTCTTTAGCCCATATTATTCTATTTGTTTTTAAGAATTTTTGGAATTTTTTTACAAAACTATATACCATGGTATATTTATTATTAAATTTTGTCAATAAATTTCACAAAAAAAACATAAAGAATATATGTTTAATACTTATTTGTACTTTTTAATTTTAATTTAAGTTTTTTTCAAAATCTAAACTAATTATTTCTAATTCTTTCATTAATTTTTCCACCTAAAAAAACTTTTTAAAAATCCATTCTCAATACCTTTTTTATTTATCATAGTGTGCAATTTCAATTTTATTACCATCTAAGTCCTCAATTGCAAAACATCTATAATTATCTTCACTATTAGGAATTGCCTCAGGCTCATATAAAATTTTCGCACCTAATTTTTTGCATTTTTCAAGTGATTTTTCTATATCATTTGTGTATAAACCTAGTACACCATTATTTCCAATACTTTTTTTACTTTCTGCGGCTTCCACACTAATAATTCCAAAATAAATTTGATTATTAGTATTATTCCAATCTGCCCATCTATTTTCTGTGATATTTGAGGGTTCTTCGTTTAAAAGTTGACTATAAAACTTTATGGATTTTTCTATATTATCTACTACAAAATAAAAATTATCTATCTTCATTATTATTCCACCTTCATACTACTCATTAAATTTTAAAGACAAACTATCTTGTTTCTTCTGTCTAATTGAGTTATTACCAAATAATTTTCAAAATTTATATCATTTTCATTTAGTAATAATAAATATCTTCAACTTTATTCCAATCTCTATTTAAAACAATTCCGTTTATTAATTCATTAGAAAATAGTTCATCTACATCTTTATAAAAAAATTCAGATGTTTTACCAATCCATTGAAAAGATATTTTGTCTCTCAACGGTATAATCATATAATCGTTTCCCTCAATTTTTATACATAATTCTGGTTCTGTTCCATTTTCTAAGCACTTATTCAATTTTTCTTTTGTATACTCAATATCAAAATAATCTATCATGTCCATATCATATTTTCCTTATATAAATTCATAAATACTTAAAATTTTCGTCTATTGGAGTAAGTAGTTAAGCTATTTCAAACTTTTTTCGCTAAACCAAGAAGCTAATAAACCTTATCAATTTCTGTAACTATTTTACCACATAATAAGTATTTTTACTATTACCAATTTGAATTAAAATATTATCAATATTTTTGGTCACTTTTCGGTCGGTGTAATTTTTAGAAAATTTAATCTTATTATCTTATAAAGAAAAAACGAACTGCAAGAGTTCGGATATTTTTAATATGGAGGGCCTAGTCGGATTTGAACCAACGATCAGGGAGTTGCAGTCCCACGCCTTACCACTTGGCTATAGACCCATTTGTTAATACTTTTATAGTATAACAAATTTAATTTTATTTTTCAATACATTTTATGCAAAAAATATATTATTGTTCTTTATATTTTTAAAGTTTTTATTTTTTGTGCAGTTTCTTCTTTTCCATTTAAAAGTGATCTTATAGACTTTCCCTCATTTAAGTCACTTATAATTTTAGCAACTTTATGTGAACAGTCTACATTAAAATACCAAGGCATTTCCTTATATTCATTTGGAACATATGTTAAATTAGTTGAATATAGCTTATCAAATATTCCCTTCCTATATGCATCATCAAATATTTCTATACCCTTAGTGAATAGTGCAAACGTAGTCATAAGGTAAATGTGATTTGCGCCTCTATTTTTAATTTGAACTGCAGAATCGATTAATGAAGTACCTGATGCGATCATATCATCTACTAAGATTATATCTAAACCGTTAAGATTTTCTGGACCAATAAATTCATGGTAAACCATGGGATTTTTACCATCTTCTATTTTTGTATAGTCTCTTCTTTTATCAAAGTTACCATATTTTACTCCACCTAGTATATCTGCTAAAAACTTAGCCCTTGTACGTGCTCCCTCATCTGGACTTACAATAAATAGTTTATCGATATCTATATTTTCATTTTCTAACAAACTAAGTATCATATCACTTGTTGCATATCCATTACTAAATGACATTTTATTAGGTATAGCATTAGCAACTATAGGATTATGTGCATCAAATGTAACGAGTTCACTAATATTAAATCTTTCAAGTTCCTGAAGTGCCATTGCACAATCAAGTGATTCTCTTGAGCTTCTTTTATCTTGCCTTGATTGATATAAAAGAGGCATAATTACTGTAATCTTACTAGCATGTCCACCCATCGCACTTATAATTCTTTTTAAATCTTGATAATGTTCATCTGGCATCATATGATGTATTCCCCTTTGTGCTTCATATGTAACATCATAATTACCTATATCAGTCATAATGTATACGTCTTGATCTCTTACTGATTCTTTAAACGAACATTTTCCTTCACCATTATTAAAACGTACTAAATTCATATCTACTATATAATTTTCATGAGTATTTCTTATAAGATTGATATGATTATTTACCTTTACTCCAAATTCAATAAAATTATCTGGTACAACTAACTTCAATTTATTTTCCACAACAACTCACTCCCCTGTTTTCATTATACATTAATTTCACGTAAATTAAAAGAAAAAGAGTATTTTTTATTCAAAATCTACTTTTTCTAAGAATTTTTTTGGGCAATAACACCCACTAAAACTTATAGCAATATGATTAAGTTTACTAAAATTCATCTCTTCGTTATCATCATAGTTTGAAAAATATTCATTCTTTGTTACATTTTCATAATATTTTTTATCTAACATTTTATTATCACTATTACTCATATCAAAGCCATAGAATATGTCTAAAATCCTTTTTTGTAGTTCTTCATCATTTATATTTATTCGATATATATCTTTATATTTTGAAAGTTCATTTATTTTACTACCCAATTTTTTATATAGTGGATATCTAAAGAAATATATGTAGTTTGAGCCATGATGACCTCTAAAAATATTTAAAGCATCTATATAATCTTCTCTAGATAAACTTTCTTTACCTTTATACTTATTTATATTCCAATCGTTTATAATTCTTTCTTTGTATTTTAATACACTCTTATCAAATAAATCGTACATTTTTTTATTATACATATACTGTAAACTAATTAATCCAGGATTTATATTTGCATCTTTATTAACTAAATGATAAAAGTATAATGGTGAATTTAACTTAATTAATTTTTGGGTTTCCATATATCTATAAAATTCTGTACATGAAATGTGACTTTTTGGTTTACTATATTCATGTATAAATGTATATGCCTCTCCACTTACATAAGTGTGTTCACTCCTGAATTTATCTTTTACATCTAATAATAATTCCAAATTAGTATTATATTTATGAATGCCTCTATATCTTCCCCAAGAGTGTTCAAACCAACAATATTTATCTTTATCTTGATATACTAAAAATGTATGCGATGGTAACATATCACCATCATATGTACATATAAAATATGTTTTAAAGTCTATATTTTTGTTTTTAAACAATTTTCTTTCAAGTTCAACTTGATCAAAGCAAACTCCACATTTTTTCCTTAAAAGTTCGTCTGGTGTTTGAAGATAATATTCATCAAAATTCCAGTCTGGATCTATATCTAATATATTATCCCCATTTTTATTTTTAAATCCATAAGTTATATTTTCCATTATATTCATAATTTCATTTACTTTATTATCCATAAATACCCCATTCACTAAAATTATTTATTATATTATACCTTACTTTAATAAAATCACAAAATTATTATATTTGTATATAAAAAAGAAGATATTAAAAATCTCCTCTATCCATTAAAAAATTAGAAATATTAAGTGCGATTTCATAATAATAACTAATTTTTTCATGTTCTTTGTTACTCACTAATAAGTTAACTAAATCTTTATATATAATTCTTACAATATTTTTATCATTTTTCATAATAGTTATAATGTTATATAATCTATTAAATTCCATTTCAAAATTTTTATCTGTAGATATTTTTCCTTCAAGCATAGCTGCTTCTTTAGCATTATCAAAACTTATTTGAGGATAGGCACTTATAATTTCATTTGCTACTAAATTTATTCTCTCATCTTCTAATAAATTGCCATTATATTCATATTTCATATTATCTTCTAGCCTTTCTATTTAATGTATTTTGCTTTATGTTAATAATGGTATCTACACTTAAGAATATATCTTCTTTTCCTCTTAATACTTCTTTTATAAAGGGTGTTCTAATATTATTTATTATAGTTTGTAATGCTCTTGCACCTGTATTTAAGTCATAAGCAGTTTCAGCTATAATTTCATAGACACCATCCTCAACTATAAGTTTTTTCCCTTTCGAATTTATCCATTTTTCAAAACCAATCATTGGACTTATAGTTGATTCTTTTAAAATTCTTAATAAATCTTCCTTAGAATATTCTTCAGTATGAAGATATGTATTAAATCTACCAACAAGTTCTCTTTCAAGACCAATATTAATTAAATCTTGTGGATTTATGCTATATGTATCAGAATTTCTATCATCTAATGTATCTGTAAATCCTATTGATTGTTTTCTTTCTGTTTTTTTCTCTCTTAAATCTGATAAAGCACCTAAACATACAAAAGTTAATTTAGAAGTGTCAAATTCAATATTAGGGTCATAAGGTCCCATGGAAACTCTATACTTTCCTCCACCCATAAAGTCAAGTAATTGTTGTTGAACAGCCCTCTTCATTTCAAGTCCATTATTCCTACTGTAGGCAATTTTATCAAATTCATCAAATACAATAATACCTCTTTCAGCTTTTTTTAAATCGCCACCCGATTTATTTAGTAAATCCTTTAATGTATCTGTAATATCACCGCCAACATATCCCGTACTTGAGTAATTAGTAATTGTTGAGGATGTAAATGGTATACCTAATCTATTAGTAATTTCTCTTGTAATGGCTGTTTTTCCAGTACCTGTTGGTCCATCAAGAAAAATTATAGAACGTTCTCCATCACTAACGTCTTCTCTTGAAGCTAATTGTTGATTATTAACTATATTGTAAAATAAATATTCTGCAGCAGTTTCTTGTCCAATAAACTTTTTTTGTATATCATCAAGTAAGGACCAAATTTTTTCATCATCAACATTTGGTGAGCCTTCTGTTTTTTCATGAACATTCTTAAAAATTCCTTCTTCTTTTTCACCATCATCTTCAATCTTAAAATTGTCTTTGTATATTTTTATTGTTAAAGATTGTAAATCTTTTAAAGGATTTTTTTTGTTTTTATAAATATCGTTTGGGGAAATTAATCTAATTTTTTCATGTTCTGTATTAATTTTCTTTAAACTACCAGTTTTTAAAGCAAATTCTTCAACCCTTTTAAAACTTTCATGCTGGGAAAAATTAAAAATACATAATTTTTTTTCTTTATTAAAATCATTTAGTGGATTTAATGTTGTTGTACATAAAAAGATTATTTCAGGAGTGATTATATTAATATCATAATTGGAAAAGAAAAGGTTTAGCCTGTCGATTAAAAGAATTTCTCTTAACTCACTATCCATTCTTTTTACTGATTCCCAGTCAAAATATATATTATAAAAGCCCCTATATACATCCTTTTCCAATTCTTTTATATCTTCTCTATTTAACCCAAAAAAAGTTAATAAATCATCAATTTTTATCTCATTAAATTCCTCTAGTGTATGTTTTAAATTGCATTCCACTAAAAAACTTGCTAAATAAATTGAAAGTAATTTTTTTTCTAAATCTACAAGTTCATAATTATTATAATCTTTTAAAATAATGTCTTTATTCATTATTGATGAATAAATATCCATTACCTTATTTAAATATCTCTTTGTTTCTTCATTAAAATTTTCATACTCAAATTTATCATATGTGCTCATATTTTTCACTCCTATATTATATATACTATTATAGCATATTTTTATATTTAAGATATACTTTTTATAACTAATTAATTTAAGTTTACAAAAAAAAGGATTATTAATCCATTAAATTATAATTTTTTAAGTATTTCAAGTGTTCTATTTACCCTTTTTTCTTCTTTAGCTCTATAATCTTCAAGTTCCATTGCATTAGGGTATTTATTTAAAATTAAATTTTCTATTTTTTGAACACTTAAATTCATATATATCTTATCTATAAAATATAGTGCGTAAGCTTCTACCATAGATAATGTGTTATATACTTCCTCTTCTCTATTACTTAAAGCATATTTTACTAATTTACTATGTGGCTTTCTTAATACACCATCAATGATTAACATTGCCTCACTTATTTCTTTATCATCTAATTTGGATTTCATTATATCTTCTATATTATATTCCATTATATAATTATGAACAGTTATCATATCTTTATTGCTAATATTATTTAATAAATACTGTTTTAAAAGCGGTATAAGTTTTAGTGATTCGTTAAATCTTTTTAAATTTTCTATTTCTGCACTACTTAAGTCATACATTGGTTTTTCTGATAATTCATTAATTTGCTGTACCTCTTTTTCTGAAATATAACTTAACCATTTTAAGTATTCCGTTATAATTATAGGATTAAATTTAAGAATTATTTCATCATTAAAGTTTTTTTTACTATTTGGATTAATATTCATTTTTGCCTCGTTTTCTATTTTGTTGTCACTTAAATATTATTTGTACATTTATCTTCAACTGTATGACCCATTATACTACATTTTTTTTAGTTTTTCAAATGTTTTTTTCATTTTATGATATTTATTTAAAGATTTATTTAAAGAATATGGGGGTTGTTTGTATATGAAGAATGAAGATTATCAAGTTTTTACGATAGATGCAGAAAGTAAAAGAATATTTATAACAAGAAAACCAACAGTTCCAAAAAATAAAGATGATGAACTAATAATGCAAATAGATAAAAAAATGTAAGAAGCAGCTTTTGTAGATTTACCTCACACAAATCTAGACTTTAAGAGCATCAGATTGTGAAGTTGTAGATATGACTGATTGGGAATATGAAAATTCAGAAGATTTATGGAATCAAATTCGTAATTATGAATCTTCACCAAAAAGAAGATAAAAGTTGTGGCACGTTTTGTTGAAACGAAGTTCCAATGAAAGTAGTGATAGAATTTTATATATTTATTTTCATTACGAAGTTTTGAAAATAAATAATTGCGATTTAGTGCAATTCAAAAAGCATAATTTTGATTGAATAATATTTCTTGCTTAATTATGTTTTAGGATTTCAAAGGGGGGAGCTTTCCTTTTGCACACTGTTGTTGGCTCTGCCAATAGCGTAGTATGTTACTCTTTTGGAATCAATAAAATTTATATTCATATAATGTAAATTATGACGTAAAATAGTAATGTCAGATATTTGGAAAAATCATAGTTTTATGATATATTCTAATTACTCATCTGACTAGTATCAGAAGGAGCATCAGAAAAAGGGTTGATTTTAGATCAATCCTTTTTCCGTCTTATGAACTATATTTTATATATTCTTTTAATAAATCTTCTCGTCTATCTTTCCTATCAACTACATAGACAGTAACTAATTGATAATAATTATTTCTTTTTTCTAAGATAACAATATAATCATATTTTTCGAAAAATATTTTTGTTCGAAGAATAGAAGTTTTTCCTAAATATGGTGCAGTCCATATTTGAAATTAATCTTTTTTATATTTAAAGTCGATTAGTTCGACTAATTTCCCTATGGTGCGTTTACTGATGGAGTTTTGCACTCATCAGCAAAAAAAATAAGTTCATTTGTATTTGATAAATACATTATAACGCATTTAAATACATTTATACAATATTATTCAATTCATTCAACATCAAAATCTACTCAATACCTCTAGTTTTACTTTTTGCTTCTTCATACTTTTTTAAAAATATATTACTAATATGGTATATTTCTTTTGCCTCATTAGTCCTTAAATAATTAGGATTACATTGAGCAAATTTAAATACCTTAATCCTATTTCTATCTAATGCATCGGCATCTTTTAATACATTTGATAAAATTTGAATATTTTCTTTTTCACTTTCAGTAAATTTATAGTTTTTAAAATCAACAATATCATTTGGCTTAGCATGAGTTTCAATTAGCAGTTCTATTGAATTTAAATCTTTATTATTAAAATTTCTTTTTAATTTTTCTTTAGCAATTTTTGCTCCAACAATTCCATGTTTTTTATTAGAAACAATTAAACTTCTCCCACAGTCATGATATAAGGCAGCATACAACAAAATATCAACATTTTTTAAAATCTCACTTTTACTAATTTTCATATTTAATATCCAAATACAATAACATAATACCCTCTCAATATGCTCTATATTATGATATGGAAAATGAATTTTAGTATATATTTGCTCCTCAATACCTTTATGAATCAAATCATAAATTAAATAGATTTGTTTTTTTTTAAAGCCAATGCTATTTAAGTAATTAATATCAATATTTTTAATATTACTTTTTTCCATTTTATACATCTCCATAACCTTTATATTTTAAATAGGCACATAATTCTGGGCAAATACTTTTAAAGTCTATTTTAGTATTTTTTAAACAATAATCAAATATATATCTAAGGTTAGAACTACCATCTTCCAAGTAACAAACCTTTATTTTTTTATTATTAACTATATGATTAGTTAGAGTGTGCATATTCCATTTATCCATTATATTACTATTTAAATCTGAATATCTTTCAGAATATCCGCATACTTCTAAATGTCTTTTAATATAGCCACAAGATTTTATTTCATCTTTATCATCATATCTAAAATCAATATTTTCTTCTAAATCCAATTTTAAAAGTATTCCATAATCTAATATCTTATCAAGTTTTTTAAAAGCTCTTCTTTGATGTAATTTACTTACTTTTAAGATTTTAAAATAACTATCACCAATTATATTTGGAAACCACCTATGTCTTAAGAAGAAAGCCCCTAATTTATAAATAAATGGAATAACAGGAATATAATATAAGGCATTAATCCAACAATCAAATAAAATTAGCAAATTATCTAATCCCTCTACAAAAAATATTTTTTTAGTTTTTTCTATATTTTTTGCATTATCACCTATATTTGGTACTAATCCCTTAGACTCAATGGATTCTAAATTTTTCCTATCTGTAAAATGAAAATAATTAGAATTTAAATCTTTCTTGTTAATATAATAATAATCCATAAAACATCATCTGATATTGTCTTTTTTCCTTGTAAATAATTATATCATTTTTCATTTATTAAGTCATTATCTTACATAAAATTAATTCATGATTTTATTGTTATAAAAATTACTTTTTTCGTAAAATCTAACAAAATCTGGTTCAGCTTTTATATTTTTATCAACTGGAAATTCCATATTTACATAAAACTGTTCTAATAATTTTTTCTGAATATTTTCTCTATAAATTATTCTATTTAATTTATTATTTATATCTAATAATAAATCATATTTTGATTGTAAATTAACAGTTGTTCTTAAACATTTTCTTATTGCTTTAGCTTTCCTTTTAATTTTATTTTCTTTCATATAATCTAAATGTAATATACTTTAATACTACACTAAAATTCATACCTCCTTTAGGCAATGAAAAAAGCCCATAATATCAAATACTATGAACTTTATCTATATAGTAATCACTTAAAGTGCTACTTTTAACCTCAATAGTGCCATAACGATACACGTATGAGAAAAATAATTAATTGTTATCTTGATTTGCTTCTATAAGAAATTTATCAAAATCAGATTCAAACTTTTTATCTTGAATCACTCGATATTTTTCAAACTCTAATAACGCTTTTTCTTCAGCCAGTTCATGAGATATCTTACCAGCATTAGTTAAAATATCTCTTTCATCTAGTAGCAAATATTTATCTAAAATTTTACTCCAATCTTCCATAGTCATTGGTATATGTCTTTCTGCACGACTTTCGGCGAAATCTAGGAATGCATTGACTATTCTTTCTAAATCTTTTAATTCATTTTTTGTTAAATAGTTTTTTGCAATCACAACATCAGATTCCATAATTTTACCATTAGGACTATTCTTCCAAGAAGTCAGATTCATATTTTCTTTAGTGGAGTCAACGCGATTATAAATAATCTCTGCTGCGGTTTGATGAGCAACAGCATAATGCATTTTATTTTGTACTTTCTTAAAAAATGCTATTGTTAGCGGTGATTTATTATCATAGTCTAAACTAGTAGCATATATATCAGTTATTTTTTGATAAAATCTTCTTTCAGATAGTCTTATTTCTCTTATTTCTTCCAGTAATTTTTCAAAGTAATCTTTATTTAAGAATGTTCCATTCTTCATTCGTTCTTTATCAAGAACATACCCTTGTATAGTAAATGTTTTTAAAATATTAGTTGCCCATCTTCTAAATTGTGTAGCTCTTAAAGAATTGACTCTATAACCAGCCGAAATAATAACATCTAAATTGTAAAACAACACTTTTCTTGTTACGTTTCTATTCCCTTCTTTTTGAACTATTGAATTTTCTTCAATAGTTGAAGTTTTATCTAATTCGTTAGAATCAAATATGTTTTTTAAATGAACATTTATGTTATCAATACCAGTATCAAAAAGTTCTGACATTGCTTTTTGAGTCATCCATAAAGTGTCCTTATCATATCTAACTTGGATTCCTTTATCACCTTCTTGAATTTTAAACGTTAAAAATTCTTCTGTGCTACTTCTTATTATTAAATTTTTATTATCTTGCATCTTCAAATTGCCTCCTTTTAAAGAATATCTGTTAGTTTTAACTTTTCAAAAATTGGAACGTTACCTTTATAACTTTTAGGAGATATTGGACTAGGATGATATATAGGTAATATCTTATAGTTATTGACTTCATATATGTTACCAACTACATCAGAGAATTTATTAAACTTAAAATTAAGTAAATTTCTTGTTGGGAATTCTCCTAAGGTAATAATTAATTTAGGATTTAATATTCTTAGTTGTTCTAGCATAATATTTTTACAATTACTAGAACAAGTTTTTAGATTTTTTCTATCAAGTGGATAACATTTAACTGATTCTAAAAAAGTAGTTTCAAAAATATCTCTATCAATAATACAAAATAATTTTTGTAATACAACTCCACTAGGTAACACTTTGCTATTTATATCACACCATAATTTATGACTTTTTCTCCATCCATTATTAGCAGGAGCTTCTCCAACTAAAACTATTGTCTGATCTTTTCCAATAAATACCGTTGCATCATTAGGAAATTTATCAACCAATTTATTACAAGAATTACACGAATATACTTTTTCATCTACTTGTTCTAATAATTTTTTAATTAATCTCATTTTTAATGTTTCATATCTATGTTTTGTATCATCATTTAATATTTTTTGCCTATCTATAATTTGATAGTATTTATAATCTATTTTATGATTAAACTGACTTGATGTTAAATCTATAATCTTTTCATCGATTAAATTAAAATAATGACTAATTTCATCCACATAAATTTTACAAATATCTCCACCTAAATAATCATTAATGATTAAAGATGTTATTGCACACATGCCAAAGCATTTATTAAACTCACTCCAATTATTTTGAACTTTAGGATAACATAAATCTTTTGAGTAACATTTTAACAATACGTTTTGTATATTTTCAATAGTCACAATGACACCTCATTTCATTAAGTTTTAACTATAAATATTATACCAAAATTACCTATGCAAGTCATTCCGAAATTGAAAAATAATAATAGAAATCTGGTGGGAATTATACCACGTTGCTTGCTAATACAATTACTAACAGAAAAAGAAAAAATCAATCGTATTTTAGACTGATTTAATGATTAAGTCGCAATGGTGTGACGATTTTACCTAATGGTGGACTTGACAAAGTCAAAAACAAAATATTTTGTATTTAGTGGCGGATTTGTTTTAATTATAAAATTATAAATATAACCTTTATATCACTTTATCTGTTAAGATACATCTCCCTTGTGATAAGTAATTGTTTAGCAATACTTTCTTTACCAAATACTAATTCTTTTTGTTCCAAATTTGTATGAATAAATCCTGCTTTTTTAAATGATTTAATTGCTCCAATTCTATCAAGTGGAATAATATCAGATAATTCACTAATTTCATACTTTTCAAAAGCAATTTTTTCTAATTCTAATAAGGCTTTATATGAATAACCCTTACCACGATATTTATCTTGAATAACAATTCCCATACTATGGATTCCATTATCTAAATAATAATAGACTTCACCAATAGGTTCTTCTAATATCTCATCATATATATAAGCAAAGTATTTATCAGGTTCTTTATTAACCCAATTATCATACCATTTTATCATTTCTTCCTTAGTTTTAGTAATGGTACCTGTATTTTTATTATAACCCCTTAATTCCAAATCAAATCCTGAATTGTAAGACATTGTCTTAGGATCTTTCATCCATTCTTGTCTATAATGTAATTCATCAATTGAGGGTACTTTCAAGAATATATTTGACACTTCCTAAATTTAACAGCAATACTTATCATAGAGAAAAAATATAAGTTTGATAACTCATATTTTTTTACATATTAGAACAAACTTTTTGTTTGTTTTATACTTAATTGGTGGAGCCGAGGAGAATCGCACTCCTGTCCGAATATACTAACAAAGCGACATCTACAAGTTTAGTTGATTATTAAGTTTTCTCTTAAATAAGTTAATCAACAAACAATTTAAGAGTAAGCCTATATAATTCATTATTACTTATAGACATCGTAATAATATATCCTACTAAGTCGAGCCCTATATAAATCTCGCAGGAAAAGATTTACTAGAGCAGCCTTCTTATATTAAGCGAAAGCTAATTGATTTCTGTTTCCAGTTATTTTTAATTTTGTTTTAACGTATTACATTACGACTTGCAGTCTCTTCTCAAATATATCCGTCGAAACTAGACGGCCCCGTAAAAAGAATTATATCACAACACTACCTAATAGTCAATTTTTATTACCTTTGTTATTACGTCAATATACGTAAATGATTTAGTACCTAAATCTGTATCAACTAAAAATATATAATCATATAATTCTTTTATTTTAGCTTCATATTCTTCATATTTATTTCTACCTAAACTATATTTAAGACGTACAACATCTCCTAAGTGATCCAAAAGATCTTTTTTTACACTTGATATTGTCATCTTGGATACCCCATATACATAGTACCTTTAGTAATAATACCACCTATCCCTTCTTTTCCATATTTAGTACTTGCAATTATATTTTTTAAATCTATATCCTTATTAATATCTGATAAGCTCATTCGACTTGCAATTATTGCTGGATCTAGTGCGTGTATATTTATTCTCTTTGGACTAGATGCAAAATTAGCACCCGCTCTAATTAATTCCTCATAATCTGATTGACATGCACCCGCTATTATAATTAATTTATCATGGCTTTTTTCAAATTTTCTTGCCTCTTTAACGGCATTAACAAAATTAATACTATTTTTATAACTATTAAGGTCATTTATACCACCCTTTTTTTTGTAATATGCATCATGTCCTGTTATTACTAATATATTAGGGTTATACTCCTCTAAATAGTTTCTAATGTTTCTTGGAACATCTACCTCATCTTCACATATTCCCATAGCCATTAAATTAACATTATTATAATATTTTAAACATCTATCTAAATATTCACTATCCCCATCTATGTGCAGAATTTTACCTGGCAAATAAAAGTAATCATCTCTATCTAAGTTAGTAGAATCTTTAATTCTTTCAACTACTTCTTTATCATCACTTTCTTTAAAATCAGTTTTAACTAAATCTTCTATATCACTATCTGCATAAAGTCTAACATTTGCTCCCTTTAAATAACATATATCTTCTTCAATACTAATCACTCTAAAAATCATATCATGTTTATGAGATATTCTAGTTACATAATCGCCTACTTTTATATCCATATTATCACCAATAAAGTGTATGTAAAATATTTTTTTTTTAGAACAAAAAGCCTCTAGAATCTAAGCAATTAAAATTTATTTTTTATCTATTAAAGCTCCACAATTTGGACAAATCTTATCTTTATTAATTTTTGTTCTGCAATATGGACAAATTTTTATATTTGTATCTTTTTTATTATTTTTTTCTTTTAAATAATTTTCATATTTTTCTTGTATATTATTTTCGGGTTTATTTATATTCTCCTTATTTATTTTATTAAAGTAATCTTTCATATCACTACTTATTTTATTTTCTACTTTATTAGAAAACTTTTTAAATAGGAATGAAATTATATAAAATATTAATCCTATAGTTATTAAGAATTTACCATATTTAAATAATTTTTCATAAATATCTGAACTTACTAAATCATTTAAATATTTAGTTAAATCCTCATCTAATTTTAGTAATTTAAATAAGGAATTAATTAATTTTGGAATTATAATTAATATTCCAATACTAAATAAATTTAATGTAAATAACATTGAAGATGAATTTTTACTACTTTTACGACTAAAAATCGTATTACCTACACATAATCTAGTTAAAATCAAACATATACCTAAAAAAGGAATATAGTATAGTGTTATTAAAATAATTGGTAGGCTTAACAGTATTTTAAATATATTTTTACTCATTTTTTTCCATCCTTTCATGATTATTATACTATTATAAATTATAAAATAAAAGGGATTTATAAAAATTGTATAATATCTATTATAAAAGGGAAAATAATATTGAGGGATTTTATATGATTATATATATGGCTATATTTTTTTCTAAAATAATGGAAAATGCTCTAGCAACTTTAAGACTTATAGTAGTTGCAAATGGTAAGAAAAAAATAGGTGCGATACTTCAAGGAATGGTCGCACTTGTATGGATATTTGTAACTGGAATTGTAATTGTCGATATAAATAAAAATATATTTAAAATAGTTTTCTTTTGCTTGGGATCTATGGTAGGCTCATATTTAGGAAGTGTTATAGAGGAAAAAATTGCACTTGGTTCAAATATACTTATGTGTATAGTAAATAAAAAACATGAGTTATCTATAAAGAAAAGTTTAAATGAATATAAAATAACTACTATTGAAGAAAAAGGTAATAAAGATTCTATCTTAATTATATTCATAAAAAGAAAAGAAACAAAGAAGATTAGTAATATTATAAAATCTGTAGATAGTAATTCTATTATAATAAGTGAAAAAGCTAAAAATATTGAAACCCTAGTCTAATATAATTTAACAAAATTAGATATATTAATAAACTGTATTAGGTGATTATATGAGAAGATGGTGTCGTGGAAGAGGTTTATGGTGGATATTATTAATTGGTTTTAGTTTACTTTTATTTTATCAACTTATTTTAACTTTATTTATATTTACTAGGTTTAATTTCTTTTTAATATTTATTTTTATGATTTGTATATTTTTTTCATTTTTTAGAATTTTATGGTAAAAAGTCAATTTTTCACAATTGACTTTTTATATTCTTCTATTAATGAATTACTTTTACTAAGTCTATCTATTTCATTACCTATTTTTATACACATATTATATTCTGTATCATCAAACTCTATTTTACTAGGCATAGTTATTAATATAAATAATAGTTCTATTTCATATTTTTTTAAAGGATAAACACTTTCATATCTTTTAAGTAATTCATAAAAATCAAAATCCATAAAATGATGATTATATAAATTGTATAAGTCAAATATAGGAATGTCTACTTTAGATTTATCCCAGCTTACTAAAAAGTCTCTACTATTTTTAATATAGTGTGATAAATCCAGATTATTATGTACAATAGATACTCTCATTTTATCAAGTCCATTAATTTCTTCTAACCAATTATCAATATATCCTTTACCTATTTCAATGGATTTAAATATATAACTAATATTTCTTGCAAGTAAATATTCACTTGGGCTCATAAAAACTTTCTCATCTATAAGTGTTATTAAATCATTATAGTATTCATATAGATATTCATAGTTATTGGATAAATCTTCATATATTTTTTTATATTCATCTTCACTTGTTTTTTTATAATGTGTAGTTTTACTATGCATAAGTGAAACTAAATCAACTAAGTCTATTATTTTTTGTTCTTTTGGTATATCAATATCCTCTACATATTTAGAAACTATATAATCATCTTCACTTAATATATCTGGATAGTAATTAAAATTTCTAGTATTTAAATAGTCAAAAATAAAATCTTTATTTTTATTTTTTTTTATTGCTACTTTCCCTATATTAGTGTCTGCTATTACTACATTGCCCTCTTTTTTATATCCTAAAGCTCTTATATCATGACTTTTTAATAATTCACTAATTTCTTTCATATGAATCAGTTTGAGGAGATGGAATAATTAACTTATCACCTATTTTTAAATTAGATAAATCATTATATTTTTTTAATGTTTCTTCTGTTACCCCGTATTTTTCCATTATACTATCAAGATTATCTCCATCTCTTAATATAAATACATTATAAGTAACATATACCTCACTGTCACTAGAAAATTGATTAAATAAAGAGTTTATTTTCTCTTCCACTATTTCCTTTTCAAAATCATTTTTTCTAATAACGTCCTGTTTTTCTTCTACTGTATCTTTTGTTTCCTCCCTTTCTTCCCCTATATCTCTTATTTCCTCCTTTTCCTCTACTATCTCTTCTACTAATTTATTTTCGAATTCTTTTTCTTCAGTTAAAATATTAGTTTTCTCAATCTCTCTTATATCAAAATTTTCACTTTCCATATTATCCTCCTCGCTATCTATTATATCTCTAACCGGCTCCACATCTACTAGATCATCTAGATCTATTAATGGTTTTTCTTCCAGCTTATCAATTAAAACGTCTATTGATATAGAAAGCACGTTATTATTAACTATTTCATAGTAGAAATCATCTATATCTATAGTTGCCTTTTTAGTATCAAATCTTTCATCCATGACTATTTCAAATGGTAAATTTAGTGTAAATTGCTCTACTGTAGTACTTGTATCGCTTATTTTATACTCACCGCTTACGATAAAGTCCCCTGTTATTTTATCTTTATCAAGAGATAAAGTATTTTCCAGTGAAATACTAGTTATTTCACTTAAGTTAGTTTTAAAGATTACATCCTTCTTAAATGGTATTATATTTTTCATAAACATCTCCTATCATTAAAAGGTATGACTTTTTTTTAAAATTATGAAAAAAGATAGAAGTTTTTATCTTCTATCTATAAACCATGTACTACTTATATCACAACTATTACTTGAAGGGGATGGATTTGGCATGTCTAATTTTATTAATGATGGCAATTTAAATCCTGATCCGAATGCTATACAGGTTCCGGGTTGTAATAATTTAATTTTCTTTATTACATCTGCTGTTATGTTAGGCACCATTTGCTTAATATACTCTACATCTGTTGGATGTAGCATCTTAAATATTAAGAAATTACTACACTGCGAGAGTGCAGTTGTAGAAAGTTCTGATGGCCTTTGTGAGATAAGTCCAAGCATAACTGCGTATTTTCTACCCTCTTTTGTGATTCTATCAAAAATATTATAACCAATTACATCTATATCAGAGTCATTTTGAACATATCTATGTGCCTCTTCTAATATTATATGTATTGGTATACTTGCTCTTCTTTTTAAATTTTTTGAATATTCAAAGAAAATTCTCGAATATATTTTTGTAAGAGTTTTTGCAAATCTATCATCAACATAATTAATATTAAAATTAATTACTTGTGCTTTTCTACCATTTTCTATAGTTAATAATTCTTTTATAAATTCATCTCTAGTTTGGTATTTGTCTATATCAAAATACTTAGCGTAATCACCATTAACTAGACTCCTAAGTCTAACTTTTAAAACATTGTATTCATCGAATATTTTATCACTACTTAGTATTCCTTCTGAGATAAGTGCAAATTCAAACGCATCATATAGATCTTTAAGTGTATATTTGAAACTTCCATCGGGTAGACTAAGTTCTACATCTTCAACTAAAAATTGATTTATAAATGTTGTTAAAAGCTCCATTTCTCTTATTTTTCCAGTATTATCTATAAGTAAACATTGTTTAAGGGGTCTTGTATATCCTGGTTGGTATATTGATGTTTCAAGATTTAAGTCTTTTGTATTATAGTGACTGAGTACCGAGAAAATTTGATCCCTAATTTGTGCGGGAGCTTTTCCACTAGCAAGTATGTCAAGTATTGCACGAGCAATTATATCATTTTTATTTTTTATTACTTCGCTTTCCTCTTTAGCAAATATAGTTACAAGCTTCATAGCTTTCTCTATTATTGGAAGTTGGGCTCTTGAGGTTGCTTCTAAAAGTAAGGCAATATCATCTACATTAAGCAACCAAAGTGGTACTTTTATATTAGGGATTGAATCATCTTTGGTATTAGTTGTATAAGCTTTAAAATTTATTTCAGGAACTTTTGTATTTAAATCTTTAAATGCAGAATGATACTCTCCATATGCATCAAATATTAATAAACTTGCTTTATAGGCAATTGAACTTTTCTTTTCAAATAGATTTTGAAATATACGTGCGACACTACACGATTTACCACTACCAGTTGAACCAAATATAGCGAAATGATTACTAAAAAATTCATTTATATTTACTCCAATATCCACATTCTCATATATTGGACTTTTCCCTATATATAAATCTCTTTTTTCATCATAACTTGGCATTCCTATTATATATGGAATTTTTTCTTTTGATATAAGTTTTACACTTGCTGAAAAAGAGGGTTTCTTCGATACGCCAAATATAAAATTGTCATTATTAAATTCACCTAATAGGTTAATATAGGCTGTATTATTTTTTATATCAGATATTTCTCCTATAAATTTTCTATGTGTATCTTCAAGTATTACATATAAATCTATAATACTTGGTGTTTCTTCTAAATTTATATTTAATTTTAGGTAAACTATATTACCCTCTATTCCAGTTATTTTTCCTAGCATTATATCACCTACTATAATTTATTATACATTAAAAAGGTGTAAAAAAGAAGGGCTATTCAATCAATTTTATAAAATTGTACATAAAGAAAAGACTGCTAAGCCTTTTTTAATTATTTATTAATATATTTTGTTTTATTGATCTATATTTTGCCTTATTTCCTAAATTTATATTTTGATAACAAGCATCATCAGTTACTTCTTTTTCTATATCAAAATTATTAGGTATATCGATTTTATCATTATCTTTACTAATTAGTTCTAATACCATTAAGTCATCTAATTCATCTAATTTAAAATATTGATTATTATAGATAAATGTATATCTGTTTTTACTAACTTGTGAGATTATTTTAGAACTATTTAATATATTGTGAAATTGTGTTTTTGTAATTTTTTCTTCTAAGACTATTTTCTTTATTCCATTTTTTTCTTTCTTTTGAACACAATAGTAATAATTTACTCCATCATTAGATGTTACTTCCCTAATTCTTCTTTCATATCCTTCCTTTGAGTTATCTTCTATATAATATTGTTCTAAATGTGTTTCTATATAATTTAATCCATTAAGTAGATTATTATAACTTTCATTATTAAGAATGAATTTTCTTTCTTTTTTTATTACAAACGAATTTCCTAAAAAATTATGAATTACATCTAGTATTCTATATATCTTTTTATCAAAATCATCGTAGCTATCTATTATTTGAAGATTTTCATGTCCAAGCCAACAGTTAACTGTTTTTTTATCTAGTTTTTTTGCTTCTTCTACTGTTTCTGTTCTGGCATTATTATTTTCAAGTGTATAGTTTTTAGAATTACCACAAGCGGCAGACGTAAGATGGATAACCATATCATATCTATTTAGTAAATCACTATTAGTTAATTTCATATTTAAATCTTCTGACACAAGGTTAGTTATTTTCTTAAAATCACTCTCTTCAATAAATGCTTTACCATCTAAAGTTCCTCTATCATAAATTATTACTATTTTATCATGTGGAAATGCCTCTGCAATTTTATCATAAAGCATTTCTTTTTGTAATTGATATTTCAATATGTATTTTTGAAATTCAACAATTCCTACTCCATTTTTATCAACTGGAGAAAGTCCACTTTTTATAAGTTCTGTTGCTGATTCTGCTACTATAAATACTTTGTACCCTAACTCTTTTAAATCTTGTTCTATTTTAGCTAGTGCGGTAGTTTTTCCTGCACATGGTCCACCTGTTAATACTATTTTTTTAATCATTATTTTATCCTCCTTATTTTATTTTTTTCTAAATCTAATTCATGTATTGATGCATGTACTACATTATACCGCTTCTTATCCATAGAAAGTATATCATTGTTAAGTAATGTATAAATCATATTTATTACGCCTCTATGTGTAACAAGTAGAGAATCATCATACTTACTAATATTATCTAAAAATATTTTTATTCTTTTATATAGATCTAACATTGATTCTCCACTTGGATATTTAAGATGAATATCTTTAACATCTATATAGTCTGGATAAAGTAGTTCAGCTTCACTTTTTGGCATACCATTTAATAATCCTTTATTTAATTCTCTTAAATCCCTAGTATATTCGATATCAAGTTTTAGATAATGATTAACTATTTCTGCACTTTCTATTGCTCTTTTAACATCACTTGAATAAATTCTATTAATTCTGGTTATATTTTCTTTTAACCATTTAGCAGAACTATTTACTTGAATTTTTCCCTCAGGAATTAATCCTACATTAGAATAGCCTCCTATAAAACTTTCATCATCAAGACCATGTCTTAGTAAATAAATCATTATATCACCTTTCTTTTTATGTGTATTTATTACGCTTCATATCTGATTATAAAAATGTATATATTATACATTTTATAAAATTTCTTTTATTTCTACAGAATCATTAAATTCATATTTTTTTGCAGGTTTTTTACCATTAAATATCTCTGTTTTATTTGTTTCTTTAATAAGCCCTAACGTTAATATTTTTTTTCTAAAGTTTCTTCTATCAAATGTCTTATTTAGTATACTTTCATATGTTTTTTGAAGTTCTGGCATTGTAAAGCCATCTGGAAATAAGGATTTAAGTGCAGTTGAAGAAAGTACTAATTTTTTTAAATTTTCACGGGCTATTTTTAATATTTTTTCATGATCGTATGCAAGAGATTCTACATTATCTAAAATAAACCAATCTGCATTACTTGTTTTTTCAGTATCTTTAAGTATTGAACTCTCTTTATCAATAAGTCCAATATAATTTACAGCTATCATTCTCTTAAGTGGTGAGCGGTTTACTTCACTTTCTACATTACTTAAATATAAGTCAACATTTTTAAGACCAGTTTTTTCAAAAATCTCTCTTTTAAAACCCTCATCAATTGTTTCATTATTATATAGGGCCCCACCTACTAATGCCCACATATCTTTATATGGTTCATTTTTCCTTTTTATTAGTAAAACTTTTACTTCACCCTTATCAACTGTGAATAGTGAGCATATTACGTGTACTCCTATATTTTTATATAATGGATTATTTACTTGCATCTCTATCACCTATTTACATTATATGCGTTATTTTTACGCTTGTCAATATCTTTTTTTAATTTTATAAAAAATGTACTAAATTTAGTACATAATTAAATAATTAATTTTGGTTTATCTTTAGGTTTATAGTATTTATAATGTGATTTAACTTCACCATAACTAAAATCATCTAGTGTATCTATATCAAGTGGTAATTCATTTTCACTTAATCCACTATTAATATCTTTTAAATTATCTAAAAGTTCTAAAAACATTTTATATTTTTTTAGTTCTTTTAATTTACCTTTTGTTTCACTATGTGTTTTAATACTTGAACATAATAAATATGTATTTAAGCCTAAGAAAAATGGTTGTTTTTCCACTATTGAAAATGATGTTCCAAATATTGCCCACAGAAACCCTATTATACTAAGTTTATTACGCATATCTAGGGCATTTATATCATATGTTGCTTGTCTTTCCATTGCTTGTTTAAGCATAATATCTTTTATTTTTTGCTTTTCATCTTCATCTGTACATACATAGGTTGAAACTGTCCCATCTAAATAATATATACTAAAATTATTTCCATCAATTCTAAGTGCGCCTATTATTTTACTTAAATCTACATCACTATAAGCAAATGTCATATTATCCCTCTTTCAATACGTGTTATTATATAATATTTTTTATAATATTTCAAGAAAAAAAAGCAAATTGCTATTTAATTTGGTTCGCTAATACTAGCAAATGTTCTATTTTTTAACTCTTTATATAAATCACATTTATCATAAACATTTTGATTATATCCTTTTGCAATTACTTTTCCTTTATCTAACACTATTATTCTATCTGAAATATCCATCATTTCAGGTTTATGTGTTACTAAAATTATTGTGTGATCTGTCTTTAAATCTTTTAATAACTCTCCTATTTTTGTAGTTGTTGTAGGATCAATATTACTAGTAACTTCATCTAAAAGTAATATTTCTGCTTTTGATAATAGCGACCTAGCTATTGCAAGTAGTTGTTTTTGTCCTTCTGACAATAAATGTGCATCTTCGCTAATTATGGTATTATAACCTTTAGGCAAACTATCAATAAATTCATGGATGCCAACCCTTTTGCACGCTTCTACTTGATTTTTGAAGTTAGGATTTACTAGTGATAAATTATCTTTTATACTCATTTCAAATACAAATGGTTTTTGAAACACGCCTGAAACATTTGATGAATAGACATGTTTAGAATAGTTATATATATTTTCATCATCAATTAATATTTCACCTGATTTAATTCTATCTAATCTATATAAAAGATTTATAATGGTCGTTTTTCCACTTCCGCTATGTCCAATAATTGTATTAATTTCATTTGGATAAATTTTAAATGTAGCTTTATCTAATATTTTTTTATTTTTTATTTCATAACAAACATTTTTAAATTCTACAATACCGTTTATATAATCATTATCTACATCACCAAAATCGATATCTTTTTGTGGCACATAATCAAGGATATTTTTAATTCTATTTACTCTTACTCCATAGTTACTTAAGTTAAGTAAATTATCAAGCATTGAATCAGTACATGTAATTGCCATCTCGAAATAACTAATTAGTAATACTAATTTATCAATAGTCATCTTTTTATTAATTACTAAATAAGCTAAGAATATATATAAAAGTATTTTACCTATATATACAATAAATGGTATAATACAGTACCTTATGGTCATATTTACTCTTTTACCTTTATATTGTTCTTTCCATCTTTTTCTAGTTTTATCTAGATTAACATTTAATTTAGGCATAAGATTTAATGTCTTTACTTGTTTTAGGTTTGCTAACATTTGATTTAATGTATCAATAATTTTATCTTCATATTTTCTAGTACCTTCATAGTACTTAGAAACTTTTTTTGAATTATCATTCATTAATTTTAAATATAATAAATCCAAAATTAAAACAACAGAAGCAACTATGATATTATAGCGCATAAATATTAGAAATATTATTAATAATTTTACTATACTCATAGATGCCTTTACTGATGAGTCTACTACATCTACTAAGTACCTTATGTCGTCACTACAGGTTTCAATTATCTTTCCTTTCGAAATTTTTTCTGATATAGCATCGTTACTTGCTACTTTCTCAAATAACATTCTTTGAACTTCTAAGTGATAATAATCTGCTAAAACAGTATATGTATAATAATTCCAACTGAGTGATCCAAAATATACTATATAAAACATCATATAAAGAAATACATAAAACCATATTCCATTAAAGTTGCCTTGTGTTACCATAGCAATTATTCCAGATGTTGCAATAGGCGGCAAGAGACTGGATATATTATTTAGCCCTGAGCTTATAAACATCTGTATTATAATGAACATTTTTTTATTTGCAATTTTTAAAAGGGTCCTAAATGTATTAAAATATCTTTTCATATTTTCCTACTTATTTAATATCTTTTTCATATTCAATATCTGATACTTCATATTTTTTATTTTTTGATATAGTGCCTAGCACTTTAGTTGACCCCCAACCTAAAATTGCTAGCAAGAAGAAATATAAAACACCAAATAAAGTAAATTCTGGAGCTGAGTTTGTAAGTAATCCAATAATTGATGCTCCTGCACTCATTGATGTAACAATTGTTAAACTATCTACTGATTTACTTGTTACATCAGCTTTAAGTCCATCAAAAAGTTTTTGTGCAGAATTAACATAATTTTTAGTCATACCCCACAAATATTTTATATAATCTAAGGTATCCCTTAATGTTTCATATCTATATCCAGAAATTGCTAAAAACTCTGCAAGTTCTGTATCACTTTTGGCAATTTTCTCTCTAGTAGAAATATAGGTACTCATTTGGTTAATTCTTCCGTCAATTAAGTTAATTGTTTTAATGTATCCTTCAATTTTAGTAGTAAATTTAACAATTTCAGATCCTTTAACATTAACATTTTCTTTAACTGCATCAATTTTTTCCCAAATAATCCTGTGAATATTTAGATATCTGTGTAATTGTCCCTTAAACTCACGAATAAATATTTGTTCTTCAATATATCTTTCTATATTATCATCTGATTGTTTTTTATTGTTAACAAAATAATACTTATCTCCTCTTATAACATCGTATTTATCATTATTAAATTCAAAATATTTCTGTTTTTCAGTTCTTGATAATAAATCGTTGATTTCATCCTTAGTTGCATTTTCACATACAACAAAGTATGGATATACTGTCTCAATATTGGCAAGTTCTTTTGGAACTGGGGCTCCTAAACTAAATAAATAGCTAAATGCGGGTGATAACTTATTTTCATAATAATCCGTTACATGATCTATATCTGCAAATAAGGTATCCTCACTTACATTTTTATTGTCAAGCACGATTAAACCATCCTCAAATATTTTGACACTTATATTTAAAGCTGTCGTAAACTCTATATATTCTTCTCCTGCAACTCCATAATCTATTTTTCCAATTTGTAAATTTTTACGAAATTCATTCAATTTTTCTTTATCAAGATTTAATTCTGTTTTACAGTCTCTTAAAAAGTCATAAATTTCAGATAACTGTAGCATGGTTCTTTGAAACCACCCACCTATATAAACATTACTTATTTTCATAAATAAAACCTCCTATATAATTTCTTTTGAAAAGAATTTTGCATCATTAACAACAAATCCATAGTTTATATAACAGTGATGTGCTGGTTGTCTAAAATTCATAGACCATAATTCCATTGCAACACATTTTTTTTCTTTTGAAATTTTTTCGCACTCTACTAACATTTTTGTGGCTATGTTATGTCTTCTATATTCTGGTTTAACACAAACATGATTTAATATTGCATATGTATTCATTTTTTCGTATATTGTAGGTATTATTGTAATTTTCGTATGTGCGATTATTTTTCCTTCCACTTCGCCTACTAGATAGATTTGATTTTCATCATTTTCCGTTTTTAAATAAATATCTCTTGCATAATCAATACTAGTATTTTCATTAAAACATTCATTACATAATGTAATAATTGCTTCTAAATCATCTATTGTAGCTCTTCTAAAATTTACTTCCATTTTCTCTCCTCCATTTTCTTAAAATAATCTACTTTGTGATTAGAATAATATTTTCTAAAATGATTATACACTATTTTTCTTTGTAAAAAACAAAATATGTCAATTTTCGGTTAAAGTTAGACATATTATTTACACAATCTAATTTTTTTATATTTCATTTTCCCCTATGTTAATTATGTTGATAAAGAACAAAATCAAAGATAAATTTTGACATATTTAACCTCACAAGTATATACTTCTACTTCACTCGAAACTTTTGCTTATCCATAGACCAATTTCGAATAATTGCTATCCTACTTATTTTTTTAATCGTCAAAATTTAAATTAACTTAAGTTCATATTCTTTTATTAGTTGTTTACCCCATTCAACATTATATTTATATTCGCATTTATATCTCTATTATTATGATTGGCATATTTCAGATATTCTCAATATCTATATTTTCCAATTTTAATGCACATATTTATCCAATCCTAAGTCCAGTATATAAGCACAAATATATGCCAAACTTTTCAATATTCATATTTCCTAGTAAAATTTGTTCCAATTTTTGTTGTTCGATTTTACTTAAAATTTCAATTTCACATTTTAATATTCTAGGCATTGTAATCTCAATATTAATTTGGGCAATTTTCAATATTTGTTTTAAAACAGTTAATATATCCTTCACTGCTTTTGGTAACAATCCAGAATTTAGTAAATTAGTAGTATAATCATCTACCATTTCTACTGTAATATTCCTTTGATGTACTTTTGAAAACATGGGTATTATCTTAGATATTCATAGTTAGATAATACTGTCTTTTTACAACGTATCTTGGAATTATTTAACCATCTGTATATATAATACCCTAAAAACTTTTATCTAGATTTATTAAATTATCTTCATTTTCACTCTTTTCCTTATAAACATTATATTTTTCCTTATTCATTTTTTCATCTCCTCATATGATATGATACAGAAGTTATATATTTTTTAAATAAATTTAAGACATACTGTTAATATTTGTTTTAGGGCAATAATTATTATTGATAAAAATAATTCTTCATAAAATAAATTGGAAAGGAGAGATTTATGAATAACGATGGCAATAACGAACTAATTAGATATGCAATGAATAAAATAAAAAGGGATGCAAAATGCAAGCCACAATGCATGGGTGCGATAATCGGACCTACTGGACCTACTGGGCCTGCTGGTGGAGCTACTGGACCTACCGGACCTCAAGGATTAACTGGAGCTACTGGACCTACTGGACCTCAAGGATTAGCTGGAGCCACTGGACCTACTGGACCTCAAGGATTAGCTGGAGCCACTGGACCTACTGGACCTCAAGGATTAACTGGAGCCACTGGACCTAC
>CAJTZY010000001.1:0-33158 GCA_910584085.1 uncultured Bacilli bacterium | reverse complement strand
ACCTCAAGGATTAACTGGAGCCACTGGACCTACTGGACCTCAAGGATTAACTGGATCTACTGGACCTACTGGACCTCAAGGATTAACTGGGGCTACTGGACCTACTGGACCAATTGGAGATACAGGTCTTGCACCTACATTTACAGTCGGAAGTGTTACAACTGGAGCACCTGGAACTAATGCAAGTGTTACTGTAACTCCAATCGACTAAACATTATTGATAAATAAATTATTTAATTTTAAGGAGGAAATTATGAATCAAAATCCAACTGGATATATATTAGATTTTGTTATACCTGCTGGGGCTACTGGGCCTACTGGACCTCAAGGATTAGCTGGAGCTACTGGACCTACTGGACCTCAGGGATTAGTTGGAGCTACTGGACCTACTGGACCTCAGGGATTAGTTGGAGCTACTGGACCTACTGGACCTCAAGGATTAACTGGAGCTACTGGAGCTACTGGACCTCAAGGATTAACTGGGGCTACTGGACCTACTGGACCTCAAGGATTAACTGGAGCCACTGGACCTACTGGACCTCAAGGATTAACTGGAGCCACTGGACCTACTGGACCTACTGGACCTCGAGGAGAAGAAGGAGAAACAGGTCCTGCACCTACTTTAGCAATTGGAACTGTTACAACTGGAGCACCTGGCTCTCAGGCAAGTGTTACTATAACTCCAGTTACTAACTAAATATATACTATATAGAAAGGATGATAATTATTAATAGTTCTTATTTATTAAACTTTACTATACCACAAGGTCCTACAGGCCCAACTGGACCCTCTGCAGGTCTTGCGGCATATGGCGGTAAATATAATACTACAAGTCAAACATTAAATTTAGGTATTGGTACCCAAACACAAATACCTCTACCTAGTAATATGCCAAATTTAAATACTACTTACACTCCTACTAATAGTATAACTGTTACTCAGGCTGGAACATACGAAATTAATTACTACAGTAATGTATCAGCCGCTTTAGGTACTACTGTTACATTGGCTGTTAGAAGTAATGGTACAAATATACCCGATACCGTTATTAATAGAGTTTTATCTGTAGGTATTGGTTCTATTTATAGTGGTAGTGTTATCGTAACTTTACCTGCAGGTGCAGTTATCGATATGGCTATTTCGGCGCTTTTAGCTGTTGGTGTTACATTGGGGACTGGTGTAAACTCAACACTAAGTGTTAAAAAACTAAACTAGGAGTAATATGAAAAAATTAAAAATTTGCGTTTATGCAATTACAAAAAATGAGGAAAAATTTGCTGAGCGTTGGTATAACTCAATGAAAGAAGCAGACGAAATATATGTTTTAGATACTGGTTCTACTGATAACACTGTAAAAATATTAAAAAATTTAGGGGTTCATGTAACTACAGAAAAAATTGAACCTTGGAGATTTGATGTTGCACGTAATCGCTCATTAGATTTAGTTCCTAAAGATATAGATATATGCGTGTGTACTGATTTAGATGAAGTATTTGTTTCTGGATGGAGAAAAGAACTTGAAAATATTTGGGATAGTGATACAACTAGACTTGCATATAATTATAATTGGTTAATCGAAGATGATACACCAAAAGTAAACTTTTATATTGAAAAAATTCATAATAGACTTGATTACAAGTGGACACATCCCGTACATGAGGTATTAGAGTATATTGGAAATGATAGGGAAATAAAAAAAACAACTAACAATATAACAGTAAATCATTTTCCTGATAAAACAAAGTCTAGAGGAAGTTATTTACCACTACTTGAATTATCAGTAAATGAAAATCCTAATGATGATAGAAATGTACACTATCTTGGAAGAGAATATATGTATTATGGAAAATGGAATGAGTCTATTGATACACTAATAAAACATCTTAAGTTACCAAATGCAATATGGAAAGATGAAAGATGTGCATCCATGAGATTTATTGCAAGATGCTACCAACAACTAGATAGGATAGATGAAGCTAGAATGTGGTTAGATAAAGCAATTAATGAAGCGCCATATTTAAGAGATCCATATGTTGAACGTGCACTTCTAGAATATAGACAAAGTAATTTTAAAGAAGTTATAAAGTATTCTCTTAAAGCTTTAGAAATTAAAGAGCATGGAAAGACATATATAAACGAAATATTTAGTTGGGATCATACAATTTACGATTTACTGTCTATTGCATACTTCCATGAAAATGATTTAAACAAGTCACTATATTATGTTAATGAAGCAATTAAGAAAAATACAAATAATGAAAATACACAACGTTTAATTGATAATAAAAAATTCATAGAAGAAAATTTAAAAGCTCTCCAAAAATGAGAGCTTTTATCGTTAACAAAATAGATTATTATAAAGGGAGCATCACATAAATAACATTTTGCAAATTAAAAATTTATCATACTAAAACATAAGAAACTCTAGCAGTTGAAAATTTTTCTTTTGATATAAAAAATCAGGAATTTGTTGCAATCGTTGGCCCTAATGGATGTGATAAATCTACTATTTTATCAATACTTTGCTAATTAAAGGAAAAATCCAATGGGGAAATTATTTTAAAGAATGATACAAAAATAGATTATATGTTATAGTTGGATTCTTTATTTGAATGGAGAAATGTTTTAAGCAATTGTCTACTTGTACTATAAATGAATAAAAATTTGAATGAAAATACAAAAAATAGGTTTATAAATTTATTAAACACATATGGATTAAAGAATTTTATATATAGTTATCTGGATAACCTATCCAGTGGAATAAAACAAAGGGTTGTATGAATTCAGTATAGGCACATAGTAATAATTAAGTTAGGAACTTATAGCTAAAATATAGAAAGATAGAAAATAAAAATTTTGATATTAATTTTAATATTAAAGATAAAGGCATGAGTAAAGAAATTAATAATCATCTATATATTTATGATTATTTTCATTAGTTAATTAATATAAGCAAAGTAAAACCCTAGCAGTATGATTCGACTACTAGGGTATTTTTTTAAAAGTTTAATTTTAAAACTTTGACATCATCATTAAAATTTTGTGATTGTAAATTTTCTACCACTTGATCTATATTTAGTTGTTGTCCACCATTTAAAACATGTTGTTCAATTGCATCTTTTGTTACACTAAATTCAACTTTTGCTTTATGGTCGAAATCAAGTACAAAAGAAGAAATAATATTTCCATCCTTAAAAACTATATACCAATTATCACCCATAAATACTGTTGAATATTTTGGAATATCAACTGATTCAAATTTGCTATATTCAAAGAAAGATTTCATTCCATTGATTTTATTTATTTTCTCAAAAATTTGTGAATTAATTTCAGTTGTAACAATAACTTTATTTCTTGGTCTATCGTAAAGGGCTTCAACATTTTTAGGTTTTATATCCTTATCTTTTAATATTTTATTTTTTTTGTAAGAAGCCATACATATTAATTCATAATTTGCATAATCAGTATGGAAATAACCACATCTTTCAGATTCGTTTAAATTATTAGTATTATTAACAAAATCTTTCCAATCTTCACTCTCATTATCCATTGGATTAACACCAATTTTAGACTCAACATCATAAGAAACATTAGAATCATAATTACTTAAGGAATAACTTTTAGTTACAAATACATAATCTATTTTGTCTTTTTCATTAGAGTTTTTGTGAGAAGTAGAAACAATATCCTCACAAGCTTTCTTAAAGGTTTCTATAATATCGTTTTGTTCGTTTTCGTATTTTCCATAATAATTATTTCCACCTTGATCATATATAGTTCTTAACTGATTTATAAATACACAATTTCCATTTCTAAATCCAGAACCTCTACCAATAAAATTATCAAATGTATCTGTAATTTTAATAACAAAACCGTTTTTATCTAATGCACAATAATGTAGGAAATCATTGTCATTACCATCTATTCTAAAACAAGCATCAGTATTAATTCCGGCTAATAGAATTGTTTCATCTTGTGAATCATACATTGAATATTTGTAATTACCATAAGTCCCTTTAATATAAGGTACAGTAGATTTATTTCTTTTTGCCATCCAACAAACTAATTCTGTTGCCATTTTAACGATTTTCTCTGCATCATCATTAGTATAATCCCTATATCTGCATAATTTTGAAATTACATCTTCACCAAGAATAGCAATTGATGTAGTATCTGCACATTCACTTAATTCACATAATGTTAAAACATTTTCATATTTATTAACATCATAATTAAGTTTTTTTGCTAATATAGCAACATCCTCCATATAGTCAAATGTTTCAAGAACCGCATTTTTATTAATATCACATTCATCTAATGAACGAGTGAAGTTATTTAATATTAATAACATCCAAAATAATCCATTATTAATTATATAATTTGTCAAAATACTATATGCCTCATCATTAATAAGACTACTTGGTTCTATAAAATCATTAATATTTGTATAAATACATCCATTAATAAAATCATTTAGAGAAAAATTATTATTACATTTATCAAATTCAAAATATTCATCATTAAATGGTAAGTCTTCTGCAATATTCATTAATTCGTCATAAGAAATTTTATTATCTATTTCTAATTTTTTTGCTTTAAATATTATTTGTTGTTTTATTTTATCAAATATTTCTAATTTTTTCTTATATTCATTATATCTAGTTATTGATTCTTCTTCAAAAGAAGGTCCATCATAATAATATTTATCTTTTTCAATATTGTATTTAATAATATCTAAATATCCAACTAGTTCTAAGTCAGTGTACTTTATATAATGACTATTTAATCTATTTATTAATTTACTTGCTTCTTTATATCTTTTATAGTTGTTCCATCCACGTGGCGCTTTTATAAAAGAATCCATTTTTGAATTATTATATGTTACAAAGTTACTTATCATATTCCTAATAGTATCTTCATCTAAATTTTGACTATATTGTTTAACAATGCTTTCTATAAATTCACGAAGTTTACCATCTTCATCATCATACAATATTCTAAAGGCTCTTTTATATTTATGTTCTATTATTTTTTTATAAACAATAGAATGAGTTTTTCTTGGAATAAAATAGTCTTTTATATCCCCATAATATTGGTCCAATCTTTCTTTTTTAAATTTTTCTTTGCTAATAGATACATATAATGCAGATAATTTGGCAATTTGGTCACGAGCAGAATCTATATTACATTTCTGATTATTATGAATTATCGTATGATATTGTTCCATTGCTTGAAGTAATAAATTATATTTGCTACCTAATGCATAATTCATTTTATTTAAAAAATATAATTTGTCAATCGCATCACTATAACTATCGTTATTTTTTAATTCAGTACAAATTTTTCCAAAAATATTTGCATAATCATCTAAATTTTCTTCTCTATGTTCATTCCATTCAGATTCAACACATACTTGAAGTACAGCGTTAAAACCTTTGATTGTTGGAGGAGTATTAATTGCTTTAGCATATAATTCAATATATCTTTCAGCATATTTATCAATATCATCATCAGAATAATCTTTAAATATTAATATTTTTCTAAAATCATAATTACATTTATCAAGTATACTTAGTTTTTCCATTGCATATCTCATTGCATCTTTATCTTTAAAATTAGATAATGGAGCGTTTTTTAATTCTACTTCACTAAATTTATATCCATTTAACATAAGGTATTTAAAAATTTTAGGGTTGTTTTTTGCTTCTGCTGATGAATATTTTATTGTATTTATATCTTTTTTAATAGAATTTAAAATAATATCGGGTTCAGTAATTAAAAACCTACAACTATTTTGTGATAATTCATATCCTGCTTTAATTGTTTCCTGTATTAAATCATCAATAACATCTTTTTTAGTAGCATCTTTTTCAATAGCAAACCAAGAAACATAGTTAGCAGAATTTGCATCTTGTCTAATTGAATTTAATGCTACTTCATAATTACTTCTCAAAAATTCAGGACTATATAATGTTAAAATATATTTTTTGTTTATTGCAATATTTATAATCTTTTGGGATAATTCAGGAGTTAAGTCTTTTAACTTTATAAAATTAGCACTATTTATATTTCGTTCAATTGATGCATTAATACAGGCTTCATTTTCAAGAATAAACTCTGGTGTATCATCAGTAAAATAATTATTACTTTCTATAAAAGCATCTATAAGCAACTGTTTTTGTTCTTGGGTCAATTCAAAATTATTAGTTATTTTTCCCTTAACAATAGCTCTAATCATCATTAAGGTATCCCTGCTAAATAATCCGTTACCACCAATAATTATACTCCTATTTTCTAATATGAAATCAAATATTTTCATCATTTCCTCACTGCTCATTTTCATTATTTATCATCCTTTTTATCATCTGTTTTTTCTTCTTTTTTCAAAATCAATTTCTTACCAAAATCTAGTTCTTGCCTGAAATAACTATTTCCATTTCCATAATATTGTTCAATCCAATAAAATAGGTCTTCATCTGTGTAATCTTCAAAAATTAAATTAGAACGCCTAGGTGCATAATGTATTTCTTGATAATCAAAATATGGAGCCTTTTTATGGGCTTTTAACATAGATGCAACACGTTTTATATTATTTAGTAATTCGTTAAATACAACATATTCTTTTTTAGTATGTTCATGATAATATCCACTACTTAAATTAACTGCTGCAATATCCCAAACACTACCAAGTACAGAAATATCACTACAAGTACCATAATTAGTTTCAAAGCCAAATAACTCTACATAATCCATAAAATCATCATTGCCACATTCATAAAAAACACAATCGTTGCTACCTCTGCGGTCAAGTTCAATTATGTATTTAACTTTTGGTTTAGGAAGTTTATCTACAGCTTTTTTCGCTCCAATGCAACCAATTTCTTCATCCTCAGTAAATAGAACATGAGGTCTATATTCTTCTAATAGTCTCATAATTGCATAGACACCACAGCGATCATCACCACCTAATCCACCATCCGGATTAAAGATTTTATCCTCTTTATTGTTATAAATTAGTCTTTTTGGTGGTACAGCAAATACAGTGTCCATATGTGCAACTAATAAAATAGGTATATCACCTTCAGCATAAACAAAACCATCCTCATAGATTGGGTTCATCTTTTTTTGTTGCAAATAATTATAAATTTCAAACTTTAATTCTTCCTGAGTTAGTTTTAAAAGATGTTCTAACTTTTTCATAAACAACCTTTTCCCCTCTCTTAAAAATTGAATATTATAATATCATAATATCTCAATTTTGTGAATACTTTTGTTAATTTTTAAGACAAAATGTTATTCAGGGCATGTTTAATAGTCAAAAATCTAGTTTTTTTCTATTCATAAAGTAGTATCAACTCCATAACCTCTAAATACAATTTTAAACTAAAATACCGCATAAACCAATCAATATGTCAAATTACTTTATTTTTTTATTAATATTTCACTATTAATTACAAGTTAGAAATTATTCTCTAAAATTATATTATTTTTTAATTTTGCTAAATGTAAATGTGTATTATTTTTATCAACCAAGAATTTAGAGTTTACTAAGGCAAAAAAAGTATAAAAAATTCCTAAAGAGGAGTTTTTATCATTAACAAAAGAGTTATTACATCATACTATAAATTATAAGGAGGCATCACATGAATAACATTTTGCAAATTAAAAATTTAAAAAAAATTTATCATACTAAATCTGGAGAAACTCTAGCAGTTGAAAATTTTTCTTTTGATATAAAAGATGGAGAATTTGTTGCAATCGTTGGCCCTAGTGGATGTGGTAAATCTACTATTTTATCAATACTTTGCGGATTAGAGGAAAAATCTGATGGGGAAATTATTTTAAAGAATGATACAAAAATAGGTTATATGTTACAGCAGGATTCTTTATTTGAATGGAGAAATATTTTAAGCAATTGTTTGCTTGGACTAGAAATAAATAAAAATTTGAATGAAAATACAAAAAATAGAGTTATAAATTTATTAAACACATATGGATTGAAGGATTTTATATATAGTTATCCGGATAACCTATCAGGTGGAATGAGGCAAAGGGTCGCGCTTATTAGAACACTTGCTAATAATCCAAATCTATTGTTACTTGATGAACCTTTCTCAGCCCTTGACTATCAAAGTAGGCTTGCAATATCAGATGATATTTACAATATACTAAAAAAAGAAAAAAAGACTATGATAATGGTTACACATGATATTGCTGAAGCTATAAGTATGTGTGATAAGGTAATTGTTCTTTCAAATAGACCTGCTGTTATAAAAAATATTTATAATATAGAACTTGAAAATAAATCTACACCCATTAATAATCGAAAGGATAAGAAGTTTTCTTATTACTATGATGCCATATGGAAGGATATTGATTTTCATGTATAGTTATGAACATATTAAATTTTTAAAGAAAAGAAAAAAAGAAAAAGTTATTGTAGGATTCTTTCAAGTTTCTATAATTATTGTACTTTTAATTGTATGGCAATTACTTGCCGATTTAAATATTATAAATACGTTTATATTTTCCAGTCCTAAAAAAGTGTTAGATACAATTATTAATCTATATAAAAACAATAATCTTTTTGAAAATATATGGGTTACTGTATATGAAACTGTTTTAAGTTTTTCTATTGCTACTGCTCTTGGTACTATAATTGCTACAATATTATGGTGGAATAAGAGGGTTCAAAAAATAATAGAACCATATTTAACTATATTAAATAGTTTACCTAAAGTAGCACTTGGACCTATAATAATTATTTGGTTTGGTGCGGGTATTAAATCTATTATATTTATGGCACTTTTAATATCTTTAATTATAACTATTATAAATGTATATGAAGGATTTAATAGTATTAATGAAAATAAAATTAGATTAATGAAATCTCTTGGTGCGAATAAATGGCAATTATTTTCTAAATTAATTTTCCCAAATAGTTTAAGTAGTATTGTAAGTGCCTTAAAAATAAATGTAAGTATGTCTTTAATTGGGAGCTAAGACATATGTAGAGAAAACTCTATATTTTTTATGTTAGCTTTCACTAACATTCCAATAAATCTTTAGTGTTTTCCCATCTACAACTATTTTATCTAGTAATTGTTCCACGATATTTCGTTTTTCTTTAAACTCCATATCAGTCCAAACACTTTCTAGATTTTTAATTTTATCATAAGTTTTTGTTGCTCTTTCTTTTTCTTTTATATCTTCTAACTCACTCATTATATTCGACTTTTCACTTGTTAATTTAGCGAGTTCTTTTTTTATTTCTTCATTTGCTATATTATCTGAAAGTAATTGAATCAAGTTTTCAATTTTTTTCTGTGTCTTATCCAGTCTTAGATTAAGCTCATCAACAAGATTTGTTTTAGATAAATCAAAAGTATCTCTAAATAATTCTTCATTTAAAGACATGGCAAATAATTGTTCTAAGAAGTTATCCTCAATTTCAAAACTATCAAGTCTTATATTATTACAATTAGGATCTTTGATTAGTTTAGGTTTACTCTTTTGTTGGGAGTAGCAATAACAAATAATTCTTTGTCCCCATTTTTGATAACGGTACTTTGCTCCACAATTACCACAATATATTTTTCCTGATAACAAGTAATGACTTGCATGTTGATTTTTACTTCTTTGTTTTTCTATTGTTTGTAATTGTTGATATTCTTCTTCACTAATTATGGCTTCATGTTTACCATCATAAAGTTCACCTTTAAATGGAATTTTACCTAAATTAGTTTTAGAACTTAATATACCTTGAATCCACGATTCATCATATCCTGTTACTTTAGAAAGTTCATTATAACTATATCCTTGAAGTCTTAATGTTTTCATTAAATCAAAGATGACTTTTCTTTCACCATTAACTACAAGCATCCCTGCTTCTTTATCGTAATCATAAGCAAAAGGAGTCTTACCTCCACCTCGCCAATAACCGTTTTCAGCTCGTTTTTTAAGGCCAATTCTAGTACGCTCTAAAATAGTTTCTCTTTCTAATTGAGCAAATACGGAAAGAATACCAATCATTGCCTTACCAAATGGCGTAGTCGTATCAAAACTTTCTCTAACAGAGATAAAACCAACTTCATTATTATTAAATACTTCTTCAATTAAATATAAAGTATCTTTTTGACTACGAGATAGTCTATCTAGTTTGAAAACTAAAACTGTATCAATTTTTCCATCTTCACAGTCTTTTATTAATTTCTGAATTGCAGGTCTTTCTAAGTTCTTACCACTAAATCCTGGATCAGCATATAATTCATAATCAGACCATCCTTGACTTTTTAAATAACCCTCTAATGATTCTATTTGAGCTTCTATTGAATATCCATCGACTTGAGCATCTGTTGATACACGAACATAAAGAGCTTTAATTTTTTTTACTTCTGCTTTTATATCGTTAATATTTTTTCCTCCTTCTTTTATAAAAGCATTTTTTGTAAAAAAACTTGCAACTACATAATACCATTTTTATACAAAAAATGAAATACTTATAGATTATTACACTTCTTTTAGATACTTCTTTAGTAATGTATATATTAATGCTTGATTTAAAATTATTTTTTTAGGTTCAATTTTATTTTCATTCTTATCATAATTCTCAACAGTTAAATGCATATAAACAGCTCCCTCTCTAAATTATATTTTTAAGACACAAGACTGATTACATTAAAAAAAGACTAATTAGAAATTCTACTTTCTAACGAGTCTTTATAATCCTCTAAATACTCAATATATTTCGTTCTAAAATATTTCTCATTTAACCATTTAACTCCAATAGCAGAAACATAAACTTTTCCATACTTAATAAATTTAAGTGGATAAGGGAAATGTTTTTGCATTCTATTTGTTGCTACTCCTATGGCATTTTTTGTTTTATTAAAATGAGTTCTTAAATATTTTAATGGTAGATCACAATATGACATCTTCTCGTGTGGAATTTTCAAATAATCTTCTAACACTTCAATATACCTTTCAAGAAAATTAATTTTTAAATCTTTTAAATTACCTTCTTTAGATTCTACTTCTATAAACCAAATTAGACATTCTACAGATACAGAAGTAATGATAGATTCATCTACTGTAGACTTTCGATAACAGAACGCATTATGCCATTTAGAACGCCGTTTTATTTTTTTCAAAATCTCAAAGTGTTCTTGATATGAAAACGAGAGTTTCTTGCAAAGAAATAAATAAGGATCAACATACAATTTTCCTATAAAAATGCCTCCTTTCTTTAAATTTTGGGGTTACTGAAATTAGCCTTTTTTACTACTTAAACTATCAAGCATGGTGTCTACACACCCAATACTCGTTAGGGCATATCCCTAAGACCCTTTATTAGTCTCCGACAGATTAGAGATTTTTTCAAAATCTATTATTACTTTTCAGAAAACTAACAAATTTTACTGCTAGTTTTTGTAATTCTTTTACTTAAGCCATCATGTTTTATTCGTAAAATTCACGCTCCTTTCTTTGAAAAAAATATAAAAAAGGACATGAAAAAAGAGAGACAATATATCTCTCTAAAGTCCAAATTTATATTTTTAATCTACCTATATCAGTTCTTATTGAACTAGATATTAAAACAATTATATAGGTCAATATAAAAGATTTAGGCAAAAATTTATAACTAAAAATGCTTATTTTTACCAAATAAAAAACCTACAAAAATTGTAAGTTTTATATCATCTTCTAATTATCCTATATTACCATAATAGCGCATTTTTTTAGGACACACAATGGCCACTTTTTGAAAATTCTAATACTAAAATGGTATCAATTCTTTATAAATAAAGAAAAAAATAGACAAAAAAATTTTTTCAAAATTTTTATATAAATCACTTTTTAGATAAAATATTATTAAATGATTTATACATTATAAAAGAGAGAAATCTAGTTAAATTTTTCTCTCTCATTATAATTTATCTATATTATCATAATAACACATTTTAAGCGGAAGGTAAACGGAAATTAATATTAAATTAATATCCCGTTTTCTCTTTATTTATAAGGCTTTGTAAAAATTTTTAAAAATTATTTTTTCCATATTTTTAAAAAAACAAAAAAATCAATATCTAAATACCACATAAAACTTTTTTACTATACAATTATTTTAGTCTATTTTCCATAATTGGAATTTTCCTGTAATCTCATTTACATCATCTGTATTTCCGTAGATAATAGCTCCTAGATACTCTAATTGTTCATTTTCTTTATTACTAATTGAAGCAACAAGCTCATCATCTGTTCTTGTATCTAGCATATCCTTAGGGTAATCTGCAACTAATAAATTTGGATTAGCTTTTGCTTTATCTATTGCTGTTCTTAATTTTCCAGCTTTTACTTTAGTTACTATAAATGGAAATTGACTTATTCCTAAATGACTTATATTTGATTTATCAGTAATAGTAGGTTGCCCCATAATTTCATTATCTGAATATTTTCCTATAGCAATTGCAAGATGACCAATAACATTAAGTGCAATTGATGCATCTACATTGGTGGCTATAATACCAACAATTTTTTTATCTTCATAATTCATTATTTCATTTCTCCTTTATTTATATATTTATTTTTTAAACAAAGGAGATTAAACATTTTCAAGAACTTCTATTTTTGCCCAAAGTTCTGCCCCATGCATTCTTCTAGGATATCTAAGCATAATTAATCCTCCTAACGATTAAAGTGTTTTCTCATTAAATTGAATAATAATTTACCATAAATTGCTTTAATTTTCAACTATACAGTAATTATTTTAATAGTTTTTTATATGTCTTACTTCAATACTTGGTATTGTAATTTCATGAGGCAAATCAAAAACATACTTTACTGTTTTTGCCACATCTTCTGGTGTCAAACCTGTATTCATGACTTCTTTTGGTAATTCATTATTTGCTCTTACATAAAAGTCTGTTTGAATCAATCCAGGACAAACATCAGTAATTTTAATATTATTTCTTGCCAAATCTTCTTGTATTGCTTTTCTAAACGCATTTGTACTTTGCTTTGTGGCATTGTATATAGGGAATGGTGGTTCACATGTAACTCCACTTTGAGAATTAATATTTATAATTTGACCATATCCTTGCTTTTTCATAATAGGAAATATACTTTTTATCATTGCTATTGTTCCAAAAACATTAGTATCAATTACTTTTTTCACTCTATTTAATTGGTTCATTTCATCAAATACTGGTTCTTCAAGTTTTGACATATCACCAGAAATCCACATCCCAGCACAATTGATTAAACAATTAACTCTTTTATCATTAATTTGATTAATAAAACTTTCTATTTCCTCATCATTACTTAAATCACATACAAAATACTCTTTGTTTAATTCATTAGCTATTTTTATTAATGATTCCTTATCATTATCAACTAATATTAAATTTTCATCTTTCAAAGTTTCAGCAATTGATTTTCCAACACCATTTGCTGCTCCTGTAATAATTACATTTTTCATATATTTTTATCTCCTTTTCTTAGATATAATTCCAAATCCTATTATATTGTTCCATTTGCTTTTCTTTTGTTATTTGTGCTACCGGATGATACAATGGAACAATAATGAAATCTTCTTTTTCTATTATAGGATACTTTTCTATTGTTTTGGTTAAATTTTTTTCTATCTTAAAATCATAAATATTAGAAAGTGAATATAGAGGATAATAGCCTAAAGCTAATATTATTTTTGGTTTTACTATTTCTATTTGTCTAAGTAGAAATTCTTTGCAATTTAATGTTGACCATTTTAAATTAATGTTATTTCCCCTATAATTGTTTCCTTTTCTTCCACACATAATAGCATTGGTAATATAAATATCTTTAATAGAAGTAATTTTACCATTAGAAGACTCTACCAAATACTTTGTAAGTTGTTTCTTAGTTAAACTATTTTCAGTTTCAATTAACTGAACCCAATTTTCTCCTGTTGGATTTTCTAAATATTTTTCATTTAATTTTTTCATATCTTCAAATGGACCCCAATCTTGTCCTATAATCATAATTTTAGAATCCAATCTGTTATACCAATCAGTCCATATTGATGGTATTTCTTTTGCAAATTTTGAATTTTCATAGATATTAATTAGTGAGCAATCAACATTATTTTTAGAATGCATAGATATACATTTTTCACATTTACCCATATCACTTATTAATTCATCAAATAACTTGGTTTTAATGATTACCACCACCTTAATACATATATACTTGATTCTATAAATTCAGTTATTCAAATTTTTTGAGTAACCGAATTTTATTTGCTTTATATATTTTTTTGAACATATCTAAATTTTTGAGTAGTTGAATTTTTGGGGATATTAAAATTTTGTATTAATCCATTTAAGTATTATATTTCCTATCTCTAATTCTTTTCCATTGTAAAAATGATCTGTATCCTTTATATACCTATACTCAAAATCACTACAACTCTTTGCTTTCTCTTTTAATAAATCCAAATGCAAATAATTATCTGTTTCATTTGATCCAGAAAAAGTTAATATAGGAACATCTATTGTTTCAAATTGATACCAATTTTCTGAATTATCCATAACTGGTAAATTATCTAAATTAGAATTTTTATGAAACCAATTATAATAAGTCTCAGAACTCATATACATATAATCTTCAATTAGATTGCTGAGAATTTTAGTTGGCTCTCCATTATCTATATTTTCTTTTGCTTCTTTAATAAGTTCCTTATAATCATTTTGACGATATAATTGAAGCCCTACCATATCAGGAGCACTAGCAAGAATTAAGCCTAAAATATTTGGCTTTTTCTTATAATAATAGTAAATTAGTTTATTACATCCATAACTGTGTCCCATCAAAATAAATTTTTTATAACCTAATTCTTTGGCTTTATTAATTGCTAAATCAATATCATAAATTGAATCTTCAAAAATTTCATACATACATCCACATCTTTTAAAAGATCCATCTTTCTTTACAATATCATTTTCTATTGAATGCCCTCTATTATGCTCGTAAAGAAAACCAATATTATTTTCTACTAAAATATTTCCCCAAACAGTAGCAAAATAGTTATCAATTATTGTTTGACACATACCATGAATAAAGATAACACAAATATCCTTTTCTTTACTATTAAAATGAACCATTGGTAATTTTAGCCCATCTTTTGTATATGCATTATTAATAAATTCAACATTGTTCATAATTTCACACTCCTAAATATCTTACTTTATATCAAATATTCCATATTTATGGTCGAATATATTGGCAGAAACATTTTTATAGGTACATTTCAATTTGTTACTTATAACAAAATGATCCAATTGTTTATCTTTTCTGGTAGGACAATCTATTAAGTCATTGCAATTTGCCATTATTTTAGGAAACAATTTATTAACATTGTCATAGTTAAAATCTCCACAAAGTATAATATTATTATTTGAATTATAAGAATTTATAAATTCTTCATCTACTTTTCTAAATATATTTAAATAATCCAATGGATTCTTTTTAAATACATGAAAAGGTAAACAATGACCTGTAATAATATTATATCCTTTGATATTTGCAATAATAAAACCTTTATCATGAGAATAATAAGTAGTCTCCTCATCAACTGAATAAATAAAATTAGGATTATCCAACTTAAATAATTTATAATTATCTATTTCAAATTTAGAGCAAATAACAACGCCCATTTTAGAACCAATATTTATATGAGAATCTGACAATTCATATTCAACTATGTATTTTAAATTTGTATTTTCTTTAATATAACTTGCTATGGATGGTAAAAAATCCGATTTTATAATAGCTTCTTGTAAACATACAATATCAATATTTTCATTTTGAATCATATTTATAATGTAATTATAAGAATCTAAAGTTAGTTTTCCACCGTCATTTCTTTCATCTTCTCCAATATTCCAAGTAGCTATTCGCATTTTAAAACCTCCTTAATATTATCCATACTATTTATTATCTTAAATTTACTTTCCGTATAAATACCTTTTCTATCCATAAGTAAAAGATTAAACCCATATACATTTGCTTTTTCTAAGATATGTCTTCTATCATCTATATAAAGCGATTCTTTTGGATTAACATCCTTATATTCATCCAAAAAAACATCAAATAAATTTTCTTCCTTTGTTGTAGAATACATTGAAGATATAGTTATTCCTTTAAAATAATTATTAATATTTTTATTTTTTAATACTCGAAAAGAAGATGGCCATCCATTAGAAATAATATATAAATTATACTGTTTTGAAAGTCTTTCTAAGGTTTCCTTAACATCATCATAAAAAATAAATTTGTCATCATTATAAACACAATCATCAGCAATTTTATTAGCTATATCTTTAGTTATATATGGATAATTTATTTCTTTTAAAACTTGGTAATAATAATTAGAAAACATTTCATGTTCTTCTAATTCGGTTTTCGGCTCTTGAGTTTGTAAATACAAATATTTTTTTAAACTACTTTTCAATTCGTTATTGTCGATATATTTTTTATCTATGATGTTCCAAAAATTAGGTGTAATAAACCAATGGCCACTTTTAGGATCTGCTAAAACGCCTCCAATATCAAAAATAATGTTTTTTATTGTCATGATTTTTTCTCCTTTATTTACTTTCTAACTTTAAACTATACTTCTACTAATTCCTTAGAAAGAAGTTCTATAATGATATTTATTTTATCCATAACATTTTCATATGAAATACTTTTAGCATATTCTTTTTTTAATTTAAAATTTTCAAAATTATGTTTTAATCTATCACTCATCTTTATAGCCTCAAAATTAGATTTAATTTTATCAATATTAAATTCAACATTTCTTCTTTCAAAAGTATTTTTAATAGCTTTCTTTAATTGTTCTTTATTGAGTCTATTATAGTAATTATTTAAAATCATATATAAGTCATAAAAATCCTTATTTCTAGTATTCATAATATTATCTGTTATAAATGTTTCAAATTTCTCAGCAATAATAGTTTCTAGATTAAAGGCCATAATGCTAATATAGTTATCATCAAACATACATTTATATTTAAACTCTAGTTCTCTAGGAGTGATAGGATCTCCAACTGTAATATCAATAGATAATGGTATTTGTAAATGTTCTTTGTAGCCTATTAGTTTAATTCGTAATCCACCATAAATATCATCTAATCTAATATCTCTACTCGAAAGCACTTCAAATCTAATATCGTCATCGCAATCAATATTTACTATTTCATTTATTATTTTTGTAAGTTCTTTTATATCCATTGGAAGACCCTTAATCATAGTATCCATATCTTGAGTAGTTCTTCTTTCATCACCAAATATTGCGGCTAGAAGAAGTCCTCCTTTTAAAATAAAATTATATTTGTATTTACTTATAGATATTCTATATAAAAGTCTTTCAAAGAAGTACATTTGCATTATATCTTGAGGTTCTAAATGATTAACATGAGCTTTTTCTTTTACTCTAATTTTTAAATCTTCTGCATCTATCACATTAATACCTCCAAGTAATTATTTAAAGCTTCTTCCACATTAAATGTTTTTGCATATTCCATTAATTTAGGTAAATCTCTATTGTTTTTATTCTTTAAATATTCATTAATAGCATATTTAAGTGTTTCTATATCTTGATTTTTTTTATCTTTTAATAAATCACATATTGTTCTTTCAGCGTTATAACAAGTAATTATTTGTCCTTGAGGACTTTTAATACTAACTTTTCCTATTCCCAAATATTCTCTTTTTATAAAATGAAGAATGACTTTATTGTTATGATTTAAACTACTTTTATGACCTCTAGGAACAGTTAAGTTATAACTTGTGGGAACTGACTCACATAATCCTAGAAAGTAAAGTGCTGTTTCATAAGAATAGATTGCATTTATACCATAAATTAAATTAAAGTATTCGTCTCCCCAACTATTTTTAGAAATATACAAACCTTTTTTTACTCTATCTATATATCCTTTTTTTATAAGTCTAGTCAAATAGACATTAGCAATATTATTCTCTTTTATTTCTTTAGTTGTAATAATTCCATTATTTTCTTTTAATATTTTTAAAATCATTTCTTCTTTTGTCATAAACAATTGTTCCTTTCTCCATACAATTATAACATTTTTGTATGGAGAAAGGAACACCATAACTTAAATATTTTTAAAAATTTTTATTTCTTTTTGAACTACCGAGATTTTCTCTGTAGTTGCATCTTTGTTAATTTTTTCTTTTTAGATATATTTTAAGTTATATATTATCGAGTTTCCATATATTTCAGTTTTAATATCTTTAAAACCTTATATTTTAAAAACTGTTTGGAATTTCCGAACAGTTAGAATAATTAAATTCAGTTATTCGATAAATTAGAATAACTTATTGTACCTTAGTTTCACAATCATCATATAATGGACAATCAGTACATTTCTTTTTATTACAAAAATCATTACCTATATTCCATAAATATTTATCTATCAAATTTGCATCTATTCCTAATTTTTCACCACTTTTTATATATGAACTAGATAATTCTTCTATTTGATTATCGTTTAATTTCTGATTGTTAATAATATTATTTAAATAACTAATTTCAATATCATGTCTATCTAATGGAATATATCCTAATTTATCATTAAAATTACACACATTAGATTCATATATTAGTCTAAGTAATAAGCCTCCTGTTTTTTGGCCATATCCTTTTATATTTCTAACAAATAAATTAAGTTCATTAAAATTATTAAATTCTTTAATTTTACCTAACAAGTTATCATATTTAGATAATTCCATTGATAAATTTAGCCACTTATCTACTGCAACATTAGGATATCTTGGATGAATATTATTCTTCAGTATACCTAATAGTTCTTCCTTATTCGTAGTGAAATTTTCTATAACATACTTTGGTTTAAATATCTGTGAATATATATGATAAGTATTTATTAAATTATTATGATAGTTTTGTGATCTCATACCATAATCTAATAAACAGGAATAAAAAATATAGATTAACCATTCATTACTTTTATATTCTATTTCATTTGGAAAATCAACAGTTGCTAAAGTATTAGAGTCTTTATTACTATAATATTCATGCATTTTTTGTACCAATCTATCAATCTTTTTTTCACAAACTGCCATATTTCCTCTCCTTAAAATTATTAAAAAAACTTTTAATCTATTAACTGAGCAATATCTATTACATATTCTTTTTTTGTTATATCAATGATTTATTAACTTCAGTTCTAGTAGTTTTTCTATTAAACTTACAATCAATTCCTAATTTCTATTTATAGTTTGATAAAATTTTCCACCTATTGAAGTTAGATTAACATATTTATCTGTACGAGAATTTGAGTTATTACTTATAAAAATTGCTTTCATCGAAGTATTAACTAAACCTAATGATGCTAATCTGTCAATAGGATAAAGTGAAGTTCCAGATGTATCTTTCATTTGACCTGTATATATTTTTCTTAAACACAATAAATCACTAATAAATAGCATTCTAACAATTTCTGAAAATTCACAGAATTCATCCCAATTAATTACTTCGTTTATATAATTTCTATATAAATTAGCAATCATTTTAGATTTCTCAAGTTCAATATTATTATTTAGTATAATTAAGACTCTTCCTAACTCTTCTTCAGCTTTACGATTATCACTATTTATTTTTTCTTTATACTTAATAAGCTTTTCTTCATTAATTGTTCCACTATTAAATTCTTGAATAAATTTTAGGGTCTGTCTTAATAAATTTCTATCATGAATATTTTGTGCAGTATTCTTAACTCCAACTAATAAACCAACAATTGGAACATCTTTTAAAATCCCATCATCTAATAAACTATCAATTCCTAATTCAGTTAAATCCATTATTGAATCTTTTGAACCATCAAATATAGTTTTTTTAAAACTTGGAATAATTTGATCCATACATTATCTTCCTTTCTATACTGATGTTTTTTAGTAAAATCTTTTTAACCATCTTTTCTTTTCATCAGGGTCTTGATTATCTTCATAGTAAAATTCAGTATGATTATCTTCACCCGTAAATATATTCAACATTTCTAAAAAATCACTTGCAATCAAATTACTATTTACAATTTCTTCTATTGTCATCCATTTATTTTGTCCTTCATGAGAACTAGGTATTATTTTCCCAGAATAAGTTGAAGTTTTATAGAAAAATACAATATATCTTTTTTGCTTTTTGAAATCATACCAATCTTTTAACCCACAAGGTTTTAAATTATCAACTATTAATCCGGTTTCTTCTTGCACTTCTCTTATAACTGATTGTACAACTGATTCCCCAAGTTCAACATGTCCACCAGGAAAGGAGATACCATCCCAATCATTTTTATCTCTTATTTGTACTAAAACTCTATTTGTAGATAAATCTTGAATCATACACATATTAGTTAACTCTACAAGTTCTAATTCATGTTTTGACATAAAATCACCTCTAACTGCTTAAATTATATCATTTTTAACCTTACATTTGAATACGATTTCTTAAATTTCTATTTCTTCTTCTAAATCTTCTTCAACATCTTTAAACCATCCTAATTCTTCATCCCATTCAAGTTCATTATTTTTTAGTCTATCTATATTATTTAGAATAGAATTCTTTAGATATCCAAACTTATTTGCTATTTTTTCACCATTTTCATCAATGAAATCATGATCTAGTACTCTTGGTATTATATAATGCAAAATCATCAACAAATCCCTTGTTTCGTACTCATTTAATAGGCTTTCAAATAGCTTGTCATAATTATAAATATCAGTATCATATGCAGTAATATATTTTCTATCTATTAAATCAATAGTTAAAAAATTATGATTATCTTCAAAAATTCTATTTTGGGTTTTATCTACTTTATCTGTTTGTTCTTTAATACTTTGTTTATTAGTATTTAGTTGTGTATCATTTTCAATATATTGAAAATCAAGGTATTGGTTTTCGGTATCTTGCTTTTGCACAGATGGTTCTAAATGAGATTCTTCATAGATATTATAAATATATTCAATCTTTTTACTTTCAGTTTGATTAGGATATAGCTTAGTTACAGATAGATAATGATTTTCTTTTAATTCATTTAGTGTATTTCTAATTGATGTTTTACTTTCTTTAGAGTTAGCAACAAGTCCTGCAAGTGAATAGTCCCAATCCATAGGCAAAGATAACATATAAGAAAGAAGACCTTTAGCTTTTAAACTTAGATTTTTATTTTGTAGATGGTGATTACTCATAATTGTAAAATTTTTCGTTTTTTCAACTTTAAATACAGCCATTATAATCACCCTTTCCTTTATTTTTATACATGAAAAAAATCCTAATTTCTTAGGACTTTAAATCAAAGATATTACTCGCAAATATTTCTTTAAATGGTTTTATGAAATACCTCCAATTGTCAGGTACTTTATCATTACCACTTTTTACATAATCAACTCCGTTGTAATAAGTACATTTTAATATCCAATAGTATTCATCATAATCATAGTTTTTACCATAATGACCATTCCATATATTAGGCTTGTAGTTCTTAAAACTAGAAAGAATTTTATTTTTGTTATCAATTGTAAGAGATTCATTATCTTTAATAGATACCCAATTAATTCTTAAAGAATATTTAGGATTTTCTTTATCACTAAAATCAAGGATGTATCTATAATAGTTATTGTTAATACAAATGATAAAGTTAATGATTGATATATCAACTGTGTACATAACTTTTCTTGACTGAAAAGTATTCTTACAGCTCTTACAATAACGATTAGGTAAATGACTTATTAATCTTTCACCATCAAAGTCATACTTTAAAAATCCCTTACGATAAGATTCATTTAATCCAATATCTTCCTGATAAATATAATTCTTTTTCGTTTTCTTTTTACCTAAATAACCATAGGCAATATTAAATGTATTCTGACTATTACAAAACGGACAGTTAGCTTTTCCCATCTAATTCCTCCAATACATGCAAGTTCTTAAACAAAAAAGCCTTTATTTATAAGTTCTCCCTATATGTCTTAGGTCGGCGTTATTATGGGAGAATTTCTGGTTTCTAAAAAGGGAATTGGTTATTTAATTTTATATGGTTCACAGGTATTTAATTTAAGTTTAGTTATAAGCGGAATATTTATTCTCTGTATAGTTGCTAGTATAATGTATTATTTGGTTAGTTTTTTAGAAAAGAAAATAATAAAAAGGGATATTCAATGAAATCCCCTTAGGCTATTGATAGATTCAATAGTCTTTTATTTTAAAAGAAAATATATTATAAGGAAATAATGCACAAATTTTTTTCATAAAAATTGTTTTTATAAGTTATAAAATGTATCCTGCCTATTATAAAACAGGTTAGGTTACTAATATCCTTTTTTACTGTTAATAATCTATTATATTAATTTTACTTTAGCCCTCTTTACATCATTTTTTTCAAAATAATCATCTAGCGAGGAATATTTATCGCAATCATCATCTAAATCATATATATATTGATCAGAAAAATTAGATAATACAGGATATAATTCTGTTAATCTTTCTTTTTGCATACAACTTAATTTAGAAGGAACTGTCATTAAAAATGATAATCCGCTTTCTATATTTTTAGTTATATTAAATATCATTAATATTCCTTTTTTTATATACTCTTCTTGTGATTGAACAACAATTTCCTTACTTTTATCATAGTTTAAATTTAATTTTTTAAATTCATCTAAGTTTACAACATCAGATTCAAAACTTATAGTATGTCCTTTATCTTTACAATTTTCTTTCCATTCACCAAAATAATACACATTACCATCTAAATCCATTAAAAGTCCTAATTCTTTCATTTTCTTCTCCTTTTATAAATTATATTTGGTACTACATAATTTCCTTAAAAGGTTTAATTTGTAAACTCTTTTAAAGCAGAATATTAACATTATATCACATTTTTCTATAGTTTCATCCCATTTTTTAATATATTTTTTAAGTTTACAAAATATGATGAAAAAGATGAAAAAAAGATGTTTTTAACACCTTTACTCTAACCTAAATTAAACCTGCTTCCTTTAAAACATGCCATATACATGAGTAACTTCTTTTTCCATAAAATTTGCAAAACTTTCTTATAGAAGCGTTACTTCTTTTATATAAACTTATTATATATGCTTTCTCTTCCTCTGTAATTGTATTTACTGGTTTTCTATCGGTATTACCATGTACCATACTAATAGTTCCACTCTCTAATTCTTTTTTTAATTTTAATAAGTATTTTTCATGGTATCCAGTTAATTTAGCAATTTCTTTATAAGTTAAGTAACTGTCTCCATTCATTACCTTTTTCATTAAATCTACTGCTTGTTCTTTTCTAGTCATACCATCACCCAAATTAAATATAACACAAAAGTAATAGTTTTACAAGATATATTCCAAAATATGATATAAAATGTTAAAACTATATACTATACATTTTATTTATTGTATAATATTAGTGCTTAATTATATTTTTATGTAAGGAGGATATTATGTTAAAGGTAAATAATATTACAAAAAAATTTATAAGATATAATTCCAAAAAAGAGAAGGAGGAGTTTTATGCAGATAACAAGATTTCATTTACTGCTAAAGATGGTGAGATTGTTGGAATTTTAGGTCCTAATGGAGCTGGTAAAACAACTTTACTTAGAATGATAGCTGGTATATTAAATCCAACCGATGGGACCATTGAATTTGATGATCTTAGTTTTGATAAACATGAAATTGAAATTAAGAAAAATCTTGCTTATCTATCTGGAAATACAAAAATTTATAATTCGCTATCTGCCTATGAATTATTAGAAATGTGTTGTGAGTTATATGATGTTTCAAAAGAAAAAAGAAATGATAGAATTAAAGAAATATCTACAATTTTAAATATGGATGACTTTCTATATAATAAAATTGAAAAATTATCAACCGGGCAGACACAAAAGGTAAATATAGCTAGATGCCTAGTACATAATCCTAAATATTATATTTTAGATGAAGCAACTAGCGGCCTTGATATTATATCTAGTCAAATTATCTTAGATTTTATAAAACGTGAAAAAAAAGATGGAAAAACTATTTTATACTCTACTCACTATATGGAAGAAGCAGAAAATATATGTGATAGAGTTATTATGATTAATAAGGGAGTTATAATAGAAGAAGGAACTCCTTCTGAAATAAAGAAGAATACTAATACTACAAATTTAAGGGATGCTTTTTTTAAACTTATAGGAGGTATTGATGATGAAAAATAATGTTTTGTATATATTAAAAAAAGAAATACGTGAAACATTTAGGGATAAAAAATCGTTAACTATGATGTTAATAATTCCTTTCATGATTCCTCTTCTTGTAATAGGCATGTCAGCACTATTTGAATCACAGTTAAAAAGACCAATAGAGGACTATAATAAAATTGGTATGTCTTATGAAACAAATGAAGTTGAGAAAAAGATAATTAGTAAAATTGGAATTGATCCTATTTATGATACAGAGGAAAAATTAAAGGAAAAATATGATAATGGTGAGATTGATTTGTATATTACAAAGAGGGATAATAAATACATAATTAATGGTAACGATAATGATACTACATCATATGCTATATCACTAGTTGAACCTTATATTTTAGCTTATAAGGAATATTTACAAAATGAATATTTAACTTATGAAAATATAGATTCAAATAATGTAATTAATATTATTACTTTAGAAAAAAATATAATAGAAAAGGATAATTTTTTTGCTAATTATATAGTGGTTTATTCATTTCTATTTATAATAATGGCAATTACTATTTCTGCAACTTATCCAGCTACTGATGCGACTGCAGGTGAAAAGGAAAGAGGGACATTAGAGACATTACTTACATTTCCAATAAAAAGTAAAGATATTATTATTGGTAAATTTCTTAGTGTATCGCTTTCTTCTATTATAACAGGAGTGCTCAGTTTTGGTTTAACAATTATTTCACTATTAATTGCAAATAATATGTTTGATATCTATAAAAATACAAATTTGATGCCATCTATGGTTAGTATAATTTTCTCTTGTTTTATAATTATTTCATATTCACTATTAATAAGTGGATTATGTATTGCTATTGCAAGTAAATCAAAAACTTTTAAGGAAGCTCAAAGTGCTCTTACTCCACTTACGTTTGTATCATTCTTTCCTGGAATGATTGCATTTATGATGGATATACAAACAACAGCAGTCTTATCCTTAGTTCCATTTTTGAATTTTACTTTATTATTTGAGGATATATCAAACAACAATGTTAATTACTTGAATATTTTATTGATGGTTATATCAACACTTATTATAATATTTGTAATACTTAAAACTATAATAAAGCAATATACATCAGAGAAAATATTATTTTCTAATTAACATTTAAAGGATACATTTATTTGTTTTTATAAAAGCAGCACTCTGCTTTTTATTTACGCAAAAAGGCAAATAATATTGCCTAAGGATAGTATTTTGTCATATTAATTAATTTATTAGTTTTATATATTTTTTTCTAAACAATGAATATACTCAATTGTATAATTCTTTTTATATTCTCTTGAATTATCTGCCTTAAATCTTTTATGTCTTTTTTCATATCTTTTATAGTTACCATATTTTTTCATTATGCTTTCTATTTCTTCAATAGGGATTATTCCTTCATCATTATAACTTAATAGAATGTATTTAAATTTTGCGTTTTTAATTAAATCTTCTAATTCTAAGGGTGCTTTATCCTTTAAGCAGTAATTGGATTTTTTTGTATTTTCTATTCTAACACCCGTTTTTCCTTTTATTTTTGGATTATCATAAAGTGCGATTGTTTCAAGTATATGGTAATTGGTATCATATTTTCTACTATTGTATGGTGGATCTAAATAAAGTATATCTCCTTTTATTTTTTTTATAAGTTCCTTGGAATCTTCATTATAAATCTCATATTTTTTATTTTTAAATATCAATTCAAGTGGACTCACTATCATAGGTTTTTGTGCACTTTTCTTTAACTCTTTTAAAAATGCTTCATATACTGATGCTGTATTTGCTACTTTATCCGCTGCTTCTATCAAACAAGCAATTAGATAATAATATTCCCCGTCTGTTATTAGTCTTTTCTTTTTCCACTTTTCTATTTTCATTCTGCAATCATCAATTTTTTTTGCATTTTCATCACTAAAATACTGTCTTTTAAATTCTTTCTTTTTGGTCCCACCTAATGAATAATTTTTGTAGATAAATCCTTTTTTACCATTTAGTCCATTTAGGCATATAAAGGGATCTATATGCTTTTGATATAATTTTGAAAATCTTAATTCATCACTATTTTCTATTAATGCCTTCCCAGTTACATAACTAAAATATTCAATATCATTTGAAATTATATTATATCCTTTCTCTTTAAAATATCTTGATACAGAGCCAGTTCCAGCAAATATATCACATAATGTTACCACCTTTTTAGGTTTTACAAAATCCTCTATTACTTCATCTATATAACTTAAAATCGAATATTTTGATCCTATATAATTCATAAAATCACCTACTACTTAATTATTTTATCATAAAAGGTATTATATTTACTAGTGTTTTTAAGTCTTTATTTAATTTGATATAAAATAAACACATAGATTTATATCTATGTGTCCATAATTATTTTTTTCTTATGAATGCTCTTGTTACATAAAATAAGAAAACTACCATTAAACCTACGTATATCCATACAAATATTGTAAGTAATATTCCATTCATATAATTGTCAAGTAAGCCTGGAATTGACTCTGGAAATATTCTTCTTACCCAATTATAGAATACAGGAATCCCTACATTTGCTGATATATAATATAATAATCTTAAAAATATATCTATTATTGCCACTGCATATACAGTCTTAGAAAATGTTCTAAACCAACAGAAGGCAATTATAATTAATACTAAAACTATGACTAAATCTAAATACATAACAACACCTCTATCATACTTATTAAGTATAACATGTTTAATTTATTATTTCAATATCTAATAATTATTTCATGATAAATGCATACGTCCAAATTTCGTTAGTTTATCATATTAGCATTTATAGTAACAAAATTTTATTGAACAATATTACTACCCTCTGTTACTTTTATTCCATTTGATAAATCATCTATTTTTTGAAGAACATACTCGATTCAAATATGCGCTTCTACTATTTTGCCAATTATCTCTTTAAATATTTCTTCATTTTCACGTTTTTAGCTAAAAATGACACTTTTAAATATTCATTTAAGGTCATTATAAATACTATAATTAATTATAAATTTTCCATTTAACCCTACAGTAACAATTTGTCTAAATTCAACGTATTGCTATAAATTCCAACCATAATCCCTAATATTATATCTTAAACCTACAAGTATTTTTTTGCATTATTGTCGACTTTATAAATTTAGTTAATTACAATAATTTATTATCATTTACCCTACTATTCAAACCAATATTATAGCCATAATTATATAATTCTTGTAAGAAAGGTGTCTCAAATTTAACATTTTCATGTATTTTTAATTTCAATCCTAAATTCATTTCTGGATAACTTAATATTTCTATTCCATCAGCAAGTGTTGTTAATTTAAGATATGTATATATATTTTTATCAGTCAATCTTGTTTGATATATATCAGCTTCCTCTTGACTCATTTGCTTTTCTAAAATTGTTTTTTTATGTCTAAATGGCATATAATCAACAATATCTACATCTTCAATATTCAATCCCTTTAATATACCAAATGTAATTACTAATGAAATTAAATGTGATGGGTTATAAAATCTAAACATCGAACTTTTAGGAATACTATTTTTAATTTCATCTTGCAAACTTGATTCATTTTCTCTATCCATGTATATTTGTGAAGATTGAGTTGCTAAAATGTGTGCAACTTTTTTATCTATTTTAGTTTCTATTCCAAGTCTTACATTAGGAAGTTCAACATGTCTATTTTTCAACATATAGCATAAATAATATGGTGTCTCATATTCAAGTTCTGCCCTCTTTAATTTTAAATAAAGTTCATCATTAAATATATCGCCAATTTTTTGTACCTGTTTTAAATTGTCAAATGTTGTATCATTAATAAAATTTGTATATTTTTGAAAATATTTTTCTATATTTAGCAAATCTAAACTTGTCGCATTTAACATTGTTGAGAAAAACAACATTTTTATTTTATTACCGTATGATATACCCTCAAATTCAACACCCTTAAATATATTATAAAAACTGGTACTATTTTCTACTTCCTTGATATATGTTAATAATATTTCTTCAAATTTATCTATATCAATAATTTTTATTGATAAATACGATTCATCATCACACTTTGTAAACCTATGTATTACAAACGAATTACAATGTTGACTAACTGCCAAGTTTAAGTTATCTATTAATTTATTACTTGAATCATAATCCTCAAATAAAACATAATTATTTCCATACAAAGTGCACATTGTATTTATAAAAATTCTTGTTAAAGGATGCGTCTTTAATGTTACCTTTATTTTATTTTTATAATTATTTATATTCTGTGTTACATCAATTGTAAAATCATAATCATTTTCTAGTATATTTTCAAAATATTTTCTAATTTCCCTATAATGATTTGCAAAGTCGCCTTTATTATCATTACCTAATATTTCTATTAAATATTGGTTTAATGCTTCTTCAAATTCGTCATTATTACTTATTATTAATTTAGGAAAAGGATTGCTATAAAAAGTTATCTTTTCTGCTAAACCCGGCTTTCCATCGCTAACCTGTTCAAAATTCTTTAAGTATGATTCGAATTTTTTTATTTCTATACTACGTTTTTCTTTATCATTTTCCTCTAATATGTACTTTAAACAATTTTCCATTTCATTAGTTATTTTCTGTTTGTTTTCGACATCATTAATCTTAGAAATTGGTTTTATTTCTGATTTTATTTGCCTATATACATCTAAAAATATATTACTTAATATATAATTTTTTATAAAATCATCCCCTATTCGAATATTATAATACACAATTTTTTTATAATTGTCAAAATTAGTATAGTAATCACCTAAAAATTTTTAATAAAAACTATTAACAATCACTAGGTACTGATATTATCTCAAATATTAATCTTTCTATATTTTTAAAATCAAGTGCATATCTTGTTAGTTTTCTTTTTGTCTGTTGCTTTTTTCTTTTTGAATTTTGACATATAAAAACCTCGTTTCTTATGTCCAAGAAACGAGGCTCATATCATTTGAGACTATTTTAAAGCATTTAATAATTCATCTTTTTTCATAGTTGTATAACCAGCTATATTTTTTTCTTTAGCTAATTTTTTTAAATCTGCAACTGTTAATTTAGATAAATCTTCTTTTATTTCTTTTGATTCTGTTGATTTAGTCTCTGTTTTTGCTTCTTTCTTAGGTGCAGCTGCCTTAACAGTTTTTCCTGCTAATGCATCTTTTGCTACATTAACTAAAGCTGTAAAAGATGCAGCATCATCTATAGCAATTTCGCTTAACATTTTTCTATTAATTGTTACTCCTGCTTTATTTAATCCAGATATAAATTTAGAATAACTAATTTCATTCATACGACATGCAGCGTTGATTCTAGTAATCCACAATTTACGCATATCTCTTTTGTTTTGTTTTCTGTCTCTATATGCATATTTTAATGAATGCATAACTTGTTCTTTAGCTGTTTTATAAAGTTTATGTTTACTTCCAAAATAACCTTTAGCTAATTTTAATACTTTTTTTCTTCTATTTTTATGGATATTTCCACCTTTAACTCTTGCCACTTTATTTCCTCCTTCTTAATTTGTTAAAATTGTACTTTTTTAAATCTGTTTGCATCTGCACTACTTAAATTAGATGCTTTTCTTCCACATCTATTAGATGCAGCATTTTTCTTTCCTGTATTATGTCTAGTTCCAGGATGTCCTATACTTATAGAACCGCCATCTCTAACATTTAAAACTTTTTTCAAACCTTTGTGTGATTTAATTTTATTTTTTGGCATAATATTCCTCCTATTTTTCTTTCTTTGGCATAAGAATCATTGTCATGTTTCTACCTTCCAAAACTGGTTTTTGTTCTATATCTGATACTTCTGTTAAAGCTTCAGCAAATTTAAGTAATACATCTTTTCCAAGTTCTGTATGAGCCATTTCTCTTCCTTTAAAGCGAATAGAAGCCTTTACTTTATGACCTTTTTCTAGATATTTACTTGAATTTTTTACACGTGTATTAAAATCGTGTATATCTATCGCAACTGATAGTCTATATTCTTTCATTTCGAGATTTGCTTCCCTTTGTTTTTTTATATTTTCTTTTTGTTTCTTCTTGTTTTGATATTTGAATTTATTATAATCCATAACCTTACAAACAGGTGGATTAGCATTTGGACTAATCATAACAAGATCGAAACCTGCATAGGTAGACAAAGTGATAGCATCTTTTATAGATTTAATACCTAATTGTTCACCATTTGGACCAATAACCATAACTTCTTTAGCACGAATTTGTTCATTTATAAACAAATCTTTTTCTTTGTTTGCGATAACAAACACCTCCTAATATCTTACACCATGAAAAAAGTGCATACTATTAGTATCCACTTATAACCTATAAATTTAAAATTCATCGGCATTTTACCCATCACTTTAGCAATCGGGTGGATGTGGATACATCGCTTTCCTTTTTCATATGCATATATTATACTTTATAAACACTATAAATGTCAATACTTTTTTCATATATTTAATATTATGTGACTTACGAGTAAAAATGTTACATAATACTTTTTTTATATGTTTTTTCTTCATCTAATATTTCTATACTATTATTTTCAGACTTACTGCTTTCTTCTAATTTAATTAACCCTCTTAATGTATCACATACACTGTTTAATGTTTCTATATCTTCTTTATTTCTTAATACTACTTTATTTGATGAAATATTTTGTAATAAACTTGGTAGAGTATGTATTACAATTTCTTTTAGTTTACTTATATATATTTGATTAAGATTTGTTAAATTATTTATTTGTTCATATAATGAACTTAATGTTAATTCACTATTATTTAATGTATCTATTTTTTTACTTATATTATTTTTCATTGAATTATTATCTATATTTAATAATCTTATATCTTCTATATATGTTATTTCGTTAGTATTTAAATTATCTTTACAAACATTTATCTTTTCTATACATATTCTAATAATATCTTTTAATGCTTCAAATCCTTTTATTTCATCATTTAAACTACATACTTTATATCTTGTATAATTTATCATTTTATTCATTAATGTTTTATTTAAAACTAATCCATCTTCTGATACATCAAAGAATATCTTTTCTACTAATTTACTTATTTCATCTGAATTTCTAGATTCTAATTTTGTTATTTTAGATAATATTTTATTTAAATTTATTGTTTCTATATTATTTATAGAATTTGTTTGTAAGTTAGATAAAAGATTTGTTATTAAAAATGAATAATCTAATAATTCATTTCCATATTGTTCTATTTCTGTTGAACTATTTAAATCTTTATTATCTATATTATAATTATTTATATCTATTAACATACTTTGAATATTTTTTATTTCTACTAATTCTTTAGGTTTATTTGAATTAACATATTCTTTAATATAATTATCAAAATCTGTTCTATAGTCATAATTTTCCATTGTTTCTATATTTTTAATTATTCGATTTATAAATTTCTTATGTTCACTTATTTTAAAACATTTTGGATCTGATATATAATTATCTAATAAAATATAATTAATTTTGTCTTGTAGTTCTTCTTCTCTTATTTCCCTTAATTGGTCTTCTAATTTTGCATTTTCATGTGCCCTGTGTTCATAATGTAAATCTCCATCTTTATCAGTACATACAGGTATATCAATTGTGTAAAAGTTCGTTTTTATATTATATATCGTTAATGATTCAATAGAAAGTTTATTTAAATTGCTTATATCGATAAAAAATAGGCTGCTATCTAAAGTTAAATTAATATTTGATAGTCCTATAAATTGCTTAATTAAATCATTTGATAATCCATTTAAAATTGTTATATTTTTTAATGATGTACAGTTTTTAAAAATATTGCTTTCAAATTTAATTTTATTTGAAATTATTACATTAGTCAGTTTTTTACAGTCTGCAAATGCTGAAGATTATATTTTTTCTAGGTTTATCCCTGTTAACTCTATATTTTCTAAGTTCTTACATTCACAAAAAGCCTCTTCTCCTATGGTTTGAACAGAATTTGGTATATTAATTGTTTTAAGTGATGTACAATCACAAAATGCATAAGATTCAATCCTATTAAGTACCACTGGAAAATTTATCTGTTTAAGTGCTATACAGTTATTGAATGCATTTTTTTCTATTGTGGACATATATTTTGGAAGTTTTATATCATGCAAATTAATACAGCCACTGAATAATCCATCAGCTATTAAGCGGTATTCTAAAAAACTATTTGACAAATCTATTTCTTCTAGGGAAGTACAATTTTGAAAAACTCTTTTATAAATAAAAGTTTTTTTCGGAATATTTATTTCTTTAAGTGAATAACAATCTGAAAATGCTAAATCAAAAATATCTTTTGTACTACTAGGTATTGTTATTTTTTTTAGTGATGTACAATATGAAAATGCAAGCGTATCTATTGTTTCTAATTTTTCTGAGAGAGTAATTTCTTCTAAAGATCTACAATAATAAAAAGAGCTTTCTCCTATGTATGTTACATTTTTTAAACCACTTACTTTTTTTAAATTTGTACAATTATAAAATGCATCTTTCCATATTATTTCCACACTTTCTGGAATTACAACATTTTTTAAATTTAAACTGCAATATTCCATTGCATTTTCTCCTATTTCTTTTACTCCATTCGAAATTACAAGTTTACCATTTTTTAATTCATAACTATTAACCCTAATTAAAACATTGTTTTTTATTATCATATAAAGTACTTCCTTTTTCTTGGTAAATATACTATCATTTTATAGTTTAAAAGTCAAAGAACAAAATTCAAAATAAATTTTGAATATTTAGGTTCACACCTAAACTTTTCTG